>JBKHVJ010000324.1:0-13844 GCA_046570145.1 Alphaproteobacteria bacterium
CCCTGTCGGAGGGCGGCATCGGCTGGATCCCCTACCTGCTCGAACGCGCCGACTTCACCCACCGCCATCACAACGCCTGGACCGGGTCGAACTTCGAAGGGCAGATGCCGAGCGACATCTTCCGCAAACACATCATCACCTGCTTCATCGAGGACCGCTTCGGGCTCGACAACCTGAAATACATCGGCGAGGACATGGTGACGTGGGAATGCGACTATCCGCATTCCGACTGCACCTGGCCGGAATCGGCGGACATCCTGTGGAACGACGTCAAGCATCTCCCGGAGGAGACGATCCACAAGATCACGCATCTGAACACGATGCGGGAGTTCTCCTACGACCCGTTCTCCATCCTGGGGCGCGAGAACTGCACGGTCGGTGCGCTCAAGGCCCGCGCCAAGCATGTGAACACCCTGCCGCTGCTCGGTCTCGGCGGCGCCAAGCCGGTGACGTCGGGCAAGGGGCCGGTGACGTCGGGGGACATCCAGAAGATGTTCCAGGCCGCCGCTGCGGAGTCGGCGCTCTGATCCGATAACGCTCCGGGCTGTGCGCGGTGGCGGCTTTTCCGGGCGATCAGGAAAGCCGGCGCCGCGCGGCCGTTGGCCCGTTTCCAGGAAGCGAGACGTGACGTTGCGCACCGTTCTCATCACCGGCGGGGCCCTGCGGGTCGGCCGGGAACTGTCTCTGCAACTGGCCGCCGATGGATGGCATGTGCTTGTCCACTGCCGGCGGTCCCGTGCCGAGGCCGACGCGGTCGTCCGCCTGATCGAACAGGGCGGCGGTGTCGCCGACGTGTTGTGCGCGGACCTGGAGCGGTTGGACGAGGTCGAGCGCTTGGCCGTCGATGCCGGGGAGGCGGCCACGCGGCGCGGGTCGCGCCTGACGGCGCTCATCAACAACGCGTCCCTGTTCGACTACGACACGCTGGATCGCATGACGGCCGACAGTTGGGGCCGCCACATCGACGTGAATCTGCGCGCCCCGATCTTCCTGACCCGGTGTTTCGCCGCCGCCGTGGCCGATGGCGACGACGGCTGCGTCATCAACATTCTCGACAACCGCATCGCGGCGCCGAACCCGGATTATTTTTCCTACGGCGTCGCCAAGCTCGGGCTGTCCGCCGCGACGGGAACCTTGGCGTTGGCGCTGGCGCCCAGGCTGCGGGTGTGCGGAATCGCTCCCGGCATCACGTTGGTCAGCGGCGGCCAGACCGCCGAGGAGTTCAGGATGGCGCACCGGGCCAACCCGATGCGGCGTGGCTGCACGGTGGACCAGATCGCCATGGCCGTGCGCTTCATTCTCGGCGCGCCGTCGCTGACCGGCCAGACCATCGTGATCGACGGTGGGCAATCGCTGGCGAATCCCGGCCGGGACGTCGCGTTCCTCGCCGACTGACGACAAGGATGACGAGGCTATGGACCAAATTCCCGGAACCCGGCGCATGGCATCGGCGGAACCCTTCGCGATCCGGCGCCATACCCTGTCCCTGGTCGATTTCGAACTGTTGGCGTCGATCGGCGTCCACCCGTTCGAGAAGCGGAACCCGCAAAGGCTTTTGATCTCGGTGAGCCTCACCCTCGATCCGGCGCATCAGGTCCGCAACGACGACATCGTCACCGCCGTCGACTACGACTTTCTGCGGACCGGCATCCGTGCGCTGATCGAGAGCCGGCATTACCATCTTCAGGAAACCCTGGTTCACGACATTCTGGTGCTGTGTTCCGGCCGCCCGGAAATCACCGGCGCGGTCGTGTCGTCGCGGAAACCCGACGTCTATCCCGACTGCGCCAGCGTCGGATACGAGGCGGCGGCGGAATACCGCAGGGCAGGGGCTTAAGAAATTCTGAAATAAGAAGATAATTCCGAATACAGAAAATCTGTTGACAGACTGCTGGCATTCCAAGCATCTTGACGACACTGAACACCCCCCGTCCCCCATTCGTCCTACCGAGATGAGGGTGGACGTGGCGCAGCGCGCGTCTCCGCGCCCGCCTCTGGAAAGCCCCTCCATTCAAAGGACCGAAAGCCGCTCATGGGACCGATCGAAACCTGGAGCGTTGGAGAGCAGGACACGGTCATCGCCGCTCTCGACCGCGCCGTCGCCAAGCATCCGGACCGTATCCTTCTGGATTTCGGCGGGGAGATGCACAGCTATGGCGCGGTGGACCGGCTCAGCACCCGGTTCGCGCACGCGCTGGCCGGGCTGGGTGTGCGGGACGGTGATACGGTCGTCACCATGCTCGACAACAACATCGACGCGGTCGTCGCGTGGCTGGCGATCAACAAGCTCCGCGCCGTCAGCGTGCCGATCAACACGGCGCTGCGCGGCGCCTTCCTGCGCCACCAGATCCACGACGCCGGCGCCGCCATCGTCCTGTGCGAACCCGATTACCTGCCTCGCATCGCGGCGGTGGCCGGAGAACTGCCGGACGTCAAACTCATCCTGCAACGCGGAGCCGTGGACTCCGGCGTTCCCTGCGCGAAGCCGGTGCTGCCGCTCGACGCCCATCGGGGGACGGACGACACGCCCTTGGACCGGAAGCCGGAGCCAGGGGATCTCGCTTGCCTGATCTACACCTCCGGCACCACCGGCCCGTCCAAGGGCTGCATGCTCAGCTACAATTACATGTGCAACCTCGCGCGTCTCCAACTGCGGGCGGGGCCGGCGACGGCCGAGGACATCACCTTCACGCCGCTGCCGCTGTTCCATCTGAACGCGATTTCCGTCGGCATCATCTCCAACATCCTGGTCGGCGCGCGGGTCGCCATCGCGCCGCGCTTCTCGGTGTCGAACTTCTGGCCGGAAATCCGGCGGTCGGGCGCCACCATCGCGTCGATCCTGGGGTCGATGGGGCAGTTGATCGCGCAGGCCGACGACAGCGACGACATGCGCGCCTGTTTCGGCCAGATCCATACGGTGCGTGGCAACCCCTTCACCGAGGAGGTCAAGGAGATCTGGCGCACGCGTTTCGGCGCGCGACAGGTCGGCGGCAATGGGTACGGCCTGACGGAAGCCTCCGTGGTGACGTCGCTGCCTGGCGGGGCCTACGCGGCTCCCGGTTCGTCGGGCACCCGCATTCCCGATTTCGACGTCCGCATCGTCGATGACCAGGACCGCGAACTGCCGCCCGGCGTTCCGGGCGAGGTCATCATCAGGCCGCTGCGCCCCAACATCATGTTCATGGGGTATTGGCGCCGTCCGGAAGACACGCTGAAGATCATGCGGAACCTGTGGCTGCATTCCGGCGACATCGGCAAGTTCGACGCGGACGGCTTCTTCTACTTCGTCGATCGCAAGAAGGATTACCTGCGGCGGCGCGGCGAGAACATCTCCAGCTTCGAGATGGAAGCGGCCTTCTCCGCCCACCCCGACCTGCTGGAGGTGGCGGTGCATGCCGTCCCGTCGCCCAAGGGCGAGGACGACGTCAAGGTCACCGCGATCCGCCGACCAGACTCGGCGCTGACCGAAGAGGCGTTGTTCCACTGGTGCGTGGACAAGATCCCCTATTACGCCATCCCGCGCTACATCGAGTTCCGCAACGCGCTGCCGAAGAACCCGCAGGGGCGCGTGCTGAAATATGAACTGCGCGACGATGGCAAGACGCCGGCAACCTGGGATTTGGAAGAGACCAACATCAAGGTCGCCAAGCGCTGAAGACGATCATTGACACCATGTCCGACGAACAGGGGCTGCACCCATGCGTCTGGTAACCTACACCCACAGCGGCATGAAGCCCCGCGCCGGCGCGCTGGTAGATGGGGACCGTTTCGTCCTCGACCTCGCTGGCGCCGACCGCGCCCTTTACGGCGGGGACAATGCTGATTTCTTGAGCCTGCTGGCACTGATCGAAGCCGGCGACGACGCGTTCGACCGCGCCGCCGACATCGTGAAGCGGGCCCCCGACGCCGCGTTGACGCCCCGTGCCGCCGTGGCGCTGCTGGCGCCGCTGCAACCGCCGCCGCAGATGCGCGACTGCATGTGCTTCGAAACCCATATCCGCCAGAGCTACGCGGCGGCCCGCCAGATTCGTGCGCGGGCCAAAGGCCAGGCACCGATGGAGACCGGAGAAAGCCCGCTGGAACAGCGGATTTTGAAGCTGTTCGACCAGCAGCCGCTGTACTACAAGGGCAACCGCTTCTCGGTCATCGGCACCGACCAGGACGTGTTGTGGCCATCCTATTCCAATGCACTCGATTTCGAGCTGGAGTTCGGCTGCTACATCAAGAGGGCCGCAAAGGACGTGCCGAAGGACAAGGCGCGTGACTTCATCTTCGGTTACACGATCTTCAACGATTTCAGCGCCCGCGACACCCAGTCGGTCGAAATGGCCGGGCAACTCGGCCCGGCGAAGAGCAAGGATTTCGACACCGGCAGCGCCATGGGGCCGTGTCTGGTGACGGCCGACGAGCTTTCCGACCCCTACGCGCTGGAGATGATTGCGCGGGTCGACGGTGAGGAATGGGGTCGCGGCAACAGCGCCTCCATGCGCTGGACCTTCGAGGATCTCATCGCCTTCATCTCGCGCTCCGAAACCCTGCATCCGGGCGAATTCCTCGGGTCTGGAACGGTCGGCAACGGCTGCGGGCTGGAGCACCTGCGCTTCCTGAAACCCGGTAACATCGTGGAGCTCGAGGTCGAGGGCATCGGCCTCCTGCGCAACCGTGTTGTCCGGCCCTGAGGCGGGCGCCCGTCAGCGAACAGCACAAGGAACAGGTCATGTTTGAAATGCTTCTCAGCGGCGACCTGATGGTCCACGACCCGGACGACATGGCCGCGCGCATCGTCTCCAAGCTAGGTGTCCACGGCCATCCGAACTGGCGCCAAGGCTTCGGCAACCATCCCTATGTCGCCCATTTCCTGCGAGTCCACAAATCGTTGGCGGTGTCGCCTACACGAATCGAGCCGCAGGGCCATCTCGACCGGCCGAACCAGGGTGACCCCTTCTTCCCGGTGTTCCTGAAGAGCCTGGAGGAGTTCCAAGGGCCGTTCCGCCCGATCAAGACCCACGCGACGGTGCTCGTCGCCCGCGATTTCGGCGCGGTGGTCGAGCGGCTGGCGCGGCGCAAGGCGCCCTTCCGTCTGGCCCAGATCACTCCGGAAATGCCCTTCGACCGGCTCTGGGTCGGCTGCACGCCGGAGCGTCCCGGCTACGAACCATCGGTCGATGGCGGGCTGTGCATCGAGGTGATGCCGCTGGAGCCGTTGCAGATGCCGGCCGACACCTTTCTGACGCCGCCGCCGCTGCCGCGCGATCCCAAGCCGGGCGACATGGTGCGGGTTGTCAATCGGGGTTTCCTGGTGCGCGACCTTGACGACACGCTGCGCCGTCTGTCGGCCAATTTGAATTGGGAACCGATGGGGCCGGTCGAGACCCTGACGGCCAGCGGCTACCGTCGCGCCCGAATGGGATTCGCCCTTACGCACAGCGCGACATTCGATATCATCGAGCCGACCCGCTGGGACAGCGAAACCGGCCGCTACCTGCACAATTGGGGACCGGGCCCCTACCACATCCGCGTGTCGGTCACCGGGCTGGACGCCAAGGCCGAGGATTTGCGGGCGCGTGACACCCGCTTCACGCTGGATGAACATTCCGACGCGGTCGACGGCCCGCTGCTGCGCGTCGATCCGGCCGAGTTCGGCGGGGCGATCTTCGAATTCGTCGAGCACCGGAACTGAGCGCGCCGCCGAGGCGGCGCGCATCATTCCCTCCTATCAATCCCTCATCGGGGGCGGGGCCAGAGCGCGGTCACCATCCGTGTCGTCCGTTCCAGGAAGTCCTGATAATTGCCGGTGGACGGCACGATCAGTTCGCTCAGCATGTAGCGGATCAGCAACTCCGACAGCAGGTCGCGGTCCAGCGTCACGCCGGTTGCTGCCTCCCAGTCGGTGAAGGTGCTGTCCAACACATGCTGGGTGCGCTTGATCGACTGTTCGAAGTTCTGCCGGAAATCCTTGACCGAGAAGACCGGCTCGATCTCGAACAGGCGGCGGGCGTTGTCGGCGTTCAGATACACCCAGACGCAGCGCAGATAGGCGGCGAAGCGCTCGGACGGATCGACTGAGGATTCCAGGACCTCGCCGACCTTGCGTTCGAATTTCTCGCGCATGTGGCGGCTGAAGCCTTCGAGCAGTTCCTCCTTCGAACTGAAATAGCGATAGAAGGTGCCGCGCGCGATGTCCGCTTCCTCGCAGACAGCGCGCACCGAGAGTTCCGTCGAGCCTTCGCGCAAGACCATCTGTTCGATGGTTTCAAGAATCTTCTGAATGGTTTCGGCTGGTCTCGGGTCCCAGCGCTTTCCTCGAATGACCGGCATGCAATCGCCCTTTGGATTGAGACCTGACGCGGCGCGTGGCTGGCTGGCGCATCCGATGTCCGATGCGCCTAGCGAATGACGAGCGGCGACATCGATATCACCGCGCGAAGGGTATTGACAATCGGCTTGACGGATCGTCGGCATGCGACTTCACGACATGATAATTCTGAAATTAGAATATCATTCTTCCATCAAAAAAAGATTGTGAACGTTTTCGCCTCTGTTGTACAACATTGCTGATAGAACGGATTGTAGGTCTCTGGCAACAGTATCGACGCCGACGATTTCAAAAGCGTGAGCGGCGCGAGGCGCGAGGCGCGCACGACGCCGGGGACCTGGGTCAACAAGCAACAATGACTCGAAACCGACGGGGGGAACGTGACACATCCACAACGGTCCTGCACCTATGCCGGGCGGACAGCCGCCGGCCTTGGCGTTGCCATGCTGCTTCTGGGGGCGGCGAGCGCGAGTGCCTTTGAAATTCCCACCGACAACTCTGATCTGCGGATCCGCTTCGACAACACGGTCCGCTATAATCTGGGTGTCCGCGCCGAAGGCATCGATTCCCGCATCGCCAACAACCCGAACTACGACGAATCCGATCGCAAGTTCGGCCGTGGCGACGTCATCACCAACCGCCTGGACATCTTGTCGGAGTTCGACGTCGCCTTTCGCGAACGCTACGGCCTGCGGGTGACGGGGGCCTTCTGGTACGACAACGCCTATCATGACACCGACGTCAATCCGAATCCGGCCCTGCGCGGCTATGTCAGCGGTTACAACGGCAATCGCTACAACAGCGACGTGCGCCGTTATTATCGCGGCCCGTCGGGCGAACTGCTGGATGCCTTTGTGTATGGCCGCGTCGATGCCGGGACGGTGCCGGTCGATGTGAAGATCGGCCGCCACGTCATCTATTGGGGCGAAGGATTGTTGTTCGGCGCCCATGCCATCAGCTATTCCCAGGCGCCGCTCGACGGTCGCAAGGCAGTGTCCAGCCCCGGTATCGAGACCAAGGAGGTCTTCCTGCCGGTCGGCCAAGTGTCGGCCAAGGCGCAGTTGTCGCCAAACCTGTCGATCGCCGGCCAGTTCTTCCTGGAATGGGATCCGACCCGCGTTCCGGCGGGCGGAACCTATCTGGCGCCGGCCGACTTTCTGCTCGGCGACCGGCTGGCCGTCGGCGGGAATCGATCGATTCCCCGGATCGGCGATCTGGAGCCGCACAACATCGGCAATTGGGGCGTTAACGCCCGCTACAACATCGAATCCATCGATTCGACGGTCGGTGCCTATTACCGAGCGTTCGACGACTACACGCCGTGGGGACCGCAAACGCTGCCCACCGGCTACCGGTTCGTCTACGCCAAGGACACCAAGCTGATCGGCCTCAGCTTCAACACCATCGGCCTGGGCGGTGCCAGCATCGGTACGGAGGTGTCGTACCGTCACAATGCCGCGCTCAACAGCGCGTCGATCAGCGCGGTGGACAACCAGGGTGCGCGTGGAAACACGTGGCACGCGGTGGCCAACGCTGTTTGGCTGCTCGACAGCAGCCCGGTCTACGACACCGGCAACCTCGTCGTCGAACTAGCCTACAGCCGCCTGGGCGAGGTCACCCACAATGCCAGCCTATACAAGGGCAGGGGATATGGCGGCTGTGTCGGGCTGAGCGCTGCCGACGGCTGTTCGACGCGCGATTACGTGGGCATCGCGGCGAACTTCACGCCGCAATGGCTCCAGGTCTTTCCGTCCACCGATCTCGACCTGCCGATGACGATCAATTACGGCCTGCGCGGGAACGCGCCCACCGCCGGCGGCGGCAACGAGGGCGTGCTGACCTGGTCGGTTGGCGCCAAGCTGACCTACCAACAACGTCACGAAGTGACCCTGCGCTACACCGATCAGCACGCTGACGGCAAATACGCCAACAACGCGCTGATTGGCGGCAACGGAAGCCCGCAGTTGAACGATCGCGGCTACGTGTCGCTCACCTACAAGACGTCCTTCTGAGAACGTGCGCGGACGCGCGTCGATATGGACCGGCAACGGTGGAGGTTGGGAATGAAATCGGCACGAGCACGGGCCTTGTCATGGACGCTCGGCATGACCCTTGCGGCGATGCTTCCGCAGGCGGCCGTGTCGGCAGCCTTCCAGGATCCCCTCGACGTTCCGGCGGCGGTCGACGTCGCGAGCCTGACATCACGAATCTTCGCGGTGGCCGGCGGACCGGAGCGGCTGTTCGCGGTGGGTGCGCAGGGGACGATCCTGGCGTCGGACGACCAGGGTGCGCGATGGGAGCAAATCCCGTCTCCTGTCAGCTCCGATCTGACCGCCATCACCTTCGCGACCAAGGCCGATGGGTTCATCGTCGGTCATGACAGCGTGTTGATGCGCAGCCGCGACGCCGGCCGGAGCTGGACCCGGCAGTTCGATGTCCGGACGCTGAACCAAGCCATGCTCGACCACTACCGCAAGCTTCCGGCCGGGGAAGCGGACGGCGAGGCGATCCGCCAATGGATCGCGGAGCTGGAACAGCGCGTCGCCAGCGGTGCGCCGCTTCCCTTCTTCGACGTGTGGTTCGCCGATTCCCGGCTGGGTTTCGCAATCGGGGCCTTCAACCTGCTGCTCGTCACTGAAGATGGCGGCGAGCACTGGACCCCCTGGATGGAACGGACGGAAAACCCGCGTGGCGCCCATCTCTACGCGGTGCGCGGAACGCCTGGACCGGACGGCGAGGTCTACATCGCCGGTGAACTCGGTCTTCTGATGCGGTTTGACCGGGCGTCGCGGCGCTTCGTCGCGGTCCCGACGCCCTATGAGGGCACGTATTTCTCGATGGCGGTCGATGGCGACACGCTGGTGGTGGCGGGGCTGCGCGGCAACGCATTCCTCAGCCGCGACCGGGGACGGGCCTGGACCCGACTCGACACTCGCACGACGGCGTCCATCGTGGCGGTCTCCCGGATGGAGGGCGGACGCTTCGCCCTGCTGGCGCAGAACGGCGGTGTTCTGGTGGCCGACCGCGACGGCAGGATCACTCCGGCGGGGGCGCCCCTAGGGCGATCGTCCTATGCGCTGGCGGTCGCCGCCGGCGGAGCGGTCGCCATCGGCACCGACGCCGGCGTGAAGCGGGTCGCCGTCGCGGCACCGACTCCCTGAACGGGGCATCGGCCCTCCGCACCAAATTCGCAAAGGAAAGCCTGTGGCAGCGCAAGCACAAGACATGGCACCGATGCCGGTGATCGGCGATCCGGCCCAGTTCGACCGCCGGTCGGGAAATCTGGTCGAGCGCGCGGTGTTCAATAACCGCGCCCTGTTCGTCGCGCTGTGCGCCCTGGTGACGGCGCTGTTCGCGTGGCAAGCCTACGGCCTGCGCCTGAACGCCAGCTACGAGAAGGTCATCCCTACCGCGCATCCCTACATCGGGAACTACCAGACCTACCGCGCGGACCTGCCAAACCTCGGCAATACGGTCCGCATTGTGGTGGAGAACACGCGCGGCGATATCTTTGACCCGGCCTATCTCAAGGATCTGCAACGGATCAACGACACCGTCTATCTGATGCCGGGCGTTGATCGATCCTGGATGAAATCGCTGTGGATGCCAATCGTCCGCTGGCGCGAGGTGACGGAAACCGGGATCAACGGCGGGCCGGTGATGCCCGCCGACTACAGCGGTTCGCCCGAGAGCATCGCCAAGCTGCGCCAGAACCTGGCGCGCGCTGGCGTGATGGGTTCGCTGGTCGCCAACGACCTGAAATCGACGATGATCGTGGTGCCGCTGCTCGGCGACGACCCGAAGACCGGCGAGCAGCTCGACTACCGCGCCTTCTCGCGCGCGCTGGAGGACAAGGTCCGGGCCCTGCAGAACGACGGAACGCGGGTCCACATCGTCGGCTTCGCCAAGCTGATCGGCGATCTGATCGACGGCGTCGCCGAAGTGATGGGCTATTTCGCTGTCTCGGTCGCCATCGCGGCGGTTATCATCTTCCTCTACAACCGCTGCATCCGCAGCACGGTGGTCGTGCTGGCCTGTTCGATGGTCGCGGTGGTGTGGCAACTGGGGGCGATCACCGCGCTCGGTTATTCGCTGAACCCTTACTCGGTGCTGGTGCCGTTCCTGGTCTTCGCCATCGGCGTTTCGCATGGCGCGCAGAAGATGAACGGCATCATGCAGGATGTCGGGCGGGGCACGCACCGCTATGTCGCCGCGCGCTTCACCTTCCGGCGGCTGTTCCTGGCCGGGTTCACCGCCCTGCTCGCCGACGTCGTCGGCTTCGCGGTGCTGCTGGTGATCGATATTCCGGTTATCAAGGAACTGGCCCTGATGGCGAGCCTCGGCGTCGGCATGCTGATCATGACCAACCTGCTGCTGCTGCCGGTGATCCTGTCCTATTCCGGTGTCGGCGCCGCTGCCGCCCAGCGCAGCCTGCGCGAGGATTCGAAGGTCGATGAAAGCAGCGGCAAGGGGTTCTGGGAGTGGCTGGTGCGCTTCACCGACCGGCGCTGGGCGGCAGGCACGCTGGCGGCCGCGCTGGCGCTGACCGTCGCCGGCTACGCCGTCAGCCTGAACCTGAAGATCGGCGATCTCGATCCCGGCGCTCCGGAACTGCGCGCCAATTCCCGCTACAACAAAGACAACGCCTACATCACGTCCCACTACAACCTGTCCAGCGATCAGTTGGCGGTCATTGTGGTGACGCCGGTGGAGGGCTGCCGGATGTTCCCGACCTTGGTCGACATTGGCCGGCTGGAGCGCAAGCTCGCCCAGTTGCCGGGCGTCCAGCGGGTCGAATCGCTGGCGGGAACGACGGCGATGATCACCTCGGCGTTGTTCGAGGCCGGCGGCAAATGGACGACCATCAGCCGCGACCAGACCATCACCGACAATGCGATGAGCGCCGCAATCGCGGTCGACCCCTCGGCGGTCAACGCCAACTGCTCGGTGACGCCGGTCGTCGCCTATCTGTCCGACCACAAGGCCGAAACGCTGGAGCGCGCGATCAAGGCGGTCGAGGACTTCGCCGCCACCCACAATCGCGACGGCGTATCGTTCCTGCCGGTGGCCGGCAGCGCCGGCATCGAGGCGGTAACCAACATCGTCGTGCACGACGCCAACCGGATCATGCTGCTCTACGTCTACGCGGCCGTGCTGGTGCTGTGCTTCGTCACCTTCCGCAGCTGGCGGGCGGTGGTCGTGGCGGTGGTGCCGCTGGTGATGACCTCGGTGCTGTGCGAGGCGCTGATGGTCGTGCTGGGCATCGGGGTGAAGGTGGCGACGTTGCCAGTGGTGGCGCTCGGCGTCGGCATCGGCGTCGATTACGCGCTGTATTTGCTGAGCGTCCAGATTGCTCTTCAGCGCGCCGGGCTGCCCTTGGCCGAGGCGTACCGCCGGGCGTTGCGCTTCACCGGTCGGGTGGTCGGGCTGATCGGCGTGACTCTGGCCGCCGGGGTCGGCGTCTGGGCTTTGTCGCCGATCAAATTCCAGGCCGACATGGGCATCCTGCTGACCTTCATGTTCCTGTGGAACATGGTCGGGGCGCTGGTGCTGATCCCGGCGCTCTCGCATTTCCTGATGCGTGGGAAGAAGGAGCGGGACGAGACCGCGCGCCGGGCGGCTGCCGCCAAGACCACCAAGACCGAAGGCGCCGCCGTGTTGCGCTCGGACGAAGCATCCGCCGGAGCCGACTGATCGGTCGGCGGCGCTATGAAACGGGCATCGCGGGGTGAGGAAAGCAAGGCTGACGGACAACGATCTCGCCGGACCGGCGGCCACGCACCAACCGCGCCAGAACAATCAAGACATGGGAGAAATGGTGATGACGATGAAGCATTGGCTGGCCGGAGCGTCGCTCCTGGTCCTCGCGGGTTCGCCGGCCCTGGCGGCGGTCACGCCCCAGGAGGCCGCCAAGCTCGGCGGTGAACTGACCGAGTTCGGCGCAACGAAGGCGGGCAACGCCGACGGCTCGATCCCCGCCTACACTGGCGGATTGACCAAGGCGCCGGCCTCCTACGCCAAAGGGAGCTTCAAGTGGACCGACCCTTTCGCGTCCGACAAGCCGATCCTGCGCATCGATGCCAAGAACGTCGATCAATACGCCGGCAAGCTGTCCGCCGGTACGGTCAAGATGATCAAGGACAACGCCGACTATTTTCTGAATGTGTTCCAGAGCCGACGCACGGTGGCCTATCCCGACACGGTGCTGAAGGCGACGGTGCGCAACGCCACCAGTTGCAAGACGCTGAACAATGGCTTGGCATTGGACGTCAAATGCCGGGGCGGCATCCCGTTCCCGATCCCGAAGGACGGCTACGAGGTGATGTGGAACAAGTCATTGGCCTATCATCCGCCAATGACCCAGCGTGCGCAGGCCTATGTCATGGACCGTTCGGGCAGCAAGTTCATGACGTCGGAGGTGCAGACCTACGTCGAACTCGCCTATTACAATGACGAGCGGTCGGACCCCAACGCCTATCAGATCCTATTCTCTCGCACGATGGCCCCGGCGCGCAAGGCCGGAGAGGCGACGGGCTACACCGATTACCTCGACCCGATGGAGAGGAGCCGTCGAGCCTGGAGCTACACGGTCGGCCAGCGTCGTGTTCGTCTTGCGCCTGAATTCGCTTATGATACGCCGGTGTCGACGCTAGGCGGCGTGATGCTGTACGACGAAATCTTTCTGTTCAACGGTGCGATGGACCGTTTCGACTACAAACTGGTCGGCAAGAAGGAGATGTACGTCCCTTACAACGCCTACAAGACGGCGTTCGACTGCCCGGCCGACACGTTGATCCAGCCCGGTCACCTGAACCCCGCCTGCGAGCGGTGGGAACTGCACCGCATGTGGGTGGTGGAGGCGACGTTGAAGCCCAGCTACCGCCACGCCTACAGTAAACGCACCTACTACATCGACGAAGACACCTATCAAGCCGGGATGTTCGACGCCTACGACCAGAGCGGTACCCTGTACCGGGGCGGCTACAATTACGCGCTCCAGTTCTACGACCCGGTGGCGCCCGGTTCGCCGGGCTATTCGGTGTTCGACTTCGTCAAGGGAACCTACATGTTCCAGGGCATGTCCACCGGCTTCAACGAGCCGTTCAAGTTCATCGCCCCGATCCCCGAGAACCAGATCTCGCCGGAAGCCATCGCCGCCTCCAACGCCCGCTGACCGGCTGGGCGGGCCGGGGGCGGGAACCCTCCGTTCCGGCCCGGCACCGCCTTTCGGGGAAGGACCGAAGACAGATGAAGATTGATCTTGCCGGCAAACGCGTGCTGGTCACCGGCGCCTCGCGCGGCATCGGGCGGGCCATCGCCACCGGCTTCGCCGCCGAGGGCGCGCGGGTCGCCATCTGCGCCCGCACCGATACCGCGATCCAGGCGGCAGCGGACGATCTGCGCGGCCGGACCGACCATGTGCTGGCGCGTTCCGTCGATGTCGGCGACACCGCGCAGGTTCAGGATTTCGTCCGCGCGATCGCCGACGCCTGGGGCGGCGTTGACGTGCTGGTCAACAACGCCGGCC
>JBKHVJ010000325.1:0-5786 GCA_046570145.1 Alphaproteobacteria bacterium
TCGGACGGATGCCGGGGCAGGCCTGCGCCACCGCCGCTTCGGCCAGTTCGAGGAACTCGGCGACGCGGGAAACCGGGATCGACACGTCGTTCTTGATCGAGCCGCCTTCGAACTTCTGCGCTTCGACGATGGCCTCGCGGATGAACCACAGCTGCTTGGCCTGGGCGTCCGACTGGGCCAGCGTGGCGTCGGTCGCCAGTTCGGCCTCGAACGCTTCGCCCAGCGCGGTCTCCACCGTTTCCTGGAAGGCGTCGGACCGGGTGCCGGCGGTCAACTCGGTCAGGACGTACCAGGGCGACGGTTCCGACAGCGGGTCGATGGTGCCGGCGACATGTTTCAGGGCGAAGTCCAGGCAGCGGCGCGACATCAGCTCGAAGGCCGACACGGCGTCGCCGGAGGCGGCGCGCAGGCGGGCCAGCAGCTCGATGGCCGCCGCCGGGCTGGGCACGGCGACGAAGGCGGTGATCGACTGGCGCGGGCGCGGGAACAGCTTCAGCACGGCGGCAGTGACGATGCCCAGCGTGCCCTCGGCGCCGATGAACAGGTTCTTCAGGTCGTAGCCGGTGTTGTTCTTGCGCAGCCGGCGCATGCCGTCCCAGACGCGCCCGTCGGCCAGAACCACCTCCAGCCCCAGCACGAGGTCACGGGTGTTGCCGTAGCGCAGGACGTTGATGCCGCCGGCATTGGTGGAGATCAGGCCGCCGATCTGCGCCGTGCCCTCCGCCCCCAGGCTGAGCGGGAACAGGCGGTCGGCGTCGGCTGCGGCGTCCTGGATGCTGGTCAGCACCACGCCGGCCTCCACCGTCATGGTGTAGTTCAGCGTGTCGATGTCGCGGATGCGGTTCATGCGCGACAGGCTGAGAACGATCTCGCGCCCCTCCTCGTAGGGGATCGAGCCGCCGACGAGGCTGGTGTTGCCGCCCTGGGGCACGATGGGGATGCCGGCCTCTGCGCAGATTTTGACGACCGCCGCGACTTCCTCGGTGCTGGCCGGGCGGACCACCGCCGGGCTGTTGCCTTTGAAGCGCCCGCGCCACTCCGCAAGGTACGGGGCCATGTCGGCTGCGTCGGTGAGGATGCCGGACGGGCCGACGATGGCGCGGATCTGGTCGAGAGCGGCGGCGATGTTGGTCATGGCGCGGGGTCCGGCAGATGGAGGTGTCGCAGTGAGACGCGACACTTCTACAATCTAGCCGCCCCCATTTCCATGCAACTGTTGCGCAGACCTGCTGCAACGCAGCGGTTCAGCTCCGCGGGGCGGCGGCGCGGCGCAGGCGGTCGTTGATCGCCAGTCCGAGCCCCACCTCCGGGATCGGCATCACGGCGATGCGCCTGGCCCCGCTCTGGTCGAGGCTGCGCAGGTGGGAGAACAGGTTGGCCGCGGCCTCGTTCAGGTCGCCTTCCAGGCTCAGGTTCAGGCGGGTGGTGCCGCCGAAGACGAAGCGGTCGGGACCGAAGGTCAGAAACGCCTCGTCCTCTTCCGCCGAGGAAGCGTTCAGGCGCACCGCCGCATTCGGGGCGTAGTGGCTTTCCAGCTGGCCGGGCGACTTCGGCGCGGTCGGATCTCCGGCCGACAGGCGGACCGGGCCGATCAGCCGCTCCATCTCGTCGGGCAGCACGGCGCCGGGGCGCAGAAGCACCGCCTCGGGACCGGTCAGGTCGATGACGGTGGATTCCAGCCCGACCATGCATTTGCCGCCGGTGACGATGGCGTCCACCCGGTCGCCCAGGCTTTCCAGCACATGGTGCGGCGTGGTCGGGCTGACGGCGCCGGAACGGTTGGCGCTGGGGGCGGCGATCGGCTTGCCGGCGGCGCGCAGGATGGTCTGGGCCACCGGGTGGTTGGGCACGCGGATGGCGATGCTGTCCAACCCGGCGCTGACCAGCAGCGACAGGGCGGAGTTGGCCGGGCGCGGCACGACCATGGTCAGCGGGCCGGGCCAGAACTGCGTCGCCAGATCGTGGGCGCGGTCGTCGAACAGGCCCCAGGAGTGGGCGGCGGCCAGATCGGGGACATGGACGATCAGCGGGTTGAACTGCGGCCGGCCCTTGGCGGCGAAGATGGCGGCCACGGCGCGGTCGTCGGTGGCGTCGGCGCCCAGGCCATAGACCGTCTCGGTCGGGAAGGCGACCAGACGGCCGGCGCGCAGCAGTTCGGCCGCACGATTGAGGCCGGTGGGGGTGGCCGGGATCAGCGCCGGGCGCTTTTCACCGGTATCGGGTGCGGAATGATCGGTCACGGCGTCTTTCTAGCCAGTGCGACGCCGGTGTCAATTCGCGCGGTTGCACCGGTGCCATGCCCAAGGTTATGAGGGGAGTGCGCAATCAACCAACACAACATGATGGGTGCGGGCATGACGGGCAAGGTCTTCACCGTGGCGCAGCAGAAAGGCGGCGCCGGCAAGACCACGCTGGCCGCCCATCTCGCCATCGCCTGGGCGCAGCTTGGCTACAAGGTCGCCACCGTCGACATCGACCCGCAGGGCAGCCTGACCCGCTGGCATGCCGTCCGCGCCGAGGCCACCGGCGGGCAGCCCGGCTTCACCCATGTCCAGATCACCGGTTGGCGCACCCAGGCGGAGGTGGAGAAGCTGGCAAGAAGCCACGACATTGTGGTTGTCGACAGCCCGCCCCATGCCCAGACGGAGGCACGCATCGCCGTCCGCGCCGCGACGCTGGTGATCGCCCCGGTGCAGCCGAGCCCGATGGATCTGTGGGCGGTCCACCCGACCATCGATCTGGCGGGGCAGGAAAAGCGCCGTCTGCTGCTGGTGCTGAACCGCGTGCCGCCGCGCGCCCGCATCGCCGACGAACTGATCGCCAAGGTGCATGAACTGGTCGCCCCGCCGGCGGTGGAGTTGGCGACGGCGCAGGTCGGAAACCGCACCGCCTATGCCGGCACGCTGATGACCGGGCTGTCGGTGACGGAGGCCGCGCGCAAGACCCAGGCGGCGGCGGAGATGCAGGCGCTGGCGGAGGAGATCTTGGGGCGGGTTTGAGGGGGGAGGCGGCTGTTGCCCCCTCCCCCCAAACCACTCAGTCCTTGAACTCGCCCATCGCCGACTGGATGTAGTTCGGCAGACCGATGTCGTCGATCAGGCTCAGCTGGGTTTCCAGATAGTCGATGCGCTCTTCCGACTCTTCCAGCAGTTCGGACAGCTCGTCGCGCGACACGTAGTCGGCCTTTTCCTCGCACACGGCGATGGCGGTGGCGATGCGGTCGCGCGCCTCACGCTCGGCGGCGAGGTCGCTGGACAGGATCTCCGGCACATCCTCGCCGATGTGCAGCTTGCCCAGATCCTGCAGGTTGGGGATCGCCTCGATGAACAGGATGCGTTCGATGATCTCGTCCGCGCTCTTCATCACTTCGATGGAGGCGTGATACTCCCACTTGCCCAGCGCCTTGACGCCCCAGTTCTTCAACATGCGGGCGTGCAGGAAATATTGGTTGATCTGCGTCAGCTGGTCCTTGAGGACGATCTGCAGCTGGGCGATGACGTCGCTGTTGCCCTTCATGGTCCGTCCTCCATTCAGCTCGGGAAGCCGCCCATGGCCGACTGCAGATAGTTCTGCAGGCCGAGCATGTCGATCAGGCCAAGCTGCTGTTCCAGCCAGTGGGCGTGGTCTTCTTCCGTGTCGACCAGCAGTTCCAGCAGGATGCGGCGGGTGTCGTAATCCTTCACCTGCTCGCAATAGGCGATGGCTTCCTTCAGGGCGGCCACCACCTCGTATTCGAGGTTCAGGTCGTTCCGCATCATCTCCGGCACGGTCTTGCCGATGTGCAGCGGATCGCGGCTGGCGACGTCGGGCGTGCCTTCCAGGAACAGGATGCGGCGGATCAGCTTGTCGGCATGCTCCAGCTCCTCAGTCCGCTCGTGCGAGATGCGTTCGGCGATCGCCTTGAGGCCCATGTCCTCCATCGACCGCGCGTGGGACAGATACTGGTCGGCAGCGCTCAACTCGCCGGTGAGCAGCTTGTTCAAACGGTCCAGGACCCCTTGATCGCCTTGCATGGCAGGAAACTCCGAAATAGACGATTTGTCGCACCTTGGCACAACCGAAGGACTCGCACAATAAAAATCTCCTTTTGGAACAGAGATGTAGTTGATAGTCACTATCATTTGGGGCTGCTTGCGGATGCCCAAAATACAATCAGGACCGGTCCCCTGTTTTGCGAATCAATGTCAATTGCGTTTGGGAGGGATTCCGACCAATTCCCAGGTTCGCGTTGCGGGTTTTGACTTGCGGCGGCGCAGCGATGCTTGAGCGGGAGAACTGGCCGAACCGCTTGCCGGTTCCCCCAATCGGAATCGGGCCGCCGCATTGAGGCAGGGGCCGTTCCGTGCTAACAGACCGCGGGATTTCTCCGCCCTTCATTCCAACGACAGCCGGATTGCGGCCATGACGACGACCTCCTCCTCGGCCCCCGCCTCGGAGTTTCTGCGCACCCTGCTGGAGCGCGGATTCATCCACCAGTGCACCGATCTCGCCACGCTGGACGAGCGGGCGCAGAAGGGGCCGATCGTCGCCTATATCGGCTTCGACTGCACCGCCGACAGCCTGCATGTCGGCAGCCTGCTGCCGATCATGATGCTGCGCTGGCTGCAGAAGACCGGCCACAAGCCGATCGTCCTGATGGGCGGCGGCACCACCAAGATCGGCGATCCGTCCGGCAAGGACGAGGCGCGCCAATTGCTGACCGACGAGGTGATCGCCGGCAACATGGCGGGCATCAAGCGCATCTTCGGCCGCTATCTGACCTTCGGGGACGGGCCGACCGATGCGGTGATGGCGAACAACGCCGACTGGCTGGACGAGCTGAAATACATCCCGCTGCTGCGCGACATCGGCCGGCATTTCACGATCAACCGCATGCTGTCCTTCGAGTCGGTCAAGCTGCGGCTGGACCGCGAGCAGCCGCTGACCTTCCTGGAATTCAACTACATGATCCTCCAGGCCTACGACTTCGTGGAGCTGAAGCGGCGCTACGGCTGCAGCTTGCAGATGGGCGGGTCGGACCAGTGGGGCAACATCGTCAACGGCGTCGAGCTCGGCCGCCGCACCGATGGCGCGGAGCTGTTCGGCCTGACCACGCCGCTGCTGACCACCTCGTCGGGCGCCAAGATGGGCAAGACGGCGGCCGGTGCGGTGTGGCTGACCGCCGACAAGCTCAGCAGCTACGATTTCTGGCAGTACTGGCGCAACACCGAGGATGCCGACGTCGGCCGTTTCCTGCGCCTCTACACCGAGCTGCCGCTGGACGAGGTCGCCCGGCTGGAAAGCCTCCAGGGCGCCGGGATCAACGAGGCCAAGAAGATCCTCGCCAACGAGGTGACGAAGCTCGCCCATGGCGAGGAGGCCGCGCTTGAGGCCGCCGAGACCGCGCGCCGCGCCTTCGAGGAAGGGGCCGCGGCCGAAGGCCTGCCCAGCATCGAGGTCGCCCGCGCCGAGCTGGAAGCCGGCCTGCCGGTGGTGGACCTGCTGGTGTCGGCCGGTCTGGCGGCGTCGAAGGGCGAGGCCCGCCGGCTGATCAAGGGGGGCGGCGCCAAGCTGAACGACGGGCCGATTGCCGACGAGACGGCGAAGGCGACCACGGCCGACCTCAACGCCGACGGTGTCGTGAAGCTCAGTGCCGGCAAGAAGCGGCATGCGCTGGTGAAGGTGGGGTGAGGCACGGGTTAGGGGGCGCCGGTAGCCCCCTCACCGCGTATGGGCTTCCGGCGGCGGCTGGGTGTCGGGCATCGGCGTGCCGTCGCCGCCCAGGAAGAACAGGTTGCGCAGGAAAC
>JBKHVJ010000326.1:0-3437 GCA_046570145.1 Alphaproteobacteria bacterium
CAGCGCCACGATCAGCAGCCCCAGCGACCAACCCAGCACGATCAGGTTGGCGAAGAAGGCGGCCAGCGGCAGGCCGAGCGCGAAGACCGAATAGCCGAAGAAGGGGATCGCCAACGCCGCCGCCGGCAGCACGCCGATCAGGGTGCGCAGCAGGCTCATGGTCATCAGCGCCGTCACCCATTCGCCGGGCCGCAACGGGCTGACGAACAGATGGCCCAGGTTGCGCGACCACATCTCTTCCAGGAAGGAGATGGACACCCCGAGCTGGCCGCGGAACAGCACGTCCCACAGGAGAACGGCGCTGACCAGCACGCCGGCCCCCTGCGCCACCCAGCCGCTGCCGCCCCCGCTGGATGAGGCCATGAACTGGTTGATGTAGCCCCACAGGATCATCTGCATGGTCGGCCAATAGGCCAGCTCCAGGATGCGCGGCCAGGACCCGCGCAGCAGATACCAATAGCGCAGCACCATGGCGCCGACCCGGCGCAGCGAGAAGTCGGCCCGCGGGATCGGGTGGGGAGCGGTCGCGTCATTCGGCGGCATCGGCGGCCTCCCCGGCCAGGAGCGTCGAGCCGTCGGAGGCGCGGGCGATGTCGAGGAACACCTCCTCCAGCGTCTGGCGGCCATAGCGGGCGAGCAGGGCGGACGGGGCGCCGCGGTCGACGATCCGCCCCTGCCGCATCATCAGCACACCGTCGCATAAGCGTTCCACCTCCAGCATGTTGTGGGAGGCGAGCAGGATGGTGGCGCCGGTGCGGGCGCGGTACCGCTCAAGATATGTCCGGATCCAGTCGGCGGTGTCGGGGTCGAGCGATGCCGTCGGCTCGTCCAGCAGCAAAAGCTCCGGGTCGCTCAGCAGAGCTTTCGCCAGCGCCACGCGGGTTTTTTGCCCGGCCGACAGCCCGCCGGACGGGCGATCGAGAAAACGCGTCAGGTCAAGATGCTCGGACAATTCCCGGACGCGCTTTTTGACGCATGTCAAACCGTAGAGGTGGGCATAGACGGTAAGGTTCTCCCGCACCGTCAGCCGATGGGGCAGTTCGACGTAGGGGGAGGAGAAGTTCATGCGCGGAAGCACGGCATGCCGATGGCGCGCCATGTCGACGCCCAGGATCTCCACCGTCCCGGCCGTCGGCAGCAAAAGCCCCAGCAGCATCGAGATGGTCGTCGTCTTGCCGGCACCGTTGCCGCCCAGAAGGCCGGTCACGCTGCCGCGCGGCACGGTGAAGTCGATGGCGTCGACAGCCGTCACCTCCCCGCCGCCGGGCGTGGGGAAGCGCTTGGTCAGTCCGACCACACGGATGGCGGGCGGATGCTGTGGAATGGTTCGCTCGGTCATGGGCACAGAATATGGCGGCAGCCGCCGCAACCGCCAGGGGCATGCGGGCGATGGGCATGCAGGCCAGGGGTATGGATCATGGTGACGCTCGCCAGCGTGTTGACCGCCCCGGTTTCGGCTCCGGTACCGCCGCAATGGGCGCAGCCCGACGGCCGCATCACGTTGCGCACGCTGATCCTGATCCGCTGGGTCGCGGTGATCGGGCAGCTGGCGGCGGTCGGCTTCGTCAGCCTGGGCCTGGGCTTTCCGCTGCCGCTGGGGCCGGTTCTGGCCGCCATCAGCGCGTCGGCCCTGCTGAATGCGGTGGCGATGGCGCAGCAGGGTGGCCGGCTGCGCCTGGCCGACCGCGACGCCGCACTGTATCTCAGCTACGACATGCTGCAGCTGACGCTGCTGCTCTATCTGACCGGCGGCCTGAGCAACCCCTTCGCCATCCTGCTGCTGGCGCCGATGACGGTGGGTGCCGCCATCCTGTCGCGCTACAGCACGGTGCTGCTGACCGGGCTGAACCTGATCTGCCTGACCGCGCTCGCCCTCTGGCATTTCCCGCTGCCGTGGGAGGAGCCGGTACGCTCCATGGCGCCGCTCTATGCCTTCGGCGTGTGGCTGTCGCTGTCGGTGTCGTCGGTCTTCATCGCCGGCTATGTGTTCCGCGTCGCCGCCGAGGCGCGGCGCTTCGCCGACGCGCTCGCCGCCTCGCAGGTGGCGCTTGCCCGCGAACAGCGCCTCGGCGCACTGGGCGCGCTCGCCGCCGCCGCCGCGCACGAGCTGGGCTCGCCGCTCGGCACCATCGCCGTGGTGGCGAAGGAACTGGCGCGCGACCTGCCGCCCGACAGCCCCTATGGCGAGGATGTCGAGCTTCTGCAGAGCCAGGTGATGCGCTGCCGCGAGATCCTGGCCGATCTGGCGCGCAAGCCCGAGGCCGACGGCGGCGACCCGTTCGAACGGCTGCCGCTGACCACGCTGATCGAGGCGGCCGCCGCCCCCCATCGCCTTGGCCACATCGACTTCGTCGTGGAACCGCACCCGGTCGGCGGGGCGGAGGAACCCTTCCTGCGCCGCAGCCCGGAGATCATCCACGGCATCGGCAATTTGATCCAGAACGCCCACCAGTTCGCCCGCCACAGGGTGACGGTCGCCGCCGCCTGGGATGGCCGCGGCGTCACCATCACCGTGATGGACGACGGGCCGGGCTTCCCGCCCCATCTGCTGGGCCGTATCGGCGAGCCGTACCTGTCGGTGCGCGGCGAGCGCTCCGGCCCCAAGGGGCAGACGGGCGGCGGGCATATGGGCCTGGGCATCTTCATCGCGCAGACGCTGCTGGAGAAGACCGGCGCGACGGTGCGCTACGCCAACAACTCTCCCACGAACAACCCGCCGGCCGGCACTCCGCCCGCTGATCCGACCGCCGGCGGGTACTCCAATCAGGGCGGAACGGGTGCGCGGATTTCCGTGCGCTGGAAGACCATCAACGCCAAGAAATGAGGTTTCACGGTGGACACCCTCAAAACAACCGATGACCTGCTGTCGGGCGATGCCGTCAAACTGACATTCACTGGCGACGTCACCCGCAGCCTCCTGATCGTCGACGACGACGCCCCCTTCCGCACGCGGCTGGCCCGCGCCATGGAAAAGCGCGGCTTCAACGTCGTCGCGGTCGATTGCGTGCAGCTCGGCATCGAGGTGGCGCAGGAATCCGCCCCCGCCTTCGCGGTGGTCGATCTGCGGCTGGGCGACGGCAACGGGCTGGACGTGGTGTCCGCCCTGCGCGACGCCCGCCCCGACGCTCGCGTCGTCATGCTGACCGGCTATGGCAACATCGCCACCGCCGTCGCGGCGGTGAAGGCCGGCGCGGTCGACTATCTGCCCAAGCCCGCCGATGCCGACGCCGTCGAGTCGGCCCTGCTGGCGGACGGCCGTCCGCTGCCCCAGCCACCGGAAAACCCGATGTCGGCCGACCGCGTGCGGTGGGAGCATATCCAGCGCGTCTTCGAGCAATGCGACCGCAACGTCTCGGAGACCGCGCGCCGCCTGAAGATGCACCGCCGTACCCTGCAGCGGATCCTGAACAAGCACGCCCCGCGCGCCTGAGCGCGGG
>JBKHVJ010000327.1:0-28995 GCA_046570145.1 Alphaproteobacteria bacterium
CAACCGCTGGCGGCGACCATGGGCTATGCCCGCGCCGCCCGCAAGATCGCACGGATGGAAGAGGCGTCGCCTCGCCTGAGCGAGATCCTCGACAAGACGGTCACCCAGGCGGAGCGCGCCGACCGCGTCATCCGCAGCCTGCGTGACTTCGTGCGCAAGGGTGCCCGCGACCGGGCACCCCTGCCGGTCGCCACGCTGATCGCCGACTGCCTGACCCTGGCGGGGCCGCTCGCCAGCCGGCATTCGGTGGAGATCGCCGCCGAAGTCGCCCCCGCCCTGCCGGCCATCGCCGGCGACGCGGTCCAGTTGCAACAGGCGATCCTGAACCTCGTCCGCAACGCGGCGGAGGCGATGATGCCCGACGGCTCCCGGACGGAGGAGGCGCCGGGCCGGCGCCGCATCGTGATCTTCGCCTGCCCCGCCGCCGAGCCCGGCTTCGTCGCCATCGGCGTGCGCGACACCGGCCCCGGACTGGCCGAGGTGGTGGAGCGCAACCTGTTCGCACCCTTCGTCACCACCAAGCCGACGGGCATGGGGTTGGGCCTGTCCATCGTGCGCACCATCGTCGATTCCCATGGCGGCACCCTGACCGTGCGCAGCGGTAGTGGCAGTGGAGATGGGGACGGGGGTGGTGCGGAAGGGGGAACCGTGTTCCAGTTCACCATTCCCGTCCATGCGAAGGACACGGAAGGAGAGTCCGCATGACCACCGAGAAGCCCGTCGCCTTCGTGGTGGACGACGACGAGGCGGTGCGCGACGCCCTGGCGCTTCACCTTGATCTGGCCGGGTTGTCGGTCCGCTGCTGCGCCTCGGCCGCGGAGTTCCTGGAGACGGCGTCGCCGGACCAGCCCGGCTGCGCCATCCTCGACATCCGCATGCCGGGCATGGACGGGCTGGACCTGCAGCAGGAGATGATCCGCCGCGGCCTGACCCTGCCCGTCATCATCATCACCGGCCATGGCGACGTGACCGCCGCCGTCCGCGCCTTCCGCGCCGGAGCGGTGGATTTCCTGCAGAAGCCCTTCGACGAGGATCTGCTGATCGAACGGGTGCAGGAGGCCTTCGAACGCGACCTCGCCGCCCGGCGCGCCGACGTGGAGGCCGGGGAGATCCGCCGCCGTCTCGCCCTGCTCAGCCCGCGCGAGTTGGAGGTGATGGAACTGGTGGCCGAGGGACTGCCGAACAAGACCATCGCCCACCGGCTCTCCATCGGCATCCGTACGGTGGAGACCCACCGCGCCCGCGTGCTGGAGAAGATGGAGGCGCGCAATGCCCCGGAACTGGCGCGGATGCAGATGCGGCTGGGGGAGCGGCGGGAGTAGCCGGACGCCTCACTCGCCGACCTCCGCCACCTGGGTTTCGGCCGGGGCCGTGCGCTCGGCCGGGGCGGGCGGGTAGCGGTAGAAGGAATGGTCGCCGATGGAGGCGGTGCGCAGCCGCGCCTGCGCCCAGTCCGGCTTCTGCCGTCCGAGCGCCGCCTGGGTGGGCGGGCTGTAGAACAGCGAAGCGCGCGCGGTCGGATCGGGCATCTCGTCGTCGTTCAGGCTCCAGGCGAGCCCGCGGGCCAGCCGCAGCGCCTCCTGGTCGGGGGCGAGCCGCAGCTTCGGCCAGGACGGCATGCCGCCCGCCCGGATCACCTGCGCCTGACGGCGGATGTCCGCCAGGATTCGCCGGGCCTCCGCCCGGTTGGCGACGCGGGGATCTTCCGCCACCTGCTGCGGCTCCGCCTGCTTCGTGCGGGATTTCGCCGACTTGGTCGGCTTGCGGCGCTTCTGCGGCTCAACCTGCTGGGGCGGGGAGAAGGGTTCGAACTGGCCGGCGGCGACGACGACCCGGCAGGGCAGCGACGGCTGCGACGCCGACGCCGCCCGGTTGGCGACCACCCACATGACGGCGGCCATGGCGTCGGCCCCCTCGCCCCGCGCCTCGGCCCAGCCGGCCAGCGCAAGGCAGCGGCGCTCGCGCTCCGCCTGCCAGGGGGTCAGCATGTAGACCGAGGAGCCGATGACCACCGGCTGCTTCGCCCCGCCCCGCTTCGGCACTCCCCCCTTG
Source organism: Alphaproteobacteria bacterium (assembly GCA_046570145.1). Taxonomy (GTDB): domain Bacteria; phylum Pseudomonadota; class Alphaproteobacteria; order Azospirillales; family Azospirillaceae; genus Azospirillum. The sequence continues at coordinate 2,053 of JBKHVJ010000327.1, forward strand.
GAATCTCCGACAAAGCGGGTGCAGCCGTCGTCGCCGGGCCGGCAGACCGGCCGGTCGGCCTGAAAGCCGGAATTGATGAGAGCACCGATGTCGGCACCGGTTTCCTGACCGCCTGCCTGGGCGCTTGCGCCGGCGGGAGCCAGGACGGTCGCGAACAGCAGGGCGAGGAGGGAGTGGCGCATCCCGGTCTCTCCGGTCTGGGGAAGGGGACTTCCTTCGACAGGAGGGACGGACCGCAAGTTCCGTGATTCGTCCACCTCTCCGATGGCTTAAGCCTGAGGGCGACGGATGTAATCCGGTGGAATCCCGAATGGGTCATCCGCCGGCTTTCGCTATCGGGTTCGGACATATGGATGCGGGCCGGCAAGCCTTCGGATCCCTCCGGCTTCCAGCCCGATCGGCAGAATTGCAGAATGGTTGTCTATGGGGGGTAAAGCCGGCGGCCTCAGCCGGGCTGGCGGTCCTCGTCCGGCTTGCCGCCCTCGCCGGTCCAGTCGTCGGTCAGATAGTCCTGGGAGCGGCTGATCTCCTCGACCTCCGCGCGGGAGGGAGGTTTCGGCACCTGGTCCTGACCGGACTTGCGGTCGTCACTGTCGTCGGAGCCTTCAGGCTTGCGGGGCATCGGTTCCTCCTGGATTGCCGGGGACTTCCCAGGAAACAGGAGTTGGCCTGCAAGATCACGAAACGGAGGAGCGGTCGAAGGAAACCCGCTCCTCCGGCCACATCAGTTGGCGGCGTCGGCAACCGTCACCGGCATGGTCCGCACCATTTCCAGGGCGGCAGCGGCGCGGACTTCGTCGGCGGCCAGGACGGCGGGCGTGTTCATGTTGGCGATGCCGGCGACCGCGGCGAACAGCAGGGCGCCGATGACGAAGCGGACGACGGCGAACTTGGCGGCATATTCGGCGTTGGCGGCGGCGAATTCGGCTTGATACGAGGTCATGACGATCTTCCTTCAATGTCGGTTTGGAATTCCGGCGGCCGATGCAGCGGCCTGTCGAGGAAGATATTGGCACAATCGCGCCGCCGCAAAAGCGGAGACATCACATCCCTGTACTCGTCATTTCGCATTGCAGCATAGCGCTGCGAAAGACGTCATACGGAGTTCTTCTTGTGGTCTCCGCACCGTTCGCAGCGCTCTACAGGGCTCTATGGGGGGTTTCGCAGCGCTATTACTGGCTGCCGTCTGTTCAGATTAAAGACATGTGGGGCGACTTGTGTCAATGGCAACGGCCGATGCGCCGAATTGGCGCAACCGCCGTCAGCGTCCCGGCGACAGCCGCTCGGCACTGGCCTTCAGCGTGTCGATCATCGCCTGCTGCGCCTCTTCCGTCGTGTCGGCCGGGACGACGAAGCAGATGGTGGCGATGCAGCGGCCGGCCGGATCGCGGACCGGGGCGGCAAGGCAGGTGGTGAAACGGTCGACCAGTGCGGTGGTGCGGACATAGCCCAGGGTACGGGCGCGGCGGATGTCCTCCAGGAACTCGTCCTCGGCGATGCGGCGGCCGTCGGGAAGGACGAAATCCTCCGAGGGGATGAAGCGCAGGATTTCGTCGGCGCCCAGATGGTCGACCAGCAACCGGCCGGACGCCGTCCAGGGGATCGGCACCTTGATCCCGATCTCGGAGCTGATGCGGAACATGCGCCGGCCGGGTTCATTCAGCACGACCAGATACTTGTCGCCTTCCAGCGTGCAGAACTGCGCCGTCTCCCCCACCGTCTCGGCGATGTGGGCGACCTCCACCCGCGCCTTGCGGATCAGGTCGACGCTGTCGAGGTAATCGCTGCCGTAGTAATGCATCGCCGGCCCGAAATAGACCGTGCCGTCGCCGTCGCGCAGTTCAAGCCAGCGCGCCTCCACCAGCGTGTTGACCAGTTCGTACATGGTGGAGCGCGGGGTGCCGGTGTCGCGCGCGATGTCGGCGATGCGTGTCGGGGCGCGCCGGCTGTGCAGATGCTCCATTAGAGCGATGACGCGGTCGATGCCGCGGGCACGGCCCGTCGACTTCTCTTCCACCTGCTTCTCCGCCACCGGTTTTCCCGCCACTCCATCGCCCTTCATCTGATCCGCGCTCCCGCTCTTTCCACCACCGATTAGCACGCGGATTTTCGGCTTGCCAGCGATGTTTGTCCGATATACCGTTCGCTTGTCTGGAATACAAGACCGATGTCCGATATTTCGGACAAACGGTCGGGGAGGCAGAAATGACAGGGATCACGCGACGTCTGTTCAACACCGCCCTCGGCACGACGCTGGCCGCCGGCGGGCTTTCCTCTGGAATCCTGGGAACCTGGACCGCGCCGGCGCAGGCCCAGCAGGGCGGCGCCTCGGTCGTCACCGTCGCCACCATCGGCGAGCCGCCGACGCTGGACCCGGTCGGCACCACGTCCGACCTCGTCAGCATCATCACCCAGCACATGTTCGAGACGCTGTTCACCTTCGACGGCGACTGGAAGCTGGCCCCGCTGGTTGCGTCGGCCCTGCCGCAGGTGTCGGCGGACGGCAGGACCTACACCATCCCGCTGCGCAGCGGCGTCACCTTCCATGACGGCAGCACCGTCACGGCCGACGACGTGGTCGCCTCGCTCGACCATTGGACCAAGGCCTCGCCGCGCGGCAAGACCGTCGCCCCGCTGGTGGAGAGCATCGCCGCCAAGGGTGCGGACGCCGTCGTCATCGCGCTGAAGGAGCCCTTCGCGCCGCTGACGGCGCTGCTGGCGATGAACAACGGCGCCGCCGCCATCGTGCCGAAATCGGTCATCGACGGGCCGGGCGCCTTGAAGTCGCTGATCGGCACCGGCCCCTACAAGCTGCTGGAGCACAAGCCCGACCAGTATATCCGGCTGGTGCGCCACGACGGCTATGCCTCGCCCGCCGGCACGCCCAGCGGTTATGCCGGCAGCCGCAAGGCCGTCATCGGCGAGGTCCGCTTCGTCCCCGTGCCGAACGCCGCCACCCGTGTTTCGGGCGTGCTGGCCGGCCAGTACCAGTTCGCCGACAGCCTGCCGGCTGAAACCCTGCCGCGCATCAAGGGTGCCGCCGGCGTCAACCCGGTGATCGTCAAGCCCTTCGGCTTCCCGCTGATGATCATGAACACCAAGACCGGCGTGATGGCGAACCAGAAGGTGCGTCAGGCGGTCCTGGCGGCGCTGGAGCCGAACGACATGCTGCTGGCGGGCCTCGGCGATCCCGCCTTCGTCCAGGCGGAGGGCTCGATCTACGCCCAGGGCACGCCCTATTTCGACGCGGCCAGCGCCAAGCCCTATGCCGACCATGCGGCCGGCAAGGCGGCGGACCTGCTGAAGGCCGCCGGCTACAAGGGCGAGCCGATCCGCATCATGACCTCTGTGCAGTACGAGTTCCTGTACAAGATGAGCATGGTGGCGCAGGCCCAGCTCGAAATGGCCGGCTTCAAGGTCGACCTGCAGGTGCTGGACTGGGCGACCCTGCTGCAGCGCCGCGGCGACGACAAGGGGTGGGACGCCTTCTTCACCTACCACACCTTCGTGCCGGAACCGTCGCTGATCACCGTGCTGAACCCCAGCTATCCCGGCTGGTGGGACAGCCCGGCCAAGCGCGAGGCGCTGGCCGCCTTCAACCGCGAGATGGACCCGGCGGCCCGCAAGACGAAGTGGGTGGCGTTGCAGACGCTGTTCTACAGCGAGGTGCCGAGCGTGAAGGTCGGCGAGTTCTACAACCTCGCCGCCAGCAGCGACAAGCTGACCGGCTACACGCCGACGCCCTGGCCCTTCTTCTGGAACACCGAACTGAAGGGCTGAGGGGGCTGATAACTCCCTCTCCCGCCGCGGGAGAGGGCTCAAATTCCACCTCGGTCCGGGACCGCAACCATGCTCGTTTACATCGTCCGCCGGATCGTCGGCATGATGGTCGTCATGCTGCTCGTCGCCATGGTGGTCTTCGTGATCGCCCGCGTGGTGCCGGGCGATCCCGCCGCCGTCATGCTGGGTTCTTCCGCCACGCCGGACGACATCGCGGCGCTGCGCGGCCGGCTGGGGCTCGACGAGCCGCTGCTGACGCAGTTCCTGCTCTATCTCGGGCAGATCGTCCGCTTCGACCTTGGCGAGTCCATCTTCCTGAACCGCCCGGTGGCGCAGGCGCTGGCCGAACGGTCGGAGCTGACGGCGCTGCTGACCATGATGTCGGTGGGGATCGCCATGCTGATCGGCGTGCCCATCGGCATCCTGTCGGCGGCCAAGCGCGGCGGGCTGATCGACCAGACCGCGGTCGGGCTGGCCATGCTGGCGGCGAGCATTCCCAGCTTCTGGATCGGGCTGACGCTGATCAAGTATCTGGCGGTCGACCATGCCTGGTTCCCGGTCGCCGGCTACGGCCCGCCCGAAGCCGACCTGATGGAGCGGATGCGCCATCTGGTGCTGCCGGCCATCGCGCTCGGCATTCCGAACTCGGCGCTGATCCTGCGCTTCACCCGCACCAGCATGCTGGACGTGATGAGCAACGATTACGTCCGCACCGCGCGGGCCAAGGGTCTGCCGCCGCTGGTCGTTGTGCTGAAGCATGCGCTGCGCAACGCGATGATCCCGATCCTGACGGTGATCGGCCTGACCACCGCGGTGATGATCGCCGGCGCCATCGTGACGGAGACCGTGTTCGGCCTGCCCGGCGTCGGCAACCTGATCGTCTCGGCCGTGCTGCGCCGCGACTATCCGGTGATCCAGGGCGCCCTGCTGGTGGTGTCCGCCATCTATGTGCTGATCAACCTGACGGTCGACCTGCTCTATGCCGTGGTCGATCCGCGGGTCCGTTATTGAGAGGGAGGGTTTCCATGGCAAGCGTCCCCGCCGGTCACGGCGCCGTTCCCCGCCCCTCCCCGGCCAAACCTCATCGCAGCCGCTCGCCGGCCGCCCTGCTGCTGCGCCAGCTGTTCCGCCGCCGGCTGGTGGTGCTGTCCTTCCTGATCATGGCAGCGATCCTGGCGGTGGCACTGCTGGCGCCGTGGATCACTCCCTTCAACCCGATGAAGATGGACATTCTCGGCCGTCTGAAGGCGCCGTCGGCCGCCCACTGGTTCGGCACCGACGAGTATGGGCGCGACGTGCTGTCCCGCGTGATGCTGGGCGCCCGGCTGTCGCTGCTGGTCGGGCTGCTGGTCGTGGTGGTGGCAACGCTGCTCGGCACGCTGCTGGGCTTGGCGGCCGGCTATATCCGGCCGCTGGACGGCGTGCTGATGCGGCTGACCGACGCGCTGATGGCCTTCCCCGACATCCTGCTCGCCATCGCCTTCATGGCGGCGCTGGGCCCGTCGCTCTACAATGTCGTGCTGGCGCTCGGCATCGTCTACACGCCCCGCGTCGCCCGCGTGGTGCGCGCCGCCTGCCTGGTGGTGCGCGAGATGCCCTTCATCGAGGCGGCGACGGCGCTCGGCGCCTCCACCCCGCGCATCGTCTTCCTGCACATCCTGCCCAACCTGATCTCGCCGATCCTGGTGCAGGCCACCTTCATCTTCGCCTACGCCATCCTGACGGAAGCGGCGCTGTCCTTCCTCGGCGTCGGCGTGCCGCCGACCACCCCGACCTGGGGCAACATGATCGCCGGCGCCCAGCAGTATTTCCAGCAGGCCGACTGGCTGATCCTGTTCCCCGGCTGCGCCATCGTCCTGACCGTGTTGTCGCTCCAGATCGTCGGCGACGGGCTGCGCGACGCGCTCGACCCCCGGCTTCAGAAGGCGAAATGAGATGAGCGCTTCCCTCCTCATCAAGGGTGCCCGCGTCATCGACGGCACCGGCGCCCCCTGGTTCCCGGCGGATGTGCTGGTGGAGCGCGGACGCATCGCCGCCGTCGGCCCGATGCTGGACGCAGCCGAAGCCGAACCGCTGGAGGCGCAGGGCCGCTTCCTCGCCCCCGGCTTCATCGACGCCCATTGCCACGACGACCTGATCCAGCTGCGCCAGCCCGGCCGGCCGGAAAAGGTGGCGCAGGGCGTCACCACCGTCGTGGTCGGCAACTGCTCCTTCGGGCTCTACCCGCAGAGCCCGGCCAGCGCGGGCCCGCTCCGCGAGCACTTCGGCAACCTGCTGGGCACGGTTTCCGATCAGGAGACCTTCACCGATTTCGCCGGCTACCGTACGGCGCTCGACGGGCGCGGCACCGCGATCAACCTCGTCTCGCTGGTCGGACACGCGGCCCTGCGCCTCGCCGTCATGGGCTGGCAGAACCGCGCCGCCACCGCCGGGGAGCGCGAGGCGATGGCCGCCCTGCTGGCGGACCAGCTTCGCCAGGGCGCGCATGGCCTGTCGCTCGGCCTCGTCTATCCGCCCAGCGCCTGGGCCGACCGCGCCGAACTGGTGCGGCTGGCGGAGGTGGTGGCTGACCATGGCGCGCTGCTGACCGCCCATGTCCGCTCCTACGAGGGCGGACTGATCGCCTCGGTGGACGAGTTCCTCGATCTGCTGAAGGCCGGCGGGGCGAGCGGTCTGCTCTCCCACCTGCAAGCCGCCGGAAAGCCATACTGGGGCAGCCTGCCGCGGGCGGTGGAGCGGCTGGAGATCGCGCGCAAGGGCGGCACCGACGTCAGCTTCGACATGTACCCTTACCCGGCCGGTTCCAGCACCATCCTGCAACTGCTGCCGCCGTCGGCGCTGGCGGGCGGGGTGGAGGCTTTGCTGGCACGCATGGCCGATGCGGACGGGCTGGCGGCGCTGCGCCGCGCGGTGGAGGATGGCGAGGCGCCGCTTGACGCCGGCTGGGAATCCAAGATCCGCCTGATCGGCTGGGAGAATGTCCGCATCGGCGGCGTCTCGGCGGAGGATCTGCGCGATCTGGAGGGAATGTCGCTGGCGGAAATCGCGGAGACGCGGTGGGAGCAGCCCTTCGACACGCTGGTCCGGCTGATCGCCATCGACCGCGGCCGCACCAACATCGTCATGTTCCAGCTGGCCGAAGCCGATCTGGACACCGCGCTGTCGCACCCCCTGCACATGCTGGGATCGGACGGGCTGCCGCGCGAGACCGGCAAGCCGCACCCCCGCGCCTTCGGCAGCTTCCCGCGCTATCTCGCCCGCGCCATCAAGGGCGAGGGGCGGCTGGGGCTGGAGGATGCCGTGCGCCACATGACCGCCGTCCCGGCGCAACGTTTCGGCCTGTCCGACCGTGGGCTGATCCGGCCGGGCATGGTGGCCGACCTGACCCTGTTCACCGCCGACGTGGCGGACCGCGCGACCTTCCAGGATCCGACGCGCCCGCCCCACGGCATCACCGACGTGCTCGTCGCCGGACAGTTCGTCCTGCGTGACGGCGGGCACACCGGCGCGCGTCCGGGCAAGGCCCTGGCCCGCGCCTGATATTTCAACCTGTGAGGACCGAATGACCAACCGCAAGCCGATCTTCGCCGAAAAGGGTGCGAAGCCCGCCGGCCAGTACAGCCACGCCATCGTCGCGAACGGCTTCGTCTATGTGTCGGGCCAGGGGCCGCACCATCCGGAGACCGGCGCGCTGCCCGAGGATTTCGCCGGCGAGGTGCGCCAGACCCTGCGCAACCTGGAGATCATCCTGAAGGCCGCCGGCACCGACCTCGCCCATGTGGTGAAGGTCAACAGCTACCTCAGCGACCTCGGCCGCTTCCAGGAATACAACGCGCTCTATTCGGAGTTCTTCCCGACCGAGCCGCCGGCCCGCACCACCATCGGCTGCCAGCTGAACAACATCCAGGTCGAAATCGACTGCATCGCGGTCCTTCCGACGGCGTAACATCGTGAGTACACGGCCGATCCCGTCCGGGTTTCCGGGGGATCGGCCCCTTCCCTACTTTCGCGTTCCGGAGCGGTCCCATGCGCGTCGACGATCTCGACACCCCCGTCCCCGTCATCGACCTCGACCGGGTCGAACACAACCTGTCCAAGATGCAGGCCTATTGCGACCGGCACGGGTTGGCGCTGCGCCCGCACATCAAGACCCACAAGCTTCCCCAATTCGCGCTGCGCCAGATCGAGCTGGGCGCCGTCGGCATCACCTGCCAGAAGATCGGCGAGGCGCTGGTGATGGCCGAGGCCGGCTGCACCGACATCCTGCTGACCTATCCCATCGTCGGCGCCGCCAAGGTGAAGCCGCTGGCGGAGCTCGCCGGCAAGACCAGGCTGACGGTCGCGCTCGACAATGCCGTGGCGCTCGACACCGTGGCCGCCGCAGCGGCGGAGGCCGGCGTCGAGATCGGCATCCTCGTGGAGTTCGACAGCGGCGATGGCCGCTGCGGCGTGCAGACCCCGGACGAGGTGCTGACACTGGCCCGCCGCGCCGCCGGCAACGGGCTGACCCGCTTCCGTGGCCTGATGACCTACCCGCGCGGCCCCCGCACCGTGCCCTTCGTCGCCGAGACCCGTGCCCTGCTGGACGGCGCCGGCATCGCGATGGAAACGGTGTCGGTCGGCGGCACCCCCGGCTGCTGGGACACCCACGAGCTTCCCGGCGTGACCGAGCTGCGCGTCGGCACCTACATCTATCACGACCGCGCCACCGTCGGCGCCGGGGTGGCGACGCTGGACGAGTGCGCCGTGCATGTCCACGCCACCGTGGTCAGCCGCCCGACCCCCGACCGCGCCGTACTGGATTGCGGCAGCAAGACCCTGTCGAGCGACCGCGTCGCCCCGTCGGTCGGCGAGGGTTTCGGCCTGATCCTCGACTACCCCGACGCGGTGATCGTCCGCGTCAACGAGGAGCATGCGGTGGTCGATCTCAGCAAGAGCGAGGCGAAGCCGGAGATCGGCGACCGCGTGATGATCCTGCCCAACCATGTCTGCGTGGTGACCAACCTGCACGACCGCATGGCGGTCAGCCGCAACGGCGAGGTCGTCGGCGACTGGCCGGTGCCGGCGCGCGGCTGCACCCGCTGACCTCCAGTTCCGGGATTCCGTCATGGACGCTGACATCACGCTCGACATCCGCAACCTGCAAACCCACTTCACCGCCGATCCCGGCGTATCGAAGGCGGTGGACGGCGTCTCCTTCGCCGTGCGCCGCAACGAAACGCTGGCCGTCGTCGGCGAATCCGGCAGCGGCAAGTCGGTGACCAGCCTGTCGGCGATGCGGCTGATCCCGTCGCCGCCGGGCATCATCGCCGGCGGCGAGATCCTGTTCCGCGGTCGCGACGGCCAGGTGCGCGACCTCGCCCGCCTCAGCGAGCGCGCCATGCGCAGCGTCCGCGGCAACGAGATCGGCATGATCTTCCAGGAGCCGATGACCTCACTGAACCCGGTCTACACCGTCGGCGACCAGATCGGCGAGGCGCTGCGCTACCACCAGGGCCTCGACCGCCGGGCGGCGCGGGCGGAGGCGCTGGCCATGCTGAAGAAGGTCGGCATCCCGGCGGCGGAGCGGCGGCTGGACGAGTATCCGCACCAGATGTCGGGCGGCATGCGCCAGCGCGTGATGATCGCCATGGCGCTGGCCTGCCGCCCCACCCTGCTGATCGCCGACGAGCCGACCACGGCACTGGACGTGACCATCCAGGCGCAGATCCTCGACCTGATGCGGCGGCTGCAGGAGGAAACCGGCACCTCGATCCTGTTCATCACCCACAATCTGGGCGTGGTGGCGGAAGTGGCGCACCGGGTGGTGGTGATGTATTCCGGCCGCATCGTCGAGGAAGGCGATGTCCGCTCCCTGCTGAAATCGCCCAGGCACCCCTACACCCGCGGGCTGCTGGCCTGCATGCCGCATCTGGGCCAGCGCCGCGGCGACGGCGGCCGGCTCTACGCGATCCCCGGCAGCGTGCCGAGCCCAGTGAACCGCCCGGCCGGCTGCACCTTCGCCCCACGCTGCGCGCTGGCCGAACCGGCCTGCCTCGCCGCCGAACCCGTTCTGGAGCCGGTCGGCCCCGACCATTCAGCCCGCTGCCGCCGCTGGAGAGACGTGCAATGAGCATCGATACCGTTACCGAACAGCCCCTGCTGAGCGTCCGCAATCTGGAGAAGCGCTTCCCGGTGCGCGGCGGGCTGCTGCAACGGCCGGTCGGCTGGGTGAAGGCGGTGGACGACCTGTCCTTCGACCTGAACCGCGGCGAGGTGCTGGGGCTGGTCGGCGAATCCGGATCGGGCAAGACCACCGCCGGGCGCAGCATCCTGCGGCTGATCGAGCCGACCGGCGGCTCCATCCGCTTCAACGGGCAGGAAATCACCGGCCTGGGCACGGCGGAGATGCGGGCGCAGCGCCGCCGCATGCAGATCGTCTTCCAGGACCCCTATGCCAGCCTCGACCCGCGCCAGCGCGTGCGCGACGTGATCGGCGAGGCTCTGACGATCCACGGCATCGGCACCCGCGCCGACCGCCGCGACCGTGTGGCCGCGCTGCTGGAGAAGGTCGGCCTGACCGCCGACGCCCTGGACCGCTTCCCGCACGAATTCTCCGGCGGCCAGCGCCAGCGCATCGGCATCGCCCGCGCCCTGGCGGTGGAACCCGACTTCATCGTCGCGGACGAGCCGGTGTCGGCGCTCGACGTCTCGGTGCAGGCGCAGGTGGTCAATTTGCTGGGCGATCTGCAGCGCGAGCTGGGGCTGGCGGTGCTGTTCATCGCCCATGATCTGGCGGTGGTGCGCTACATCAGCGACCGGGTTGCGGTGATGTATCTCGGCCGCCTGATGGAGATCGCGCCGAGCGATTCCCTCTACGAACGCCCGCGCCACCCCTACACCATGGCCCTGCTGTCCGCCGCCCCCGACCCGGACCCCGACGCGCCGAAGACCCGCATGCTGCTGGACGGCGACGTGCCGAGCCCGATGAACCCGCCGTCCGGCTGCGTCTTCCGGACACGCTGCCCCTTCGCGCTGCCGGCTTGTGCGGAGCCGGAGGCCCGGGCGCTGCGCGAGGTGGCGCCGGGGCATTCGGTGGCGTGCATTCGGGATGATGTGGGGGTGGGGTGAGAGGCTGTTTTGCGCCAGCAGCGGACAGTCGGACGGCTTTCATCAGGCATTATCCTGCATCAGGACAGGACGGGCTCCGATCTGGTTCATCCAGCCGAACCAGTCTTCGAGGTGCCATGTATGGGTCAGTTTGCCGTTGGAGATCCGGTGAAATTCGTGGATCGCAATCCGAAAGGACCTGCCGGTCGGAGCGATCCCGAACCAGTCGCCGCTGTGCGTTCCGGTGATCTCGGCGCGCACGGCGGCACGCCCGGGTGCGCCGATGATCTCCAGGATCTCGATGGTCGTATCCGGGAATGCGGCGCGGAATGAGCGGATCAGCGGCTTCATCCCCTCGCGCCCCGGCTGCTGGCCAGGATTGAGTGGGATGTCCTGCCAATCCACGGTCACGGCTTCGTCGAGAAGGTCAGGGTTGCCTTCGCTGAAGGCGCGGTAGAGCGTCTCGATTGCGCGCCGTTCCGTCGGTGTGAGGCCGGTTTCGTCCAGCATGTCGGTCGTCGGTGCCATCGTAACTTCTCCTCTCTGCAGCGCGATGAGGGGACGTTACCCGACGCCAATTCATGTTTGAAATCGATCTTGGATATGTGGCATCATCCATGCTATGGATTTGCATGGCATCGACCTGAATCTGCTCGTCGCGTTCGACGCCCTCATGGCCGAACGCAGTGTAACGCGGGCCGGGACGCGCATCGGCCGCACCCAACCAGCGATGAGCGCTGCCTTGGCACGTTTGCGCGGGCTGCTGAAAGACGAACTGTTCGTCCGCGGACCGAACGGGCTGCAGCCGACGCCGCTGGCGCTCGACTTGGCAGAGCCGATCACCCATGCCCTTGCAGAAATCCAACGGGCGCTGGAGTTCACACAGACCTTCGAACCATCGACCACGACGGCCAGCTTCAGCCTTGGCCTGTCGGAACACCCAACCTTCGCCCTGCTGCCGACATTGCTTGAGGTGTTGCGCGAACAGGCTCCCGGCATCACGTTGCGCATCCGCAATTTCGTTGCGCGGGACGACGCCATCGGCATGCTGGACGCGGGTGAGGTCGATCTGACGGTGGGCGTGCCATCGACTCCAGCCATCAGGATTCTCAGCCGACCATTGTTCGAGGAGCATTTCGTCTGCGTCGTTCGCAAGGACCACCCGACCCTGCGCCCGCCACTCAGGCTCGAGACTTTTCTTGAGCACTCGCACCTTCTGGTGTCGCCGGAGAATGACCACTATGGGGTGGTCGATGCGGCGTTGGCCAAGCGGGGCTTGAAGCGCCGGCTGGCGTTGACGCTGCCGCACCTGTACGCCGCTCCGGTCCTTGTGGCCCAATCGGATATGGTCGCCACATTGATGGAAGGCGTGGTTGCCGCGTCGGGCCATGCGGAGCGGTTGTGCATCATGCCAGCTCCGCTGGAACTGCCGTCAATCCCCTTCGTCATGTCCTGGCACCGCCGCAATGACGTCCATCCGGCACAGCGGTGGTTCCGCGACCTGCTGGCGGCGATCCCAGTCCGCGCCGCTCTCCGCTAGGAGGCGCAGTGGAACTGATGAGAACTCACTTGGCAATGCCGAGGCATCCAACATCCGCTTCGGGTCACCAGCCGACACACCTCCACCACATTCCCCCCAACTCCCCTACCCCCTCCGCGCCGCTTCTATCGCCGCCACGTCGATCTTCGTCATTCCCATCATCGCCTCGAACGCCCGCTTGGCCTCGTCTCCGCCCGCCGCCAGCGCATCCGTCAGCACGCGGGGCGTGATCTGCCAGGAGATCCCCCAGCGGTCCTTGCACCAGCCGCAGGCGCTCTCCTGGCCGCCGTTGCCGACGATGGCGGTCCAATAGCGGTCGGTCTCCTCCTGGTCGTCGGTGGCGATCTGGAAGGAGAAGGCCTCGCTGTGCGTGAAGGTCGGGCCGCCGTTAAGACCGAGGCAGGGGATGCCGGCGACGGTGAACTCGACCGTCAGAACGTCGCCCGCCTTGCCGGACGGGTAGTCGGCGGGAGCGCGGTGGACGGCGTGCACGGCGCTGTCGGGGAAGGTCTCGGCGTAGAAGCGGGCGGCGGGCTCGGCGTCCTTGTCGAACCACAGGCAGATCGTGTTCTTGGCGACGACCATGGCTTGTCCTTTCGCGCTGAAACCGACTCCCCGGCCTGGGGCCGCGTGCTGCTTACCCGGTTTTACCACCATACATGTCACCATGGCGATAGCTCCGGCGATTGCGGCGAAAGGCACCGGCCTTGACCGTCCCTGGCCCGGAGGATAGCGTTGGACGGTCTGAAACAGGTTAGGTTCGGGACGGTTGGCCCGGCCCCCGCCGTGCGGGTCCTTCCGTTACCCAGGGTAACGGCCCAAGACTATCAGGGTGCGTGCATGATGCAGGCGCCGATAGCAGGGGTATGGACATGAAGCCGAGAATTTCCGTTCTGACGCTGGGCGTCGCCGACCTCGACCGGGCGCTTGCCTTCTATCGTGATGGCCTCGGCCTCCCCACCGACGGCATCATCGGCCGCGAGTTCGAGCATGGCACGGTCGCCTTCTTCGATCTTTCGGGCGGGCTGAAGCTGGCGATCTGGGCGCAGGACGACATCTGCCACGACACCGGCCTGGCCAAAACTCCCATCAGTTCCACCGCCGTCACCATCGGGCACAATGTCACGCGCAAGAGCGAGGTGGGCGCGGTGATGGAGGCCGCAGAACGCGCCGGCGCCGAGATCATCAAGACCGCGCAGGATACGTTCTATGGCGGCTATGCCGGATATTTCCGGGATCCGGACGGACATCTGTGGGAGGTTGTCTGGAACCCCCATCTGCTCCCTGCCGATGACTGACCAAGCGCGGCCGTGGCCGGTCCGTCGGGCTTCGGCTCAATAGGGCTTCACCACCACCAGCGTCACGATGACGATGACCCCGGCGATCACCAGCAGCGGGGAGAAGCGCAGCAGCGGCGAGACCGGGCGGACCCCCGACGCGGGAACCGGTTCGCCCAGCCGGCGCAGCCCGGCGGCGAGCTTGCCGTGCAGGGCGGACAGGGCGACGACGATGGCGACCTTGGTCACCAGCCACGGCTCCAGGCCCCAGCCGCCCCACAGCACCAGCGTCAGGCCAAGAATCCAGGCGAGCCCCATCGCCGGGGAGGTCACGCGGCGGTCCCAGCGCGATGCCGCGCGCAGGATGCGGGCCGGTCCCTCCTCGGCAGCGGTCGTGGAATCCAGGGCGCTGATCAGGATGGCGGCGACGGACATCCCCGCGATCCACACCGTCACCGCGGCGACGTGCAGCCCAATAAGCCAGATATACTCCACGACCGTCCCTCAAGAGCCTCGCCTGGGCGTCAGGCACCCAGTTGGAGGATGATCTTACCGCGGCCGTGGCCGGAATCGAGCCGTTCGTGCGCCTTGCCGACCTCTTCCAGCGGCAGGACGGCATCGACGATCACCTTGGCCTGCCCGCGCACGAACAGCGGCGCCATCTCGCGCAGGCGCGCACCCTCGCGGGTCAGGAAGGTGCCGTACAGGGTCTGGTTCTTCACATAGAGCGCATTCAGGTCGCCGGTCGGCGGCAGGATGGTGGCGATGCGGCCGAAGGGACGCGTGACCTGCGTGCTCAGCGGCACATTGCCGCCGGCGGTGTCGAAGGCGGCGTCCACCCCCGCCCCGCCCGCCTCGCGCAGGATCCGGTCCACCACGTCGGTGTCGCGGTAGTCGAGCGTCACATCGGCGCCGAGGTCGCGCATCGCCTCGTGGTTCGCCTTGCTGGCGGTGGCGAGCACGCGGGCGCCGGCCGCCTTGGCGAACTGGATGGCGAAGCTGCCGACACCGCCGGCCCCGCCATGGATCAGCACCGTCTCGCCCGGCCGCACCGCCAGACGCCGCACGATGGCCTCCCACGCCGTGCCGCCGGCCAGCGGAATGCCCGCCGCCTCGACATGGGAGAGGCTTGGCGGCTTGTGCGCGACGATGGACGCGGAGGCGACGGTGTATTCGGCATAGCTGCCGTTGGGGTTGCCGAAGATCTCCGGCGTGTAGAACACCTCGTCGCCAGCCTTGAAGCCGGTCACGCCGGGGCCGACCTCCTCCACCACGCCCGACACGTCATAGCCCAGCACCGCCGGGAAGGGGATGCCGGCCCAGCCGCCGGCCTGCCGGATCTTGGCGTCCACCGGGTTGGTCCCCGACGCCACCACCCGGACCAGCAGCTCGCCCGGCCCCGCCACCGGGCGCGGCCGGTCCTGCAGTTCGAACACGTCGGGACCGCCGAACCGCGAAATCACCATCGCACGCATGCCGTCATCCTCCGTTCAGGGCGTTGCACCGCCGGCGCCACCGTTGCAAACCGTCCCCCGCCTGTCCAGCGGGGGAGAGGGGCAGCGGCGCCCGCCGGGGTGCCCCGTCGGAGGGTCAGCCGATGCGGAACTCCTCGCGGTGGATCGCGGTCATCGCCAGCCCCTCCGGCCCGATGGCGCCGCGGTACATGCCGGAGCAGTTGAAGGGCAGAGCCACCCGGCCGTCGCGGTCGATGGCGATCAGGCCGCCGGAACCGCCGATCACGCCCAGTTCGTCCACCACGTCGCCAGCGGCGCGCTCCAGGGTCTGGCCGGCCCAGCGCATGCGGGCGTCGATCTCGTGGGCGGCGCAGCGGCGGATGAAATGCTCGCCATGGCCGGTGGCGGAGACGGCGCAGGTGATGTTGTCGGCGAAGGTGCCGGCGCCGATCACCGGGCTGTCGCCGACGCGGCCCTTGGCCTTGGCGGTCATGCCGCCGGTGGAGGTGGCGGCGGCGAGGTTGCCGTCGCGATCGCGGGCGACGGCGCCGACGGTGCCGTGGCGGCGCTGCTCGTCTCCGTCATCCGGGGCGCCGGAGCGGCGCCGCTCAAGCTCGGCCTGCAGGGCGTCCCATCGCGGCTGGGTGAAGAAATAGGGGGCCTCCTCCATCGGCAGCCCCTGGCGACGGCAGAGATCCAGCGCGCCTTTCCCGATCAGCAGGACATGTTCGCTGTGCTCCATCACCGCGCGGGCGGCCAGGATGGGGTTGCGCGGGCCGAACAGGCCCGCCACCGCACCGGCGGCGCGGTCGCGGCCGTCCATGATGGCGGCGTCCATCTCCTGCTTGCCCTCGGCGGTGAAGACGGCGCCGCGGCCGGCGTTGAACAGCGGCTCGTCCTCCAGAGCCATCACGGCGGCCGTCACTGCATCGAGCGCGCTGCCGCCGTCGGCCAGCACCTCGTGCCCGGCGGCGAGCGCCCGGCGCAGGCCGGCATGGTAGCCCTCGGTCAGCGCCGGGGTCAGGGCGCTGCGCTTGATGGTGCCGGCACCGCCATGGATGGCCAGGGCGAAGGGCTGCGGGTGCGAAAGGGTCATGGGGGCGGGTCTCAGCGCAGGGTGGCCGACATGGCGGACAGGGTGTTGATCCAGCCGAGCGCGGCGGCCATGCTGGCGGCCGGCAGGCAGATGGTGACTGGGTCCAGGCGTTCGGACACCGGGATCAGCGACGCCAGATCGGCCAGTGCCGGGCTGTTCATCTCGATCTCCAGCCGGTAGGGCGCGCCGTCGGCCTGTGGCGGGACGCAAAAGGGCGGGATGCTGGACGCGCGGCGGACGGCGCGGGTGGCGGCCTCGCGGATGCGGTCGCGGGCGACCGACGGCGCCACGGAGCGGGCGGCGCGCTGGCCGAGCGCCTGCTTGACCACCACCTGTTCGGACTCCGGGAACAGCGGCGCCATCTCGGCGGCGAAGCGGTCGTCGCCGCTCAGCAGGATCACCGGCACGCCGATCTCCCCGGCATAGGCGCCGTAATTGCCGGCCTCCCCCAGCTCCAACCCGTTCACCCGGACGCGGCCGAAGTCGAAGCTGTTGGTGGTGTGGGCGAGGATGCCGAATTGCCGGGCCGAGGTGTGGAAGCCGATGCACATCACGCCCGCCGCGTCCGGCTCCAGCCCGGCGAACATGCCGATGGGTTTGGGCCGGCCGAGGATCAGCTCGGCGGCCGGGTGCAGCTCGTCCGGCAGCAGGTTGACCATCGGGCCATGGCTGTCGTTGACCAGGATTTCGCTCGCCCCGCCCTCCAGCGCGCCTTCGATGGCGGCGTTGACCTCAGCGGTCATCAGGCGGCGGGCGCGCTCGTACTCGGCGTTGCCCGGCGTCACCTGCTGCTGGGAGACGACGCCGGCCACCCCTTCGATGTCGGCGGAGATGTAGATCTTCACGGAGTGCTCCCGGAGGTGAGCGTATCGGAAAGGCAGGGCCGGGTGGCGCCGTCGCGCCCCACCACCGGCGTGGCGGCGGCCAGCGCGTCGAGCACCGCTTCCTGCGTCGCGTCGGCCATCGCCTCGAACAGGGCGTCGATGCGGCGCTCGTTCAGCATGCGCAGGGGCACGAGATCGGCCCGCTCGTCATGGTCGATGCGGTTGGCGGTGGTGAAGCCCAGCGCGATGTCGCCGCTGCCATGACCCCAGAAGGATCCCACCCGCGCCAGCCCGACCCCGGCGCGGCGGATCACCCGGCGCAGCTGGCGGTGGTCGAGCGGCACGTCGGTGGCGGCGATGACGATGACGGAGCCCTTTTCCGGCGCATCGTCCCTGGCCGGCGGAGCGATGCGGCGGCCGTCCGGCAGGCGCAGCTCCCCCGGCCGGCCGAAATTCGCCAGCACAAGCACGCCCAGATGATGGCGCCTGCCGTCCAGCTTGAGGCGGCGCGAGGACGTGCCGATGCCGCCCTTGAAACCGAAGCAGGACATGCCGCGCCCGGCTCCGACCGACCCGACCGCGACCTCGGCCCCGTCCACTTGGGACAGTGCCACGGCCAGGGCGGCGGCGGCGTGGGCTTCGGTCACCGCCAGCGCCTGGATGTCGTTCAGCGGACCGTCGTTGCACTCCATCACCACCGGATTGACCGTGGCGGTGGTGCGGCCGATGTCGGGGTTGGCGGCGATGGCGTGGCGGACCAGGGCGGTCGACGCGGTGCCGACCGACAGGGTATTGGTCAGCAGGATCGGCGTTTCCAGCGCCCCCAACTCCTCCACCTGCATCAGGCCGACGCTCTTGCCGAAGCCGTTCAGCACCTCCGCCGCGGCGACGGGCTTGTCGCGGTAGAGGTTGCCGGCATGGGGCAGGATGGCGGTGACGCCGGTCTGGATGGCGCCGTCGTCGAGCGTGCAATGGCCGACGCGCACGCCCGGCACATCGGTGATGGCGTTGCGCGGCCCCGGCGTCAGCCGGCCGCAGGCGAGATCGAAGGCCCGCGCGCGGCGCGCGGCATCAACGGAGCTTCGGGTCGAGGGCATCGCGCAATCCGTCGCCGAGCAGGTTGAAGGCCAGCACCGTCAGGAAGATGGCGAGGCCGGGATAGAAGGTGACGTGGCTGGCGACGCCGATGTAGCTGCGCCCGTCGGCCAGCATGGCGCCCCATTCCGGGCTGGGCGGCTGGGCGCCGAGACCGATGAAGCTGAGGCTCGCCGCCGTCAGGATCGAGGTGCCGATGCGCATGGACACATAGACGATCACGCTCGGCAGCGTGCCGGGCAGGATGTGGCGGACCATCAGCAGCCGGTCGCGCACGCCGATGGCGCGGGCGGCGTCGACATAAACCGCGCGCTTCAGCGACAGGGTGCTGCCGCGCACCAGACGGGCGAAGACCGGCACGCTGAAGATCGCCACCGCATAGATGACGTTCTCGATGCCCGGCCCCAGGATGGCGACGATGCCGATGGCCAGCAGGATGCCGGGAAAGGCCAGCAGAACGTCGCAGACGCGCATGATCAGGCTGTCGATCCAGCCGCCGCGGAAGCCGGCGATCAGCCCCAGCGCCACGCCGGCCACCCCGCCCAGCATCACCGACAGCAGCCCGACCGACAGCGAGATGCGCGCACCCCACAGGATGCGGCTCAGGATGTCGCGGCCATAGGCGTCCGTACCGGCCCAATGGTCGGCCGACGGGCCTTCCAAAATGCGGTCGTAATCGAAGGCCGCCGGATCGAACGGCGCGATCCAGGGGGCGGCAGCGGCAGCCAAAGCCAGCGCCAGCAGACAGATGCCGGCCGCCATGGCGGTGCGGTTGCGCCGGAACTTGCGCCAGAACTCGCGCAGCGGCGAACGGACGGCTTCGTGGCCCGTATTTTGGCCGGCGGCCACGCCGGTTGCGTCTGTCGTGGTCATGAGTAGCGAATCTCGGGATTGGCGAAGGCGTACAGCACATCGACCAGCAGGTTGATGATGATGAACTCCAGCGAGAACAGCAGGATCTCCGCCTGGATGACGGTGTAGTCGCGATAATTGACGCTATCCACCAGCAGCCGGCCCAGCCCCGGCCAGGAGAACACCGTCTCGACCACGATGGACCCGCCGAGCAGGAAGCCGAACTGCAGGCCGACCATGGTGATGATCGGGATCAGGGCGTTGCGCAGCGTGTGCTTCCACACCACCAGCCGCGCCGGGACGCCCTTGGCCCGCGCGGTGCGGACGTAATCCTCGCGCGCGATCTCGATGAAGGCGGAGCGGGTGAAGCGCGCCATCACCGCCGCGACGCCGAGGCCGAGCGTCAGCGACGGCATGACGAAATGCTGCCAGGTGCCATAGCCGCTGGTCGGCAGCCAGCCGAGCTTGACCGAGAACAGGTCGATCATCAGCAGGCCGAGCCAGAAGGACGGGAAGGCGATGCCCGACACCGCGACGATCATGCCGGCATGGTCCTGCCAGCGCCCGCGCTTGGTCGCCGACGCCACGCCGATCAGCAGCCCGGCCAGCGTCGCCCACGCCATGGCGGCGAGGGTCAGGTAGAGCGTGGGCAGGAAGCGTTCGCCGATCTCCTGCGACACCGGCCGCTTGGTCTTCATCGAGCGCCCGAACTCGCCCTGCACCGCATTGCCGAGGAAGCGTCCGTACTGCACCCACAGCGGCTGGTCGAGGCCGAGATCCTGGCGCACCAGCTCGACGTCCTGCTGGGTCGCATCCGGACCGGCAACCAGCCGCGCCGGATCGCCCGGCAGCAGATGCACGAATCCGAAGACGAAGACGGAGATCACCAGCAGAACCGGCAGGATGCCGGCGACACGGCCGACGAGATATTTCAGCATGGGGCAGAGGTCCTGGTGGAGGGCCTGGGTGGGCGGGGGATTCTCGAGGGCAGACTATGCCCCCTCCCTAACCCTCCCCCGCCTTCGGCAGGAGAGGGAACTCCGCCGCTCTCGCGCTTAACTCCCTCCCCCGCAAAGCGGGGGAGAGTTGGGGAAGGGGGCAGTGCGGCGCCCGCCGCGGTGAGGACGGGCGCCTCACTCACATCACTGCAGATCGGCCTCTTCCATCTGCAGTCCGCCGTCGGCGACGTAGTAGAAGCCGGTCAGCTTCTTCGACTTGCCGGCCAGCAGGTTCTCGACGCCGAGGAAGATCCACGGCGCGTCCTTCCAAATCTGCTCCTGGGCGACGCGATAGGCCTCGGCGCGCTTGGCGGTGTCGGCGGTGCCGATGCCGGTCTCGATGGCGGCGTCGACCGTGTCGTTCTTATAGTAGGCGACGTTGAAGAACTTCGGCGGGAAGCCCTTGCCCCACAGCAGCGGGCGCAGGCCCCAATCGGCATCGCCGGTCGAGGCCGACCAGCCGCCATACTGCATCTGCACCGTCGCATCCTCCGGCTTCTCGACGCCCCAGACGCGGGCGGTCTCGACGCCGGATTCCAGCGGGGTGACGGTCAGCTTGACGCCGATCTGCGACAGCTGCTGCTGGACGAACTGCATGCCGCGGATGAAGTTGGTGCTGTTGCGGCCGAACATCTCGGCCTCGAAGCCGTTCGGATAGCCCGCTTCGGCCAGCAGCGCCTTCGCCTTGGCGAGGTCGTAGGTGTACTGGTTCGGCTGGGTGACGTGGAAGCCCAGCTTGGACGGGATCGGCGAATCCAGCGGGCCGGCATAGCCGCGATAGACCACCTTCATCCAGGCGTTCTTGTCGATGGCATAGTTCAGCGCCTGACGGACGCGCGGGTCGTTGAACGGCTTCTTCATGGTGTTCATCGCCACATAGCGGGCGATGATCGACGGGGCGTCGATGATCTCCAGCGCCTGGTTGGCTTCCACCATCTTCACCATTTCCGGCGGCAGCGGATAGATGAACTGCGCCTCGTTGGTCTGCAGCATGGCGATGCGGCTGCCGTTCTCCGGCACGCTCTTCAGCGTCACGCTGTCGACCTTCGGCAGGCCGGGCTTCCAGTAGTTGGCGTTCTTCTCGACCTTGAGAGTGTCCGCTTCCCAGCTGACGAACTTGTAGGGGCCGGTGCCGACGGGGTGGCGGCCGATCTCCTTGCCGAAGGTCTCCAGCGCCTTCGGGCTGTGGATCATGGCGCCGGGATGGGCCAGGTTGTTGTTCAGCGCGCCGAAGGGCTGCGACAGCTTCAGCGTGACGGTGTAGTCGTCGACCACCACGGTCTCGGCCAGCATCGCCAGCAGGCTCTGGCGCTTCAGCCGGTTGGCCGGGTTCGACAGGCGGTCGAAGTTGGTCTTCACCGCCTGGGCGTTGAAGGGCGAGCCGTCATGGAAAGTGACGCCCTTGCGCAGGCGGTAGGTGTATTCGGTGGCCGTGTCGTTGACCGTGAAGCTTTCCGCCAGCAGCGGGACCAGCTTCATCTCCTTGTCGAAGCCGAACAGGCCCTGCATCATCGTGCGGCTGGCCGACTGCGACAGGGTGTCGTTGATGTCGGCCGGATCCAGCGTGGTGATGTTGTCGGGGATGCCGACCACCAGATTCTTGGCGGCGAAGGCCGGACCGGCCAGCGCGGTGCCGGCGAGCAGGCCGGCCAGCAGGGGAAGAGCGAAACGCGTCACGTGATGTCTCCCTTTTCTTGATTCAGAAGTCGCCGCCGACGGCGTGGCGCGCGACGAAATGGTCGTCGCCGACCGGCACCAGCGGCTGCACCGTCGGCTCGTCGCCGATGTTGCGGATCGGGCTCGGGATCTCGCCGGTCAGCAGCCGCAGGTCGCGGGTGCGGCGGCTGGGATCGGCGATCGGAACGGCCGCCATCAGGCGGCGGGTGTAGGGATGCTGCGGATTCTCGAACACGGCGCGGCGGGGGCCGAGTTCGACGATCTGGCCGAGATACATGACGGCGACGCGGTGGCTGACCCGCTCCACCACCGCCATGTCGTGGCTGATGAACAGGTAGGACAGGCCGCGCTTGGCCTGCAGCTCCATCAGCAGATTGACGATCTGCGCCTGGATCGACACGTCGAGCGCCGCCACCGCCTCGTCGGCGATGATCAGCTTGGGGTCGCAGGCGATCGCGCGGGCGATGCAGATGCGCTGGCGCTGTCCGCCGGAGAACTCGTGCGGGTAGCGGCGAGCGTGCTCCGGCTTGAGGCCCACCTGGGTCAGCAGTTCGGCCACCCGCTCCTCGATGGCACGGCGGCGCGACACGCCGGGCCTGGAGGTGGGGACGTAATCATGGACCAGCATCGGCTCGGCGATGCTGAAGCCGACGGTCATGCGTGGGTTCAGCGAGGCGAAGGGATCCTGGAAGATGTACTGGATCTTCTCCTTAAGCTTCGCCTGACCGTTGGAATCCAAGGTCGCGGTGTCGAGGCCGTCGAAGCGGATGCTGCCGGAGGTGGCGGACTGAAGCCCCATGATGGTGCGGCCGGTGGTCGACTTGCCGCAGCCGGACTCGCCGACCAGCGCCAATGTCTCGCCCGGACGGACGGCGAAGCTGACCTTCTCCACCGCATGGACGCGGGCCTTCAGCGATCCGAAGATGCCCTTGCGCACGTCGAAGCGGGTGGTGAGGTCGCGCACCTCCAGGAGCGGCGCGTCGGCGGCGCTCACCGTGTCCTGCACCGGCGGCGGGGCCGGGGGTGCGGCCTCCGCCTTGGCCTCATCGACCACCAGCAGCGGGAAGCGCACCGGCAGGTCCTGGCCGCGCAAGGCGCCCAGCTTCGGCACGGCGGACAGCAGCGCCTTGGTGTAGGGGTGCTGCGGCGCCTGGAAGATGCGCTCGACCGTGCCCTCCTCCACCTTGCGGCCGCGCCACATCACGACGACACGGTCGGCCACCTCCGCCACCACGCCCATGTCGTGGGTGATGAAGATGACGCCCATCCCCATCTCGTCCTGCAGCAGGCGGATCAGCCGCAGGATCTGCGCCTGGATGGTCACGTCCAACGCCGTGGTCGGCTCGTCGGCGATCAGCAGCGACGGTTTGCAGGACAGCGCCATGGCGATCATCACGCGCTGGCGCATGCCGCCCGACAGCTGGTGCGGGTGGCGGTCGAGCAGCCGCGCCGGTTCGGGAATCCGCACCTTCTCCAGCATGCGCAGCGCCTCCGCCCGCGCCGCCTTGCGGTCGAGACCCTGGTGCAGCATCACCGCCTCGGCGATCTGGTCGCCGATGGTGAAGACCGGGTTCAGCGACGTCATCGGCTCCTGGAAGACCATGGCGATGTCGTTGCCGCGCATGTCGGTCAGCGACTCCGCCGGCGGGCTGGCGAGGTCGCGCTCGCGCCCGTCACGCCCCTTGAAGCGGATGCGCCCGCCGACGATGCGGCCGCCGGCATAATCGACCAGCCGCATCAGCGACAGCGAGGTCACCGACTTGCCGCTGCCGGACTCGCCGACGATGGCGACCGTTTCGCCCGGTGCCACGGTGAAGCTGACGTCGTCGACCACACGCACGGGACCATGCTCGCCGTCGAAGGCGACGCTCAGCCCCTCCACCGACAACAGCGCCGTCGCGGTGTCGACCGACTTTGCGGCAGCGGCAACGCTCATCGCCCAAGCCTCTCGGCGAACAACGCGAACATGCGGCGCCACACCATGCCCGGCGCGCCGGTGCCGACCGGCTTGCCGTTCAGGCTGGTGACGGGGGTGACCTCCTTGGTGGTGCTGGCGATCCAGATCTCGTCGGCCGTCTCAAGCTCAGCCGCAGGGATGTCGCGCTCCTCCAACCGCAGGCCGGCCCCGGCGGCCAGCCGCAGGATGACAATGCGGGTGATGCCTTCCAGGATGCGGTTGTCGTTGATCGGGGTGGCGATGACGCCGTCCTTGACCACGAAGATGTTGGTGGCGGCCCCCTCGGTCACCATCCCGTCGCGCAGTTGCAGCGCATCGACCACGCCGGCATCGGTCGCCGCCTGCTGCGCCAGCACGCTGCCGAGCAGCGCCACCGTCTTCAGGTCGCAGCGGCTCCAGCGGATGTCGGGAATGGTGATGGCGGCGACCCCCTGGTCGCGCCAGGAAGCCGGCGGGCGCTTCAGCGGGCCGACCATGCCGAAGACCGACGGGGTGACGCCGGCCGGGAAGGCGTGGCCCCGGCTGGCGGCAGCGCCGCGGGTGACCTGGAGATAGACGGTCAGGTCGCCGTCGATGCCGGACTCCGCGGCCAGCCGCTCCATGATGCCCAGCCAGTCGCCGGCCGACAGCGTGCAGTCGATGCGCAGTTCGGACAGGCCGCGCTGCAGGCGGGCAATGTGCGCCTCCGGCTCGAACAGGCGGCCATTGTAGGCGGCGGTCACCTCGTAGAGGCCGTCGGCGAACAGGAAACCGCGGTCCAGCGGCGACACATGGACCTCGTCCAGCGGCAGGTAACGCCCGTTCCAATAGGAGATCGTCATCGCTTTTCAGCTTCTTTGGCGCGTGGATAGGAAAGCCCTGTTCATTCCGTCGGCCGCTTGGCTTTCGGCACGACGTGGAGGTAGGGCAGGATGCGTTCGGCGACGTCGGCGGCCTGTCCGACGCTGTCGGGACCGGAGCGGGACAGCGCGGTGCCCAGCGCCACGATCAGCGCCATCAGCCCGGTGGGGGAGCTGTGGCGCACGCCATGGTCGGCCCCGGCCAGCAGGGTGACGTCGGCAAGCGGGACGATCGGGCTGTCCGGCGCGTCGGTCAGCGCGATGGCCTTCGCTCCGCGTTCCCGGCACAGCTGCAGATGCTCGATGGTCCGGCGCGAATAGCGCGGCGAGGTGATGGCGATCACCAGATCGCCGGGCTTCACCGTCATCAGCCGGCGGATGGTGCGCTCGGTGCCCGCGAATTCGATGGCTTCGCGGACATGGTCGACATAGGGCTCCAGCACGTCGGCCAGGAACAGGGCGAGATAGGCGCTGTCGCCGAGGCCGAGAGCCACGACGCGTTTGGAGTCGCGGATCAGGCGGATCGCGGCCTCGCACTGTTCGGGCTGCAGCAGCTCCTTGGTGCGGGTGATGTTGCCGGCGTCGCTGGCCAGCGATTCCCGCATGATCTCGGCATTCGAGGTATCACGCTGCACGGCTACGCGCAGCTTTTCCACCGGCGCGAAGGTGGATTCGAAGGCGCGCAGCAGATCCTCGCGGAACTCCGGATAGCCCTCATAGCCGAGGAAGCGGGCATAGCGGTTGACGGACGCCACCGACACCTCGGCCGCCGCCGCCAGCTCGCCGATCTTCAGCGTCGCGGTGCGGAACGGATAGGCGAGAGCCCATTCCCCCACCTTGGCGAGCGCCGCCGGCAGCTGCGCCTGGCAGTTCTGCATCCGGATCAGCAGCGATCCCGTCTGAATGGGTGGCTCCATTCCCTCGATGCTCCTCCGGAAAGCCCAAGCGTGGCTTGCGTGAGCACAGAGTTACAGGTTTTCCACATTCCTGTAAATTCATTTTCACATAATGGCGTATGCCAAAGGGTGACGCGCCGCGGGCGCCACCCAGGAGGGGCGTAGGAGGGGTAGTGGAGAAGCGCCGGTTACTGCGGCGGGGTGCGCAGAACCTGATCGGGCTCCGTCAGCCATTCTTCCAGCCGTTGCGGCCCGGCGGTATCGGCTGGCGGCGATGCGGGAGCAGGCGGAGGAACGGCGGCCGATTGCGGCGGGCGGTCGAGCGGCATACCGGCGCTGACGGTGCCGCGGGCGCCGATCTGCGCCTGGAAGCGGCGGCCATCGGCGGTCACGAACTCCCCCGGACCGGTGGGGCGGTTGCGGTGGAACTCGCCGACATACCTGTTTCCGCTCGGGAAACTGAGCGTGCCGAAACCGGTGCGGCGGTCGTCCCGCCACTCCCCCTGATAGGTGCGCCCGTCCGCCCAGACATGGGTCGCCTCTCCCGAAACCAGCCCGTCCTCGAAATTGCCGTCGAGGCGGCGGCCGTCCCGCCATGCGATGCGGGCCCGGCCTTCGATCCGCCCGTCGACGAGGGTCGCCTCCGCCCGCCCCTCATAGCGACCGTCGTGGAACCAGGTCAGCACGCCGGGTCCGCTCGCCCAGCCATCGACGCAGGCACCGGACCAGCGGATGGTCTTGCGCCGGTCGGGATACTGGTCGCGATAGCGGCAGTCGGAACCCTCCAGCGTCACCGCCTGCTCCGCCAAAGCGGAGGCCGGCAGGGCGACCATCAGACCGGGAAGGGACAGAGCGGTCACTGCGCCGCGAAGGCCGGCACGGACCATCGTCGCCCGGATGGCGGGGGCGGCGGGGCGGCGGGGAAGGCCCGACGGGGCAGGCATGGACGCCTCCCATTCTTGTGCAGGGGAATGACGCAAACCCCAACCGCCAAATCCGGGATCGGTTCCGGAACGCCGGGGGAAGGCAGGCGCGACAACCGGCTACGCCATTCCTGATCGGCTTCCTTATCGTTTGTTAACGATGTTTGCCGCAATTATCGGGCATTATCGGAACCGCGCAGGCATGAAGGGTAGCAATGGCTCAGAAGGTTCGTGAGGACTACCGGACCCTCACCGGCCCGGAAAAGGCCGCCATCATGATGCTCGCGCTGGGCGAGGAGCATTCGTCCAAGCTGTTCTCGCTGATGGACGACGAG
Organism: Alphaproteobacteria bacterium; assembly: GCA_046570145.1. Lineage (GTDB taxonomy): Bacteria > Pseudomonadota > Alphaproteobacteria > Azospirillales > Azospirillaceae > Azospirillum. Next base: position 28,685 of record JBKHVJ010000327.1, read on the forward strand.
GAGATCAAGGAGCTGTCCCAGGTGATGGCGAACCTGGGCACGGTGTCGGCCAACCTGATCGAGCGGCTGTTCGTCGAGTTCGCCGAGCAGATGTCGTCGAGCGGCACCGTCGTCGGCTCCTTCGATTCCACCGAGCGGCTGCTGCTGAAGACCCTGCCGAAGGACAAGGTCGACCAGATCATGGAGGACATCCGTGGTCCGGCCGGCCGGACCATGTGGGACAAGCTGACCAACGTCAACGAATCGGTCCTGTCCAACTACCTGAAGAACGAGTACCCGCAGACGGTCGCCGTCGTCCTGTCCAAGATCCG
>JBKHVJ010000328.1:0-15334 GCA_046570145.1 Alphaproteobacteria bacterium
GTTGGTGCGGACATTGGACAGGCGCGGCAGCAGCAGATGCTTGCCCTGCGCGTCTTCGATCTCGATGCGGGACGGGCGCATGTGGGCGAGCCCGGTGACGCGGATGGCGCCCAGGAACCAGCGCTCCCCCGCCCCGTCGGTCCAGCAGCCGCCACGGAAGCGCCCGTCGAGCATGCCGTCCAGCATCACCACGCTGTCGGCCGGCAGGGGCTGGTCGATGGCGCCGAACAGCATCAGCGTGTCCTCGTCCAGCAGGACGGCGGCGGTGATGTCCGCCTTTGTGCTGCGGTCCTTCATCGGTTGCGGTTCCCCTGGATAAGAGCGGCGGGTGCCGGAGAAAGAAGTTCGCCGTAAAGCGCGAGGTGGAGCGACGCGGCCTCCTCCGTCGGACGGACGGCGGGGACGTTGGCCGACAGCCGGTCCCACAGACCGGGTTCGGTCATCGCGCGGGTCATGACGCGGGCGAGGTCGGCCGGGTCGTTGGGGCGGACATGCAGGCCGTCGACACCGTCGCGCACCGCCTCCGCCATGCCGCCGATGCCGCTGACGATGACCGGGCGGCGGTGCTGGAAGGCCTCCTGGATCACCAGGGGGGCGTTCTCCCACCAGATCGACGGCATCACCACCCAGTCGGCGGCGGCCATCAGCGCCGGCATCTCCTGCGGCCGGTAGGGGCCATGGGCGGTGGCGTGGCCGCGCGCCGCCTCGAAGCCGTCGGTCACGCGCTGGCGGAACTCCGGCGCCTGGTACAGGCTGCCGCCATGGACGGCGAGCGAGGGCGCGAGCCCCTGCCGCGCCATGCGGGCAACCGCGTCGAGTGCCACCGTCACGCCCTTGAACGGGTTCAGGTTGCCGAAATAGGCGAAGGCGTCGCGCGCCGCGCCGGGAGCGAGGTCGCGGCCCGGGGCCGGTTCCACGGACGGGCGGCTGTTCGCCATCACCTCGATCCGGGCGGGGTCGAGCCCCCAGGCGACATAGCGGTCGCGCAGGAAGCGGCTGGGCGCGAGGAAGCGGTCGACCAGCCCGAACATCGCCTTGATGTGCTTCTCGCGCAGCAGGAACTGGTCGGCCGGCCGGTCGGGGAAGCAGCGATGGCAGGCATCGGGCGACGCCTTGCCGCAGAGAGCGCGCGCTCCACCCTCGCCGCGCGGCGGGGTGACCATCTGTCCGTCATTGGCGCAGATCGGGTAATAGTCGTGCAGGGTATAGACGATCTTCGCATCCGGGCAGACGCGGCGGATCAGGAACAGCATCTCCACGCCCAGCAGCAGCGTGTGATGCACATGCACGATGTCCGGCCGGAAGGCGCGCAGCAGGTTGGACAGGTCGGGGACCAGACCGTGCAGGTCGATCTGGCTCTGGTGGAAATGGTCGAAATGGCCGGCCCACAGCAGCACCTCGTCGGCGCTGCGGCCCAGCGTCTGGAATCCGGTGCCGGGACGCGGCGCGCGGTGGGTGTCGTTGGTGCAGGCCAGGAACAGGCACTCGGCTCCCGCCGCCTTCAAGCCGCCGAACAGCTCATGCGCGAAGATCTCGGTGCCGCCCGGATGCAGGCTGGGGTGGTTGTGCGCGATCAGCAGCACCCGCGGCGGCCGGGCGGCCACCAGCGGACGCGCCGGCTGGCGCGGAGCGGGACGGGCCGCGGCGTGGCCGGCGGGAAGAAGAGGAAGACGGCGCCGGCTCATGGCGCACTCCCCTTCTCCAGAACCAGCAGGTCCTGGAAATTCTCCGCCTCGCGCTGGCCGCTCCAATGGCCGCGCATCACGGGACGCGCTGTCCGCAGTCCATGGGCGGCGAAGCGGCCGAGCAGGAACTCCTCGTCATAGGCGACGGCGGCGTTGGGATGCTCGGGATCGGCCAGCAGTTCGACGCCCGGCGCATCGCGGAAGGGCGGGCGGGCGGTGCCCTTGGCGATGCCGGCGCGGGCGGTGGCGTCGGCCAGGAAAAGGCTGAGGAAGCAGCGCCCGCCCGGCTTCAGCACCCGCGCGATCTCCGCCGCGTAGCGCTCGGTGTCGGCGGTGCGCAGGTGGGTGATGACCGAGGTCAGGATGACGAAGTCGTACCCCGCCGCCTTGAAGGGCAGCGTCGCCGTCTCCCCCTCGATCCGGCCGGCGGGATTGTACAGGCCGTTGGCGACGTCGAGATGGTGGAAACGGAATTCCGGGTAGGCCGGCGTGATGGTCGACGCACACCAGCGGATGCCGTCCAGCACGATGTCGATGCCGTCATAGGACCCATCCAGATACTGGGTCAGCGGCAGCGCCATGCGGCCGACGCCGCAGCCGATCTCCAGCACCTTGTGGTCGGGGCGCAGACCGCCGAGCCGGACGAAATGGCGCAGGAACTCCGCCCCGATGGCGCGGAAATCGCCGTCGCCGATGAAATGCAGCTCGGGCGGCGGCACCGGCAGGAAGCGGTTGCGCGCGATCTGGGCGCAGAGCCATTCCAGCCGCGGATCGGTCTGGCGGCGCAGGACGGCAAGCTGCGGGGTCGGCACGATCGCATTCATCGGGTCACCTGTGCTGTCTTGCGGCTGCGGCCAGCCTTGGAGGGCTGCGCCTCGTCGTCGGCGCACCAGTCGCGCGCCATCAGCCCGGCCATGCGGTCGGCCCAGCGGCGGCCATGGAGCCAGCGGTTGTATTCGGAGGCGACTCCGCGGGTGTAACCCTGGTGCCGGCCGATGGAGCGGCGTTCCAGATGGTACAGCTCCACCGACGGGGCATAGCGGATGTCGAGACCCTGATCGCGTATGCGCAGGCAGAGGTCCGAATCCTCGAAGTCGCCGATGATGTAGTCTTCGCAGAAACCGCCGGAGGCGGTGTAGGCGGCGCGCGTGGTCAGCAGGCAGGCGCCGGTGACGCCCGGCACCGACCGCGGCCGGCATGCGGCGGCGAAGTCGCGCGGCAGGCCCTTGAAGTAGTGGTGGTTGTACCAGGCACCCTGCAGGTCGCGGTCGAAATAGAGGCCGGCATGCTGAAGGCTGTCGTCGTCGAACAGCAGTTTCGGCCCCACCGCGCCGATGCCCGGACGTTCCTCCAGCGCCGCGACCAGCTGCGGCAGCCAGCCGGCGCGGTCGGGCACCACGTCGGAATTGAGCAGCAGCAGGCGGTTGGCGCGGGCCACCGCGACGCCGGCATTGTTGGCGGCGGAATAGCCGTAATTGGCGCTCTGCACCAGCAGCAGCATCGGCAGGCCGTAGAGGCCATGGAAGCCGCGCAGCAGATGCACCACCTCGTCGCGCTGCTCCGGGCTGTCCAGCACGAAGACCAGCTCGGCGTCGGCCATCGCCGGGTCGGTGGCGAAACACGCGATCTGGAAGCGCAGGAACTCAAGCGTGCGGTAGAGCGGGATGATGACGGACACCGCGGGCTTGACCTTGCGCTCGCCATAGACGACCAGCTCCGGCTCGCCGCGGGTGGCGAGATGGGCGGCGTGCAGCGGGGCGACGGCCGGGCCGATGACGGTCTCCAGCAACTCATGCGTGGCGAAGCGCGGCGGCAGGCTGCCCAGCACGGCGGCGCGGGCGTCGGCATGGGCGCGCGGACGCGGCGGCGGGACGAGGCGCAGCGCCCCGCCCGACGCCAGCCGAAGCTCCGCCGTCACCTGAAGCGCCTCCGCCGGTTCGGGAGTTCCGGACAGATGCAGGACGAAGCCGCTGCGGTCGAGACCGGTGTTGCCGTAGAGCTTCGCCACATCCTCGCGCGGGAAGCGGTTGGTGAAGCGCTCCACCCGGCGTTCGCCGCCGAAGGGGGTGCGCACGACCAGCTCCGCCGCCAACCCATGCGGATCATGCAGCCAGCCGGCCAGGAACAACCCGCCGTCGGCCGTGGGAACCGCCAGGTCGAGCGAGGCGCCGATCGGCCGCTTGGCGTCGGCGGCCTGCCGGCGTGGCAGCGGGGCCAGCGCCTGCAGCTCGCTGACCGCCGACGCGGCGGACGCATCGCTGCGGCCACGCTGGGCGAGGCAGGAAAGCAGGTAGTGACGCAGCGCGGCCGGCGTGTCGGGACGGGCATTCAACCGGTCGGTCAGGGTCGGCAGACCGGCGGGCTCCTCCGGGAAGCGGCGGCAGGCGACGCCGTTGGCGCCCAGCACCACCAGCAGGTTGCCCGGCGTGCACAGCCCGCGGTCGATCAGCAGGTCGAAGGCGATGCGCCCCTTGCCGGCCGGATCGGGACCGATGCAGGCGTCGAAGGGCGCCCGTTCCACCGCATTCGGCGACAGAACCACCAGACCGGTGATGGCGCCGAAACGGGTGGACAGAGCCCCGGCGCACAGCAGAAGGTCGCCGCCCGCCGTCGCACGGACGGCCAGCATCGCCGGCTCCGCCGCACGGTCGAGCACGAGCCGGCGGCACAGCGCGGCGAAAGTGGCATCGCGGCGAAGCGCCGGGGTGGAGCAGGCGAAATCGAACAGGAAGCGCAGCACCCGCAGCCGGCCGGCGCCGTCCAGGCTGCCCAGCAGCCCCGCGGGGTCCAGGTCGGCGGCGGCGGATTCGGTGCGAAGCTCGGCGATCACACGCTTGTTGGCGATGAAATGGATGGGCATCCGCGGGTCGCGCGGCGCCGGCAGGATCGACAGGACGCGGCGGGCGCCCCAGCCGCTGTCGATGGTCAGCGTGGTGAAGGGCGGACGCACCGGTTCGCCGTCGACGCTCGGCGTGATCGGGCCGATCATGTCGGTCGCTCCGTCCATCGTCCAGGAGACGAGAAGGAAGCGGCGGCCCAGCGCCAGACGTTGGGCGGGGGCGATCGACACCGAGTTCGGCAGGACGGCGATGACGGTCATGGATTGGATTCCGGCAGCGTCGGGGGTTTGAAAGTCGGGGGTTTGAAAGTCGAAATGGCTGATTTCGGGCAAAGGGGGACCGGCGGCGGCCTTGACACCACCGGTCCGTCCTTCTCAGGCGTCGCTTGAAAGCGTTGCTTGATCAGTGCCCGGTTAGTGGATGACGAAGAAGTCGTTCGGGTGGTTGTGGATGTCCGCAGCCGAGACACCCTTCAGCGTGATGCTGTCGCCATGGCCGAGGTCGATCACCGCGTCGCCATGCTGGTCGGTGACGCGGGCGGCCAGATCGGCGGCGTCGTTCACCTTCAGACCGTTGATGTTGCGGGAAATCTGCAGGACGTCCTCGCCGGCCTTGAAGTCCAGGACCACGTCCTGGCCGCCGCCGCCGGAGAAGATGAAGACGTCCTGGCCGGCGCCGCCGGACAGGAGGTCATCGCCCTTGCCGCCTTCCAGACGGTCGTTGCCGTCGTCGCCGAACAGCATGTCGTCGCCGTCGCCGCCGATCAGCACGTCGTTGCCGGTGCCGCCATGCAGGATGTCGTCACCCTTGCCGCCGTCGAGGATGTCGTCGTGGCCGCCGCCGGTCAGGATGTCGTCACCCTTGCCGCCGGTCAGCACGTCGTTGCCATCCCCCCCGGACAGCACGTCGTCGCCGGTGCCGCCGTCCAGCACGTCGCGCCCGGCACCGCCGATCAGCACGTCGTCACCACTCCCCCCCAGGATGATGTCGTCGCCCGAACCGCCGTCGATGATGTCGTTGCCATTACCCCCCAGCAGCACATCCGCCGCCGTGCCGCCATGGATCACGTCCTGCCCGTTCCCCCCGAACAGAGCATCGTGCCCATCGCCGCCGAGCAGGGTGTCCGCGCCGTTGCCCCCCAGCAACAGATCGTTACCCTGCCCGCCGTCGAGAAGATCGGCGTGATTGCCGCCGACCTTCACGTCGTCGTAGCTGCCCCCAGGAACCGTAGCCATCGTAGGTATCTCCTTGCGATGTGATTGGGATTTTTGGGCCGTCTTTCGGCCTCGCTCGAAAGGCTGAGCTCGCCTTTCGGTGTAACCAAAACTATCGGGGGGATAGTGTGATAAAAGATGGGTCGTGGGAAGAAAAAGTTGAGTCAGAACAGAAGAATCTCACAGAACAACGCATTGTCTGTATTTTCAAAAAGAGAGTTAGTCTGAATTGCTTCGAATTTCTAAGCAGTTCCCATTTTAAAATGGTTGGTCAGACTCACTTCCAAACTCTGGATTGCCGCGAACCTGTGGGATCGCCAGGAAAAGTTCTCTTGGTTAAAAGATAGTTTTTAAAAATCAGTCCACCCACACAATGCCACGGGACCGGCCAACGGCGGGGGCGATGCCCGGATTCCATCTGGAAGCGATGCCGGAGACCGGCTCACATCGGAACAGGCCGTAAAACAATACTCAGGCATGCAAGTGATGTCGGATTTCTATGCAGATAAGAATGCTATGGAATCGACCCGGAAATGCAAAAGGGCCGGCGTGGGGGACGCCGGCCCTTTCACGGGACCGCTTGCGGGGGATGGACCCACATGCCGGCGGCCCCAGCCCGCACCGGCCCGAACGGGGGAGGGCCGGGGGGACGGGCGTGCCGTCTATTTCTCCCGGAAGGCCCGCTGCATCCCGTCGGTCAGCGGCGTCAGGAAATAGTCGATGGCGCGGCGGGCATGGCCGTGGATCATGACCTCCGCCGGCATGCCGGGATGCAGGTCGACGTCCGGCAACGCCTTCAATTCCGCCGCATCCATGCTGATCCGGGCGGCGAAATAGAAGGCGCCGGTGCGCTCGTCTTCCAATTGGTCGGCCGACAGGGACACCACCTGCCCCGCCACCGGCGGCACCGAACGCTGGCGATAGCCGGTCAGCTTCACCATGGCCTTGCTGCCGACCTCCACATTCTGCACGTCATGGGGTGAGACGCGGGCCTCCACGATCATGGCGTCGTCCTGCGGCACGATGTCGAGAATGCCGGCGCCGGCCGGAATGACGCCGCCGGGCGTGAAGAAGCGCATGCCCGTCACGCGCCCCGCCTGCGGCGCGGTGACCGCCTGGCGCAGCAGGATGTCGTCGGCGCTGCGCAGCCGTTCCGACAGGTCGGAGACGCTGGCCTGGGCCGTCTGCAGATCGACCGCCACCTCGGACCGGCGGGTGTTGCCGAGATTGATCATGGTCAGTTCGGCCGCCGCGATGGCCTGTTCCGCCTTGGACTTGTTGGCCATCAGCTCGCCCAGTCTTCCTTCGGAATCGGCGACGTTGCGCTGAAGTTCGAGCATGCGCGGCTTTCGCTCGTACCCCTTCGCCAGCAGGCCCTGCACCACCTGCAATTCGTCCCGGGTGTAGCGCAGCCGGTCGGCGGTGGCGACGCGCTGGGATTCCAGCGCCGCGATCTCGTCCCGCAGCTGGGAGATCTGCCTGCGCTGGATGCCCAACTGCGCCTCGTGACTGTCCAGCCTGGAGCGGAACAGCCGCTCCTCGACCGACATAGCCTCGGCCGCCACCGGATTGTCGCGCGCCGCCTTCACCAGATCGTCGCCGAACAGGGGCTTCGGGCCATCGGACTGTTCGGCCCGCAGCCGGCCGAGCCGGGCCAGAGCCGTCCAGTACTGGCCCTGCAGCTGCGACACCACCGCCTGGCTCTGCGTCGAATCCATCCGCAGCAGCACCTGGCCCGCCTGCACGAGGTCGCCGTCCTTGACCAGCAGGTCGCGCAGGATGCCGCCTTCCAGGTGGGAGAGGGTCTTGCGGTGGCTTTCCACCATCACCGTGCCGGCGGCCATTGCCGCGCTGTCCAGGCTGGCGGTGAAGCCCCAGGTCAGGAAGCCGCCGAAGCCGACCAGCACGGCCAGCGCCCCGGCCAGCGCGGTGTTGCGCAGCGACGGTTCGGCAGGATCCACATCGATGGTCGCCGTCCAGACCGTCGGGGCCGTCAGTGCGGACGTTTCGCTGGTCATCGTTGCTCTCCGCTGCGGACGAGGCGGGTCACGCCGGCGGGGACCCCACCCGGCTGCACCAGTTTCAGGACATCGGCGCGGGCGCCGAAATGCTCGACGACGCCCTCCTTCATCACCACCAGCTTGTCCGCCACCGCGACGATGGAGGGGCGGTGGGCGATCATCACCACGGTGGTGCCCTCGGCCTTCACCTTGTGAACGGCGTTCAGCAGGGCCTGCTCGCCTTCATGGTCGAGGTTGGAGTTGGGCTCGTCCAGCACCAGCAGGCGCGGCCGGCCGAACAGGGCGCGGGCCAGCGCGATGCGCTGCCGCTGGCCGCCGGACAGGGAAAAGGCGCTCTCGCCCACCGGCGTGTCATAGCCGAAGGGCAGGCGGCCGATCATCTCGTGCACGCCGGCCAGCCGGGCTGCGCGGACGATCTCGGCCGGATCGGCGCTGGCCATGCGGGCGATGTTCTCGCCGATGGTGCCGTCGAGCAGCGCCACCGACTGCGGCACATAGCCGACATACTTGCCGAAGCTTTCGCGCTCCCACAGATAGGTGCTGGTGCCGTCCAGATAGATGCCGCCGGCGGTCGGCTGCCAGACGCCGACGAGCAGGCGGGCCAGCGTCGATTTGCCGGCGCCGGACGGGCCGATGATGCCGAGCACCTCCCCCGCCTCGGCGGAAAAGGAGACGTTGCGCAGCACCGGGCGGTTCAGGCCCGCCGGCACATGGCTGACGCGGTCGACCGCCAGCGTCCCCTGCGGCGCCGGCAGCGGCATGGTGGAGCGGGCGGATGCGCCGTTGTTCAGCAGGTCGCGGACGCGGCGGTGCGCCTCCAGCGCCTTGACCCACTGGCGCCAGCCGTCGACCAGCTGTTCGAAGGGATGCAGCAGCCGCCCGGTGATCAGGCCGGCCGCCATCATGCTGCCGGGGGTCACCAGATTGTCGATCACCAGCGTGGCGCCGGCGGCGATCACACCCACCTGCAGCATCAGCCGCAGCGAGCGCGACGCCGCGGCCAGCCCGCGCGACATGGTGGCGCCGCGGTCGATCATGCCGGCCGATCCGCTCTGCGCCGCCTGCCAGCGCCGCGCCAGGGCCGGCAGCATGCCCATCGCCTCGATGGCTTCGGCATGGCGGACGGTGCCGGCGATGTCGGCGAAGACGCGGGCCGACGCCTCGTTCGCCTCGGCCATCGGCCGCCGGGTCAGCGCGTCGGTCAGCACCCCCATCACCAGCAGGACCAGCGCGGCGCCGATGGCGAGGATGCCGTAGACCGGGTGCAGCAGGAACAGGATCACCAGGAAGATCGGCGCCCAGATCAGTTCCAGCGGTGCGGTCACGGCGCTGCTGGTCATGAAGGCGCGCAGGTCGTTCAGGTCGCGCATGGTCTGCGCCGCGTTGCGCGGCCCGCCGGACAGCGCATCGACGATGGACGCCTCCAGCGCCGGCACGTTGAAGCGGTGGGCGATCACGGCGCTCGTCACCAGGAAGGCGCGGGCGCGGATGAAGTCCAGCACGCCGTACAGAGCCAGCGCCCCCACCGCGATGATCGCCAGCATCGTCAGCGTTTCCAGGCTGCGGCTGCTCATCACGCGGTCGTAGACCTGCATGGTGAAGAGCGGAACCACCAGCATCAGGACATTGACGAACAGGCTGAGGATGCCGGCCAGCAGCAGGCCATGCCCGATCTTCCGGTAGGCTTGGGTCAGCAGGGGCCGATCCACGGAACTCATCTTCGATCCTTCCTGATGGAGGATTGGCCGGTCGAGGCGGCGCTGGAACTCGGGAGGGGAGAAACGGAAAAGGCTGCCGGCGGATGGTGCGCTGGACAGGAAGCCGGCCGGGGGGCGCCGGGTGCGACCGGCTCCTCGAAGGAGCGGTCGCCTATGAATGGCGGATCCGGACGCGGGGGGAAGCGTCGGCGGACTTGGCACGCTCAAGCTTTACACCGGGGACATTTTATAGACGTGTGACAAGTTTTGGGTCCTACCCCTTTCCAGTTTTCGAAAAAGGGGTGGCAATCGGTCGGCAAGCGGTTGTTTTTCCAGTGAAATTCGGCGCTTCGTCGAAGGTCTTAGGCCATATGGGCTGCATGTTCCAGCCATCTGGTCAGAGCCCTCGGTTATCGTGCATGCTGCATCGCGATGAATTGCGCAGGGCGCCGGGCCTCCCCCCAGCCCGCCCCTGCCCCGCCCCCAATTTCCTTCCACCATGTCGGCCGCCCGTTTCCGGCTGCGGCCCGAAATCCGGTTCCCCGAAAACCGGTTCAAGGAATCCCGATCCATGACGACCCCGAAGACCATTCTCGTCACCGGCGGCGCCGGCTATGTCGGCAGCCACTGCGTGGCGGAGCTTCTCGACCATGGCCATCGCGTCGTTGTGTTCGACAATCTGCGTCAGGGTCATATGGCAGCCGTTCCGCCCGAGGCCGCCTTCGTCCAGGCCGACCTCGCCGACGAGGCGGCGCTGGCCCGCGTCTTCGCGGAATGGCGCTTCGACGCGGTGTTCCATTTCGCAGCCCTGTCGGTGGTCGGCGAGTCGATGCGCGACCCGCACGCCTACCTGCACGGCAACACCGTCACCTCGCTGAACCTGATCCGCGCCGCGGTGAAGGCCGGCGTGATGAAGCTGGTCTTCTCCTCCACCGCCAACCTGTTCGGCTCGCCCAAGCGGATCCCCATCGACGAGGATGAGGCCATCGATCCCGGCAGCCCCTATGGCGAATCGAAATTCATGATCGAGCGCGCCCTGCATTGGGCCGACCGCTGCCACGGCCTGCGCTCCGCCTGCCTGCGCTACTTCAATGCCGCCGGGGCGCATCCGAACGGCAAGCTGGGCGAGGACCACAGCCCGGAGACGCACCTGATTCCGCTGGTGATGGATGCCGCCACCGGCAAGCGTCCGCACATCGAAATCTTCGGCGACGATTACGACACGCGCGACGGCACCTGCATCCGCGACTATATCCATGTCTGCGATCTGGCCGACGCCCATCTGCGGGTGCTGGACGCGCTGGAGGAGCGGTCGGTCCGCTACAATCTGGGCAACGGCACCGGATACAGCGTGCGCGAGGTGATCTCGTCGGTAGAGCGCATCACCGGCCGGACGGTTCCGGTGAAGGTCGGTCCGCGGCGGCCCGGCGACCTGCCGGTGCTGATCGCCTCGTCGGAGCGCATCCGCCGCGATCTCGGCTGGCAGCCGCGCTTCCCGGAGCTGGACAGCATCATCGCCGGCGCCTGGGCCTGGCGCAGCGCGCACCCGCAGGGTTTCCGCGGCCTCGCCGCCGCCGCGGAGTGAAGTGGAACGAGAAGGATGACGGCAATGGTAGAGCCGGGATCGTGGACGCGATGAGCAACCTGAACTGGGACGATGACGACGCGCCCGAACCGGGACCGGACGACAAGCCGGGCGGCGATCCCGCGCGCAAGCCCGGCGAGGACCTCGACCTCGCCGACTTCCACGGCATGGCGCGCCTGATCGAACGGATGCACCGGCGTTATCTGGACGTCGTGCGCGTCGGACTGTCCAAGCAGGGAATCGAGGACATCGGGCCCGTCCAGGCGCTGATGGTGATGCTGATCGGCGAGGACGAACTGTCGGTCCGCGACCTGATGGAACGCGGCTATTACCTGGGTTCCAACGCGTCCTACAGCCTGAAGATCCTGGTCGACGCCGGCTACATCAACCGCGCCGCCAACCAGCGCGACCGCCGCACCGCGCGGCTCCAGCTGACCGACAAGGGACGGGAGCTGTGGGAAGGGCTGCGGCGGATGGAGCAGGCGCAGGCCGAGGCGCTGGTGCGCAACGAGACCGAGGCGCGCGACCTGAAGGCCAGCTACCGCACGCTCCGCCGCCTCGACCGGCTGTGGGGCGACATGGTTCGCTATTCCTGCCTCGATTTCGACTGATGGGTTTTCCACCGATGCCGCAGCCGGGTGCCCCAATGCCACATGCCGCCCAACCCCACGATTCCCAACCGGACGCGCCGAATCCGAACGCCCTGTCGTCGCGGGACGTGGAGCGGCTGCTGACCTCGCCCACCGCGGAGACGCGGATCGAGACGATGAACAAGCTGTTTCACGACCTGGAAGCCGGCGCGCTCAGCCCGGCCGAACGGTCGCTGGCGATCGAGGTGGTGCATTGCTTCGCCGGGGACGCCCAGGTCGCGGTGCGCGAGGCGGTGGCCTGGCAGCTGCGCAACAGCCCGCTGCTGACCGGGGAATTGGCCGAACGGCTGGTCCGCGACGTCGGGCGGGTGGCCTTTCCGATCCTGCGCGACGCGACGGGCCTGACCGACGACCTGCTGCTGGACGTGCTGTCCGATCCGGATTCGGGCAAGCATGTGGCGGTCGCCAGCCGGTCCAAGGTCTCGGCCCGCGTATCGGGAGCCATCGCGGAGCGCGGCAACGTCGTCGCCGTCACCGCCCTGCTGCGCAACGACAGGGCCGAAGTGCCGGACAGCGCGATGCACCGCGCGCTCGACCGCTTCGGCCGCGTCCGCATGGTCAGCGAGGCGGCGGCAACCCGTCCCGGCCTGTCGCTGGCGATGGTGGAGCGGGTGGTCGCCTTCGTGTCGGACAGCATGCGCACCACCCTGATGCAGGCGCACGGACTGTCGCGCGAGCTGGTCGAACGGCTGGTGGAGCGTGGACGGGAAGCGGCGACCATGCGGCTGCTGCGCCCGGTGCTGCGCGGGGCGGAGGACATCGACGCGGTGATCCAGTGGCTGCACACCAACCGCCGCCTGACGCCGGTGCTGCTGTTCCGGGCGCTGTGCGCCGGCGACCTGTCGCTGTTCGTCGCGGGCATGGCGCTGCGCGCCGGCATTCCGGCGGAGAACGCCCGCCGGCTGGCCTGGGACGACGGCGAGTTGGGCATGGCGGCGCTGATGAAGAAAGCGACCGTCGCCCCCGGCCTGACCCATCCCTTCCAGGTCGCGGTCGGCGTCGCCAAGCGGATGGAGTATGAGGACGAGGAGAGTCGGCGCGAGGACTTCCAGTCGGAGGTCATCAGCGAGCTGTTCACCGCCTGCACCCCCACCAACGACTGGATGGTCGACGACCTGCTTCTGCAGCTGTTCGACCAGAAGTCGGAGGAGGTCATCGACCGGGCGCTGGATCAGGCCGGCCTGCCCTTCTCGCCGGTGCGCACGATGCAGTGAGAGGGGGCGTCCTTCAGCCGCCCGCACCTCCGCCAGCCGTCACGCCGCGCAGGATGTCGGACATGCTGAGGATGGCCTCGGCGACGTCGATGATGCGCTTGTTCTGGTTCATCGCCGTCTTGCGGATCAGCTTGTAGGCCTCCTCCTCCGACAGGTTGCGGGTGGACATCAGCAGGCCCTTGGCGCGGTCGATCACCTTGCGCTCGTTCAGCGCCGCCTTGGCGGTCTCCAGCTCCAGGCTGACGTCGCGCAGGCGCTGCGACTGCGCCTGCACGACGTCGAGGACGGAGCGCATCAGCTTCGGCCGGAGCCCATCCGGCGCATAGATCCCGGTGCTGTCCTGTCCGGGCAGGGCTGGATCGGCATCGACCAGCACCATCGCCACCGGCATCAGCGCATCCGGTCCGCGCAGGTCGGACTGCTCCAGATCGGCGCGCGCCTGGGCCAGCTTCGCTTCGCACAGCAGGCGCAGATCCTCGGTCAGCCGGTCTTCCACCGTCTTCAGCAGATCCATCCGCCGCGTTGCCTGCTCGAACCAGGATTCCGGCGTGATGCCCGACAGCTCGCCGTGGCGGGCGCCGTCGCCGAGCGCCACCGCCCGCATCCGCTCCACCTCCGCCACCGCCGGATCGGACAGGGCGGCGCGGAACGCGGCGGTGTGGGCGGAGTCGGCGAATTCCGCGACGATGCGGAAGGCGCGGTTCTGCGCGTCGATCAGCCGGGAGAGCCGGCCATGCTCCGCCCCGTCGAACCGCCCGCGCGAGAAGCCGGCGCTGGCCGTCGCCCGCTCCTGCCCGGCGAATTCCTTGCCCTGCACGATGTTGAACAGCGCCACCAGCGCGCGGGAGATCGCCGGATCGGCGGCGATGTCCGTCGCTTCGAACACCACGGCCAGCAGATGGCCGACGATGTCGGTGAAGGACTTCACGGCATCCTGCGGCACCAGCGCCAGCGACGCCACCTGCTCCCGCAGCGCCGGCAACCCGTCCAGCGCATGCAGCGCGATGGCGACGCGGTTGTAGAACTGCGCGCCTGAACTGAGGCGGTCGAGTTGCTCGTCGACATGGTCGAGCCGGTCGCGCAGGACCGCTTCCAGCGCCCTGGCGTCGGACTGCCAGCGGGCGCGATCCTCGGCGAAGCGCTTTCCGTTGGAGCCGAGATAGACGGAGGAGGCGCCGCGTTCCTTCTGCAATGCGTGGATCAGCCCGCTCATGTCGCGGACCAGCGCGCTGACGGCCAGTAGCTGTTCGACGTCGCGGATGCGGCACAGCTTCGCGGCGCGCAGGAACCGCGCGGCCGCGGAGCCCGCTCCGCTGTCCTTGGTTTCCTGCTGCGTCGCCATCCGGCCTGATCCCCCTGCACTTCACCCTTGCTCGGTTAAGCAACGCATATGCCAGCGAAAACAGGCCCCTCTCCCGCAAGGGGATAAGGGCATTCGCGATGCAGACCGGCCGCTCCTGCCCTAGGCGATTGCCTAAGAATGCAGCGACTTCGCCGAAAATTTACGCACATGGTCAGCCGCGTCCTGTGCGATGCAACATCCACCCTGAAGCCGCTGTTGAGTCGGCACCCCAACAGTCCCGGAGTCGCCCCGCCATGACCAAGAACCCCTTTATGAGTGCCTGGTTGTCCTGGGCCAACCGTGCCGGCGGCATGTGGACCGCCGCCGCCATGTCGGCGGCCAGGCGCAACCAGTCGGCCGCGTTGAAATCCATGATGACGCCGCCCAAGCCCGCAAAGCCGAAGCGCAAGGCCAAGCCGGCGCGCCGACCGGCGTAGATGCGGATTCGGCAGGCGCCGGGCGAGGGCGTGCTTGACGGTGTGCGGAGGGAATGGCCAAATCCTACCCCCTTCGTTTCACGCGCAACCGTTGAGACACGCCCCATGACCTCCGTTCGCATGCCTTCGTCGCGGCCGCCGTCGCGCTGGGCGAACCTGTTCACCGACCGGCCCGTCACCTGCATCGAGGATCTGCGGCAGCTGGCGGAATGGCGCGTGCCGCGGATGTTTTACGATTATGCGGATTCCGGCTCCTACACGGAGTCGACCTACCGCGCCAACGAATCGGACTTCGGCCGGATCAGGCTGCGCCAGCGCGTGGCCGTGGACATGACCAACCGGACGCTGGCCAGCAGCATGGTCGGCCAGCCGGTGGCGATGCCGGTGGCGCTGGCCCCGACCGGCCTGACCGGCATGCAGCATGCCGACGGCGAGATCCTGGCCGCCCGCGCCGCGGCCAAGGCCGGTGTCCCCTTCACGCTGTCGACCATGAGCATCTGCTCGATCGAGGACGTGGCGGAGAACACCGACAAGCCTTTCTGGTTCCAGCTGTATGTCATGCGCGACCGCGACTTCATCGACAAGCTGATCGACCGCGCGAAGGCGGCCAGCTGTTCGGCGCTGGTGCTGACGCTGGACCTGCAGATCC
>JBKHVJ010000329.1:0-14004 GCA_046570145.1 Alphaproteobacteria bacterium
TGGACGAGCTGCACCGGCGCTGGAGTGTTGCCCAGGGCGGCCGTCCGGTCGGCCTCGGCGCGGCCCGCGCCGCCGATGCCGGTCCGGCGCTGGAGGCGGTGGCGGAAGCCATGGAGGCCGCTCCCGGGTTCTTGAAAGTTTCGTGTGAATGATCGTGGCGTGTCTGTTCCACTTGTTGTCACGTCATGCGTGTCCAAGAACCCGAGCCCGGAGCAAATCGAAGCCGGCTCGTCCGTACATTTCGCGCTTAATGACCTTGAGCCGGTTGACCTGCCCCTCCACCGGCCCGGTGCTCCACGGCTCGCTCAGCGCAGCGCGCACCGCGTCCTCATCGCGACGCAAACCGGCGGCGAACGGGGCCAAAGCGCTGACCTCCGCTTCGCGCAGCCAGCCGTCGAGCGCGTCGGCCACCCGATCCTTCACCATCCTAGTGAAGCGGCCGATGAGAGCGACGGCGGTGGCGATGGTGGGGGAGCGCTCCAGCAGCGCGGCAACGAACCGACGCTCCTCGTCCGAGTGCTTCTCGCGATCACCGGTCAGCAGGCGAACGGCGCGGCGCGGGGTGGGTGGTTCGGCGGCCTTTCTCGAGGTTGGCGTGTTGCCGCCGACCTTCAGCGCCGCGGACGGGTCCTGCCGGCGGCGCCGGGTCGCCCACTGGCGCACGACGCCCCCTTGGCCGGCAAACCCCTTGGCTTTCAGCTCGCGCCACAGGGCCGCGGCGTTGTGACAGCCCGCCTGCCACCGCTGCTCCAGATAGGTTCGGTACGGATCGAGAATGCTGGCGCCGCGATCGGCGTGACGCCATGTCGGGGCGTGGCCGGCGCGCAGCCAGCGGCGCACCGTCTTGCGTCCCAGCCCAAGCGTCCGGGCAATCGCTTTCTGCGACCAGCCCTGCTCGCGCAAGCGGGCCACTTCGGCAAAGCAGGCATCGCGGCGCTCCTGTGCGGCCTGGGACCGCCTCTCCGTTACCCGCATTGGCCGCGGGACGTCGGGCGGAGTGGCCGGTTCTGGACGATGTGTCTCCTCCGGCGTCGGCGGTTTCACGGATTGCGCGGCGCTGAGCGCGGCGTCACGCAGAGCGCGGTGATGCTGCTCGAGGACCGTGCGCAGCGCATCGCTGCTGTTGCGCAGCAAATGCCACCGATCCGCGATCTGCTTGGCCTCCGGCGCGCCTTGGCGCGCGCCATCGGCGTAGGCGCCGGCCCGGTCCCGCACCACGACAGCGACCGTGGGATGCTCCTTGAGCCAAGCTGCCAAGGGGGCGGCGCTGCGGTCGGGCAGCAGGTCGATGACGCGCCGGCGTTCGAGGTCGCACAGGATCGTTCCGTACCGATGGCCTTTGCGCCAAGCCCAGTCGTCCACCCCGAGCACCGTGACGGGCGGGACCGGCGCGGCCGCGCTGGCACGCACACGATGCAGCAGCGTCGTGCGGCTGATCGGCACGCCGATGGTGGTGGCGTGGCGGGAGCCGGGATTGCCGCCGAGCGCCAAACCGATGGAGCGGTGGATCACCCGCAACCGATCGGTCTGGCGCGCCCGCGGCAGCGCGATACCGGACAGCGCTTCCGCAAAGGTCCGCCGTGGACACGCTACCGCGGCACACCGGAAGCGGCGGACCCGGACGAGCAGAAACATGGGACGTCCAAAGCACGCCAAATCGGCGAGACGACGCCAGTAGCTGCCGTGGACCCGACGGGATGGCGTGCCGCAGGCGGGACAAGCCGCCGAGGACGTGGTCGTCTGGGTGCGCAGCGTCACACGCGGCAGGATAGGATCGATCTGGTCAATGACCTGGAGGGTCGAGAGGAAACCGAGAGACTGGAGCGAAAGGATCAAGGGTGGTTCCGTACTGGTGGATGCTGACTCCCATATGGCGATTTCCCTTCCGAGCACCGAGGTATCAACTTTGAACTGCATCGACATCGGAACTCAACCGGAGATTGGTCACACAAAACTTGGAAGAGCCCGGATTTCGATAGCACAGTCACGCCGGAGCGGCTGGTGCATGACTTTGGCCCGGTTGTTCTGGCACCGGCCTTGTTCATGGTGCGTCATCAGGCCGATCTCACGAAACGCGGCCCCATAGGAGCGCAGCTTGTCGGCGGAAACCCGGTCCGGGGCAAAGCCCTGCTTCTTGAGCAGCGTACGCATCAGCTTGCCGGCCGCCGCCTTGTCCCGTCGGCGCTGGATGAAAACCTTCACCACCTCGCTCTCATCATCGACGGCCCTCCACAGGTCCCTGTACTGGCCCCGGTGAAACCGCGCTAGGCTTCCCGAGCGGGAAGTTTTCGGTCCCCGACTCTGTCAAACCGGGCACTCCTTCCCGCTCGGTAAGATACCGTCTTGACCCAGGCGAGAGAAGGCATCATCTTCCCGAGCGGGAAGAACGGTGCATGCCATGGAATTCATCGACACGCCGGGCCGCTTCGGCAGCCTCATCCGCTCGCGACGGCAGGCCCTCGGCATCACCCAGCGCGACCTCGCGCTGGCGGTCAATGTCGGCGAGCGGTTCATCGTCGACCTCGAAAGCGGCAAGCCGACTTGCCAGCTCGGCAAGGCCCTCGCCGTTGCCAGGGGCGTCGGCATCCGGTTGAACGACCAAGCCCCTGTTCCGTCTGCCGATACACTGCCCGACCTCGGCCCCGGCGATGCCTATCCAGACCTCCCCGACCTGGGAGACGAGGCGTGAGCACGCTTCCCGTCCATTACGAACATCTCATCATCGGCGCTATCACCCTCGCCGATGAGGGGCCGTCCTTCGCCTACGACATCCGCTGGCAAAACACCCGGGGGGCGTTTCCGGTATCGCTGGGGATGCCGCTTGGCGGGGGGCCCTTCGGCCCGGAGGTCCTGATGCCGTGGCTGGCCAACCTGCTGCCCGAGGACGCTAACCTGCTCGCCGTCGGACGGAACCTCGGCGTCTCGCCGCAGGACGTCATCGGCATCCTGGAGCGGATCGGCCGCGACACGGCGGGAGCGTTGACAATCGGGCGTCTCCGCGCTGGGGAGCTCCCCGATTACCGTCCGATCGACGGCGAGGCCGAGCTTGAGAAGATCATCGAGGAGCTGCCGGCCAAGCCCTTCCTGGCGGGCGACGACGGCGTGTCGATGTCGCTGGCCGGCGCCCAAGAGAAGCTGCCCGTCGCCTTCATGGCGGACGGACGAATGGCGATTCCGGTCAACGGAGCGCCGTCCACACATATCCTGAAGCCCGACGCCCGCCGACGGCTGTGGGGCAGCGTGCAGAACGAGGCCCTCTGCATGACACTCGCCCACCGTTGCGACCTGAAGACGGCGGCGGTGACGACGGGCAAGGCGGGAGAGCGGCGCTACCTTCTGGTGACCCGCTACGACCGGGTGAAGCGGGACGGGCGCTGGCTGCGCGTCCACCAGGAGGACTTCTGCCAAGCGCTCGGCAAGCCGCCTGGGGCGAAGTACGAGCGCAACCGCTCGGGCATCAAAGGACCGAGGCTCGTGGACATGTTCAAGGTGGTGGACGACCACCTGACGGCAGCCGACCGCATGCGGCTGCTCGACGCCATAGTCTTCAACGTGCTGATCTGCAACACCGACGCACATGCCAAGAACTACAGTATCCTGCTGACGGGCCGGAGGTTCTCGCTGGCCCCGCTCTACGACCTCATGTGCGCGGCCGCGTGGGAGAACGTCACGAAGAACCTGTCGCAGACAATCGCCGGCAAGGACCGCGGCGATCATCTCAAGGGCCACCATTGGCAGCGCATGGCCGACGAGTGCGGCTTCAACCGCACAATGATCCTGGGGCGGATCGAGACGGTCGCGGAACGGGTCCGGCGGGAGCTGCCCGAGGCGGTCGCAGCGGTCAGGGTGATGCCGGGCGGGGACCACCCGCTGCTGGGCGAGTTCGCCGCGGCGATCGAGGCTCGTTGCCGGACCGTCGTGCGGCTCCTCGCCCACGTCGAGGAAGACGCCGAGGACGAGCATCCGCGGTGAGACCGCTGGGCCGGGCCAGTACGGGGGCACTGGCGGGGACGGCCGCCGAAGATCGTGGTACCGGAGCCGCTGGCCGCTACCGAGCCACCGATCTCGCGTTCGAACAGGGAGCTCCTCATGGCGAAGCTTCTGGACGGCAAGGTCGCCGTCTTCGCCCGCAACGCCAAAGCCCTTCAGGATCTCGCCGTTAGGGCTCCGGACCAGGTGCTTGCCGTGCCCGGCGGCGTCACCGTGCGCGCCGACCTCGAACGTCTGGTCACGGCGACGGTTAAGCGCTTCGGCGGGGTGGACGTGATGGTGCCGAACGCCGGCGTCGCCAAGGTGGTCTCCTTCGCCGACAGCGACGAACAGGCCATCCACCAGCAGTTCTCGGTCAATTTCGTCGGGGCGCTGCAGACCGCGCGGCTGTTCCTGGGGTCACTACACGAAAATGTGTAGATTGTCCGGGATGTAGGAACACGAGGTGGACGTAGGCTTGGCCGCGCTTAACCTCCTTTACGCGACAGATATCGAACCTGGGGTGGCCGGCGATGCGTCGTTGTGATCTGCCCGTCGCCCGCTTCCGAGTTCGTCCAGAACATGCTGGTATTCGCTTGGTGGCAGCGCGCGTGCATCCTCGGCCATGTGCCGTAAGGCAGCGAGGCCAGCCTCGGTAAACCGAGCCCGCAGCCAATGGCTACCGTCATCCCGCAACTCCAGCAGCCCACGGTCCAGCATCCCCTGAATGACCGTTCCCGGCTTCGGCTGACCCTTGTTCGGCCCGGTGGCCCACCGCTTCACCAGAATGCCGCTCTCCAGCCGCGGTGCCTGCCCAAAGCGCACCATGAATTCGTTGCGGATCAGAGCCCGCTCTCGCGGCGTCAAGGCGATGTCGCTCACCGGTTCATCTCCCTCAATCCTCTCCCCGCGATACGCGGAACCAATGCTCAGCATATTGCCGACACAGCTCAGCCTCCACGCCATCTCCGGTGCGTTCGGCATCGGCCGCGCGGGCGAGCCACTGAGACTGTTTCTGAAGCGCTGATCCGTTCACACGGGCGGGTAATGGTCGAACTCCGGCCGAAGCGACAGTGGTTGGACGAGGTTTGTTGAAATTTGGTCGCGGCACTGGTACGCGGGGCCTCGAGGGTGGCATGGAGCTTACCGACTTCCTTGGAGAGTGAAGCGTCATCCTGTAACCCGGCAGAGTCTACGCCGTGCATCGCTACGATGCGCGAAAATTTTCTGACGCGGCAGTGATGCTGACATCTGCCGACGCGCGGACCGACACCGGGGGCGCGACCGACCGGCCGGGCCAGTGGTCCGTAGCCGAGGCGGCGCTGGCGAGATGGCGAAACCGCCCCTCTCGTCATCAGCGAATGGGCCACCAACCGGCAGCCACGCCCACGTTCGCATCGCAACCTTGCATCCCGGACAATTAGCACACTTTCATGTAGTGCCCCCTTGCATTGGGACACTTCGGTTCGGCTCCAAGGGGCATCTGGTCTGGTCGGAGAGCGTTCATCAAGAGTCACGCGCCGATCTTCACCCGCCTTCGTCACGCCGACGACGGTGATGAATCCGCGCCTTCAACAGGCGGCGGACCTTCGCTTCCTCCTCATTGAGAAGGAACGCAATGTCCGGGATGGACTGTCCGGCGAGCAGCAGTTCCTCGGCCCGAAGCGCCACCCCGGCGGTGCCGACGCCCTCCTGGAGCGAAATGCGGTAGACTGAGCCTGGCGCGCACCCCGTTTCGGCGACGATTGCGCCGATGCGGCAACCCGCCGTGAGCAGAGCGACGATGCGGCTCCGGTCCAGCCGCGGCCGCCCCCGCTGAACGCCCGCCCGCCGGAGCACGCGCCGAATGGCCTGCTCCGAGCGCCCCGTCCAGGCCATGATCGCCACGATCGTGTGCCCGCTGTTTGCCAGGTCCAGAACGCGGGCCTTGTCCGCCGGAGTCAGCCATTGCCGAGGAACGCGCGGAACCCGCCAGCGGCGGAGCGCGGTTCGGATTGACGTATGACCGCGCCCCAGCCGCTGAGCGATGCGCCGGACCGACCAACCCTCGCGCTGCAACCGGCGCGCCTCGCGGGCCTGCTCCTCCGTCAACGGCGGCGGATGCACGACCTTGGGCCGCACGCCGGCGCGCCGCAGCACGGCGCGAACGCTGCTCTCGGGAGAGCCCATGATCGCCGCGATCGCGGAGCTGCCGTGTCCCTCGCCGTGGAGGCGCAAGACCTCGCCCTTGCTGATCCCCCGCTGCGTCCACCGCAGGGCCGGGGAACAGCCGGCATCGCGCAGATACTGCCGGACAACACCGGGCGACAGCGTAAGCGCGCGGCTGATCGCCGCGGCCGTCATCCCAGGGTCGCGGCGGTACATCGCGACGGCTGCCGCCCTTTTGGCAGACTGTTTCGACATGGCTTGCACCCCTTCTCCACCAGGATCGGCGCGGCGGACTGCCGGGCCGAGGCCGTGGTGGCGGGGTATATGGTCCGCTGCCGCGTAGGCACGGCGCCGACGCGTGTTTTTGATGACGGCCTGCACTCTTAGCACGGAGACATGGACCACTCCGCATCGCCTCGGCAGCGCACGGCTCGAACTCGTCCGGCAGAAAGAAGACCGGCTACGAAGCCGTTGGGGCGGCCCTCTGAAGCTATCGGAGCGGCCTGCAGCCAATGTCCGAAGGGACGATACAGCGCCGCTCGCCGACACCACCCACGGCATCGAACGTACTAACCATGGTGAAGACGCGGCAGCGCCGTCGGCCCCACGCCAGACATCTCTATGGCTGATACTCGCCACCGGCGACACCTGCCCGGCATGCAAGTTCGAACGCAGACCGGCGCGCGGTACCGAGGTAGCCGCTTGCTTTCCAGAGCCCCCTGCTGCCAAACTTGCTGCAGGTACCGCAAGTGACACACCGGCGGGCTACTGTCAGCACAGCGCAATCGGCGGACGCCGACAGCGTCGGTGTGCCGACGACAACCAGGACGACATTGGCCCCGACGTCGTTGTCAGGCGCGCCGCTGGGCGAGAGCCGTCAGCGCCCCGCGCTCGTGCCCACTCAGGTCGTCGGCATGGGCCCGCGCGAGGACCGCTGCGGCTGCGGCCGTGCGCGCCGCGTCCCAGGTTTCTTCGATCCCGTCGATGAAGCGGCGGCCGGCGGCAGCAGCGGACCAACCCCATCCCCGCCAAGATGGCCATAGCGTGAGCGTCCAACAGCCCACACGGGTGGTTTCGCCGGGGAAAGAACCGCCGTTGAGGCTGGTCTCAGTCCAGATCATCCAGCCCTCCGCTCCAGGACCCAGCCACGCAACACGCGTCTTACGGCAGGATATTGCCCAAGCTGCGTGAGTTCGTCGTCCCGAATGGAGTAGCGCACATCCGTGGTGAAAAGCAGGATTCTGCACCCAATCAAGATTCGATCGTTCGGCATAAGGCCCCCTTCCAACCGTCCCCAAAACAACATGTTGAGACTGAACCATGAACGCTGCAATATAGATGGATGATCCAAGAAGGGAGGCCTTCGGTGCCGATCCGGCGCGAACGGAGGTGGCTGTATCCGATCGACTGGCCCTTGATCTCACAGCGCGTCCGCTTCGAGATTGAGGGTCCACACGGGAGAGGCCGCTGCTGGACCTGTGGCAAGCCACATGGGCACGAAATCCGGGTGCTGGCGGACGGCCGCTGGTTCGATCCGGAGCAGCATACTTGGCGCGACGATCATGGTCGCGACGCAGCTTGGCCGGATGTCGTGGACGCCTGCACCGTCCGCAGGACGCGGGTGATCCTCGCGGCCTGTCACCGGGACCATGATCCGGCGAATGTGACGCCGCCCGACCTCGCGGCTTGGTGTCAGCGGCACCACATGCTGCACAACCGCGCGTTCCACCGCCGACAAGTCCGGGTGACGATCCTGCTCCGGCGTGCCTTGGGCGATCTGTTCGAGGGAACATATCGGCGCCTCTAACGTCGGGGACCCATCGTCCGGTTCTCTGCTACCGAGAGGCAGCATGTCGCAGCCCCTCAGTCACAGATCGAACACCGATTGGGCAGGCCACGTTGCCGCTGATGGCGTCCTTCAGAGCCTTCCCGGCGGAGAACTTCGGCGCCTTGGAGGCACCGATCGTGGTTTCGGCGCCGGTCTGCGGGTCGCAGCCGGTGCGTTCGGCGACCTCGAACTTTCCGAAGCTGGGCAGCTTGATCGTCTCGCCCTTGACCAGCGCGTCCTGCCGGCTGTCCGGAACCGCCTCCAGCGCCTCGCCGGCATCCGCCTTGCTGCTGCCCGGCTTGGCGGCGATGGCGCCGATAAGTTCGGCTTGGATCACATCCGTTCCCCTGTTCGGAGCAGCCTGCAACCTCCGCGCCGGAGTACGACGGCATTGCCGCACCCCGGCGGTGCTGTTCCGGCAAGCACCGATGATCACGTCTTTGGCGACAGGTCCACGCGCCTATTCACATCCGGCACAGGGCCAGCACCGCCTCGACATCCTTCGGCTCAATGCAGCGCGTCACGGTGCGCTGCCGCACCAAATGAACCGCCACGATGTCGGCCCATTCCACCACCCCCGGCAGGAAGCCGACTTCATCCTGATTGTCCATCGCCGAGATGCCGCCACAACGCTCACTGTACAGCCAGCCACCGGTCAAGGGCCTCGTCTCCAACACCGCCGAGGTCACCGGCAGGCGCTTGATATGCGCTTTGGCCGCTGCCTCCATGGAACAGCGCAGCTTCCCGTGTGTTGCGTGCAGCTCGCTTATCTCCTGATCCAACTTGCGCAGCACCCGAAAGAGGCGATCCCCATCCTCGTCCCGCAGCATGAAATCATCGAATGCAGATTCATCGACCGGCGGCAAACCGTTCAGTTGCCGCCGCCGATTGAGACGCTCGGCGTTGGCGGATTTCACGGCAGCCAAGTCCTTCTTGAGCAGCTCCTTGGCAGCGCAAATGCACGCAAGCGCTGCATGATGGGGGTGCTGCTCCAGCGCCGTGCTCAGCTGGCGCGCGATCTCCTCCCCTTGCCAGATCAGCTTTGAAGTCATCATGGTGCCGAAGAACACCTCCCGACGCTCTTCAAACGGGTTGAAAAGATTCTGCCGCCCGACGATCCGTCCGGAGCGGACAATGTCCGCCAATTCGGGCAAGGAAACGCTGCGGAACAGGATGGTCGGCGTGCTCAGCAGAACAGGCCGGTAGCGCTCATGCCCCGGATGGGGCGGGGCGCCATCCGCGCCGGCGCCGTTCACCATGACGGCGGCGGCAGTCTTCGGCGTCGTGCGGAAAGTCTGCACGACGCCGCGGTCCAGCCGCCGCGTCAAGCGGGTGGACGGCAAGCAGACGGGCCGCATGGGCTTGGGCCCCTCGCGCCGGCGCGCCTGCTGCTTGACATCACGCAAGGTAAGCAGGGCTTCGGCGAGTGCCCGGCCTTCGCATTCGGCGACGTGCTTCGCCAAACCGAGCGTCGGACCGGCCTCGCGAATGGCCAGGACGAGAGCATGCCGCCCCAACGCGCCGAACCACCGTGCCAGCCCAGCCACGCAATGAAGAAAGGCGGGGTACCGCCGGGCCGCCGTCTCTACCACGTTGAGAGCGGCGACGGTATGGGCCATGAGATTGCCGTTGTCATCAATCTGGTGGACAAGGAAGTGCGCAGTGAGCCGGGACACCGGCCGGCCGCTGAGGCTCGCCATCTGCGGCACGGGCGTCGGCACCACCGTGACCGGCGACGGGGCGAGCCCGACGACGGTGACGGCACCGGAGAGCGGCGGAGCATTCCGTCCAATCGACAGGGAGAACATCGTCATTCTGTGGACCCTTGCGGTTCTGCCTTCATGGGCCCAGGCGGATATTGCTCACCTTTCTGGCCGATCAACACCTGTTGTTCCGGCTGCCGCCCTCATCTCATAGGTACGTCGTATCGCGTCCACGGGTTGTGCGATTCTCCCGCCGACATCCACCGTTACGTCTCCAGATACAGGATGCCACGCCGGCAGGATCGCAGAGCCTGGCCCCGCCATGCGAGGACGGTAGGACCAGGCACACCGGTTCACCGCGACCGGCCCCGCTGCACGACACGCATCACCACCGCCCAGGCGTCGTCCTGCGGCCGCTGACGGTAGCCCTCCAGCACACGCGCCAGCGTCGTGGCGGTGGCGTCCGGATCAATCCCCACCCCGTAGCACCAGCTCCGCGTTCCGTAGGGGCAATTGCCGACCGCTGCGCTGTCGTCCAAGGTGACCGGCTCATCACCAAAGCGACGGGCGAAAGTAACGAGGCATTGCAACCGACGGTCAGCGCGCTCGTCCGGCGAGAGGGCCCACCGCTCCTCCTGACTCATCTTACGCCTCAAGCCGGCGATGGCCCGAGCGACATCCGACCCGTGATAACTCGTCGCACCCTGCCGGGCGATGACCCCGCGTTCTACCCGCACGTCCAGCCCACGCGTCTGAGCGGCCCACACTGCCGCGTAGAGCTCGACGCCGGCCACCGGCGAACGCAGCGGCTGGGCATCGAGCGTCAGGAGGCCACCGACAACTGCCAGCCCACGGCGGTCCACCCGCGACAGCCACCGCTGGGGAACCGTGACGGTCCAGAACAGCCTGATGGCCGAAATGGTCTTGTACCGACCACAGTACGGATACACCTGACCGGTCCTGACAGTGAAGCCAACCGCCGCCGGATCGTCTGTGAGCCTAACCGTGCAGGAGGTTCCATGTGTGGCCTTGCGGAACACCGCCCGCGTCACCGTCTCGACGCGCAGGATCCGCCGGGCATGCAGACGCTCCATAGGCGTTCCCGCCGGCAGGACATACGCTGAATGGCGCACCGACGTCAGCTGGGACCGCTGCTTGAGATCCTGCAACGTGCGCAGCGCCGCGACCAGCATCATGCCCTGCTGTTCGGCTTCGCCCTTGCCCAGCCCATGCGCAGGACCGGCCCCACGGAGCGCCTTGATCAGGATGCTGCGGTGCGCGTCGCCGAACTGGCGCAGCAGCCCGGCGACACAGTTCAGAAAGCGGGGGTGGGTCGTAGCCGCCTTCACCACCCGATCAAGCGAAGTGAAGGCCTGGGCCAGCTCCTCTTCGGAAAGGGTGCCCAGCAAACGGGGGCCGAGAGACGCCACCGGCGTAGCGTTCGAGCGGCAAGCGAACGGCACGCCGACGGGCGACGTGACCGGAAACGCGATGCTGTCGAAAGAAGCGAGGTTGGACATGGCGATCCTTGTGAAGCCATGCGTCGTAGCCTCGCGGAGCGCGGGGCCGAGGCCATGGCGCCGGCGAATATTGTCCGTGGATTCTGCGGACAACCCCCCTGCTTCATCCGTGTGAGCCGGACGCGTGAAAACGCGCCTCGTCCGTTGCGCCCATTTCAACGGGTTTCGGCGTGACTAGCCGGCGGCATGCCCGGCCTGTGTGGCCGAGGACGACAGTCAGGACCACCGGACGGATCGTCGAGGACGAGGCATACCGTGGTGCAAACGGCCGCGGAGACGTCTGACCGACATCCGCGTCCGGCACATCGCCATCGCACCGTCGGGAGCGCTGCCGTCAAGGCGCTCGGGATCTCCGAAGCAGCCGCGACGGAATGCCGCACCGCAGCCGTCCGGGCACGAGTCCTGGTGGCTTTGTCCGTCCGCCTCCACCCCGGATCACGTGCCCAGGCACCAGGGCGCCCCGTCGATGGGGTGGGAGATGCCCCGTCACCTTCATCCGCAACCACGCTCCGGTTCGGATCTCCTGGCGCTCCGGCGCCCGGCACACACCGGCCGATGCGATCGGCTCGTAAACCATCACCCCCGCCACAAGAACGCCGGCCCGCCTCCACCACCCCCCACGGCCGAACAAGACCGTGACCAGCTGGCCGGCGACGGCATGCTCGCCGACCACCACCCATGGCTCCATCTCGGCCACGAGCCCCTGCACGCCAGCGGCTTGATGTCCAAGCGGGGGCATCGTCGGGTGCTCTGTCCGTGTGATGCCCCGCCAGGGCCAGCGGGGCGGTGGTGGGACAGGGCGGACCGCCCCCTGAAAGGAGGAGCTTCGTTGCACTGTTCCTCCCTGTTGTTCCAAGACTTCCGAACGCCGCAAACCCGCAGCAGCCTTGGGCGACGACGTGGGCGTCTGGGTGAAAACTACGGGGGTGCGGTGTGGACTGTCCGGGGAATGGAGCTCTGGCGGGGTGGTTTGTACGGGGTTATGGGGCGTCTTGGACGGGGAAAACGCAACGACGCATGTAGGGCGCCGTCCGCTGCACGGGGTCATCTCCAGGCGCCTGGGATTGCTCATGTTTCGGGCTGCCTATGCTCTCCGCATGCAAATGCCTTCGCAGCGCTCTGCCCCCTATGGATGAGAAGCAGAGCCTGCCCGGCGGGCATCGCGGTTCGGGCGGTGATGAAGCCGCTGGTTTCGGACGCCGAGCCTCCGCCCGGAGCGAGGCGGAAGCGGTCGACTGGGTTGCGGTCGCCTGCGGTGGCCTCACAAACGCCTCCGCGCTGGAGCCTTGGAGTGTAGCGCCCGACGCAGGTCCGGCCGGCCGAACCCCGGCAGCAGCACCAGTCCCCCGCTCCACAGCGATGCCCAGATCGCAAACAGGGGCGCTGTTGCACCCGTGTGGCGAACGCTGCGCCGGCAAGGCAGCGCCTCTGGTCAACCGGCGCGGACAGAGTCCGGGTGTTCAAGGTGTCGCGCATGCCGTTTAGGACCAGGATGGCGACCACGATCTCGGTCTGTTGCCGAGTGTCGGTATGGAACCGTACGCCTTCACCGATCACGTGGGTATAACGGCTGGAGCAGGCTTCCACGACAACGCGTAGGCTGTAACGTGAGCTGATCCTCCACGCCATGCGCCCGAACTCGGCGGCAGCCACAGGTGCCGGTCGCGCTGGGTGGGTTGGCTCTCGGTGGCAGCGCCCGCCTTGCGCGTGAAGGAGAAGGACGACCACCATTGCAGGCGCCGCCGCTCGGTCACCGCCGCACAGGCCCCGCGCTGGTTGTCGGTGCCATCGACGATGATGGCATCGACTGGCCCGTCGATCTGGTTCGGCAGAAAACTACGTCGCGAGACCACGTCCATGCCATGGTCGGTGAGGGTTGACACGACGATGGCCCGGGGCAGCCTCCAGGCCTATTCGAGCCCTTGACGGCCGTTGCGCCATTCCAGCGGGTGGCGTTTCGTCACTGACGCATCCCGTTCTGCTGGCGAGGCGTCGACCTCAGCGCCGTTGCGTTCACTCCGATGTCTCTTTGCGGATTCTCTCACGCCGAGAGCGTTCCACACGCAACGGATCGGTCTCCGCCTTCAGACGTTTGTATTCGCTGGTCAACGCGGCACGGACGTCGGCGGGCCGCGTGCTCTTCGTCTTATAGGTGCGGGCGAGGGCCTCAGCCTGCAGTTCAAGCTTCCTGGTCTCAATCTGGTCGGTCGCCCACGCGATGATATCGTCGTCCACGTCCACGTCAGGCGCCGCCTTCCGCAACTCCACAAGGGCCTGCGCCATCCTGAAATCAAGGAGCGCCCTCCGTTCCTTCATCAGGCGCATCCGTTCAGCCCCAGTCATCGCCTTCTCGCCAACCGGCGGGCGTCCTGGGGGTCGGGTCGTCTTCTTGAGCGCCATTCTTCGCTTCCGCCAGCCACACCGATTTTGTCACTTACGAAATAAGACGGGCGGCAGGACGCCTGGCAAGCTATTTTCGTAAATGACGTAATAGTCGCTGTCGGTACAGCACTTCCGGCTCTCGGATGGGAATACAGGTTCCTGGATTTACGGAGATTTTAAGCTGCCATCGCACAGCGTCGGTATGACGGTTCGTACCGGGTGGCTGTCCCGACGGCTGCTGGTGCGGCATCCATTGGCATTCGAAGCGGATGCGGATCCGGGAAGCCATGTGGGCAAATGCTTGAATGAGGTCGCCGCGCTGACGGAAGTGGACGACACGTAAGCAGCGTGTCGCGGTCGTGGAGGCCGGATGCGCGTCGAAATGCCAGCAGCCACTTCCCCGTAGATCACATCATGAAGGATCCGGTGGGTGACCGCCGTGGGCCGCGCGCCG
>JBKHVJ010000330.1:0-5063 GCA_046570145.1 Alphaproteobacteria bacterium
CCATGATCACGCTCCCGCCCGCTACGACCGTTCCTTCGCCCTGGGCGCGCTGCTCAACATCGGCTTCGTGGTGGTGGAGGCGGTCTATGGCCTGCTGGCCAACTCGACCGCCCTGCTGGCGGACGCCGGGCACAACCTCAGTGACGTGATGGGGCTGCTGTTGGCCTGGGGGGCGGCGTGGCTGGGGCGACGTCTGCCGGAAGGGCGCTACACCTACGGATTCGGGAACGCTTCGATCCTGGCGTCGCTGCTGAACGCGATGATCCTGCTGATCGCCGTCGGCGCCATCCTGCTGGAGGCGGCGACCCGGCTGGTGGAACCTGAACCGGTGGCGGAGACCACCGTCATGGTGGTGGCTGCAATCGGCATCGTCATCAACAGCTGGACCGCCTGGCTGTTCATCGGCGGGCAGAGGCAGGACATCAACCTGCGCGGCGCCTACCTGCACATGGTGGCGGACGCCGCGGTGTCCGTCGGCGTGGTGGCGGCGGCGCTGGCGATCCGATTCACCGGCTGGTTCTGGCTGGACCCGATGACCAGCATCGTGATCGCGCTGGTGATCGTCGCCGGCACCTGGAGACTGCTGCGCGATTCGGTGCGGCTGGCGATGAATGCGGTGCCCGACGGCATCGACCGGCCGGGGGTGGAGCGCTATCTGGCCGGACTGCCGGGCGTCGCCGCGGTGCATGATCTGCACATCTGGCCGATCAGCACGACCGAAACCGCGCTGACCGCCCATCTCGTCCGCCCCGGCATGAACCAGGACGACGCGCTGCTGCTGGAAATCTCGTCGGTGCTGAAGGACCGCTTCGGCATCGGTCACGCCACCATCCAGGTGGAGCATGACGGCAGCTGCTGCCGCCTTGCTCCGGTGGATGTGGTCTGATCCCGGAAACCGGTTCGCTCAGACCTGCTCACGGGCGAGGCGGCGGGCGTTCGCCCGCACCTTGCGGTAGGCGGGGGTCATGCCGGCGGCGGCCAGCGCGGCCGTCGCCTCGATCAGGCGCAGGTTCGCGTGGATGCCGGCATCGACCGCGTCGGCCAGCAGGCGCTGCTGGACGTCGACGATCTCCACCGGATTCTTGCACGCGGCTAGGCCGCCGATGGTGACGGCGGCCGCCTGGGTCTGCTTCGTCACCATGGTGAACCAGGCTTGCCCGAACTCGCCGATGCCGGTGGCGACGGCGTGGAATGCCTCCACCGCCGCCTCGACCTTTTCGGACCCCATGCGGATGAATTCCGGATTGGCGAAGTCGATGGGGTTCGACATCGCCGCCGCCATCATCGCCGTGCGGTAGCCGATGGTCTGCGCGGCCGCGACGCCCATTTCGCTGCTGCGAAGGCCGGTCTTGGTGAGCTGGCTTGCCACCGCGAGAAGCCTGTCGGTGGGATGGCCATTGCCGGCGTTCTGTCGTGACATGGGCGTCGTCTCTCTCAAATCGTTGCCGGAACCGGAGCTTCAGCATCAACGCTGCACTGCAGCATAAGTTCCGGCACGATCTTTACGCCTCGGCGAGCGCGCGGTCGAGATCTTCGATGATGTCCTGCGGGTCCTCGAGACCAACGGACAGGCGCAGCAGGCCGGGCTCGATCCGGGCGGCGACCTTTTCCTCGTCGGTCAGCTTGGAATGGGTGGTGGTGGCGGGGTGGGTGATCAGGCTCTTCGAATCGCCGAGATTGTTGGAGATCATCACCATCCGCAGGCCGTTCAGGGCATTGAACGCCTCGGTCTTGCCGCCCTTCAGGAAGACCGACAACATGTTGCCGCCGCCGGTCATCTGCTTGCGCACCAATTCATATTGTGGGTGGCTGGGCAGCAGCGGATAGAGCACCTGGGCGACCTTCGGATGGCTTTCCAGGAACTCCGCCACCTGCAGCGCCGCCGCCGACTGGGCATGCACGCGCAGCTCCAGCGTCTCCATGCCCTTCAGCAGCAGCCAGGAATTGAAGGGGGAAATGGTCGGGCCGGTATGGCGCAGGAACGGATGGATGACGTCCGACCCGTACTTCCTGTCCTTGGCCAGGATGACGCCGCCCAGGCAGCGGCCCTGGCCGTCGATGTGCTTGGTCGCCGAATAGATGACGACGTCGGCGCCGAACTCGAAGGGGCGCTGCAGCACCGGCGTCGCGAAGGCGTTGTCGGCGACGACCACCGCGCCCGCCTTGTGGGCCAGCTTGCAGACGGCTTCCAGGTCGACGACCTCCAGGCCGGGGTTCGACGGGGTTTCCAGGAAGACCGCCTTGGTCGGCTTCGACAGCGCCTCTTCCCACTCCGCCAGATTGGTGCCGTCGACGAACACCGATTCGATGCCGAAGCGGCCGCACAGTTCCTTGACGATCCAGTAGCATGAGATGAAGAGCGAACGCGGCGCCACCACCCGGTCGCCGGTCCGCAGCCCGCTCATCAGCGCGCCATGCACCGCCGCCATGCCGCTGGACGTGGCATAGGCCCATTCCGCCCCTTCATATTCGGCCAGCCGGTCCTCGAACATCGCCGAGGTCGGGTTGCGGAAACGCGAATAGACATGGCGCGAGCCATCGTTGGCGAAGGCGTTCTCCGCCTCCTCGGCCGAGCCGTAAACGAATCCGGAGGTCTGGTACAGCGCCTCGCAGGTCTCGTCGAACTGCGAGCGGCGAATGCCGCCGTGGACCAGCTTGGACCGTGGGCGCAGGCCCGAAACGTTCGGATTGCGATGATCGGTGCGCGACATTCCGCCACTCTCCCCTGATGATCGCCGGTGGGGCGAGGCCGGCCGCAAACAAAAAAGCCCCGACCGATCGGGTCGAGGCGCGGACGCGGCTCGGACCTTTTTAGCGGGTTGTTTTACGTGGCCCGCAAGCCGGTCGACCAAATCACCACGTGGGTTCGCTTTTACGACTGCCTATGACTGCCGTCAAGTGGGGTAGCCCCGCATCGTCATCCCCTCTCCTCTGCAGGAACGGAGGATTTCGACAGCATGCCCTTCACATCCCCAAGGCTCGCCCCGCCCAGCGCAACCGCCAGCGCGCCGAAGGCCGCGGCACCGCCGGCGACCAGAAGAGCCAGGGCGGTGAACCGCATTGCGGTGGACGGCGCCTCCAGCCATGGCGCCAGCAGCCGCCCGCCCAGCACCAGAGCCGCCCCCATCCCGACCGCCGCCGCGGCGATGCGCGGGGCGCGGCGTTTCACCCGGTCGTCCAAGTCGAACAGACCGCCCTTGCGCATCGCCGCCACCAGCAGGCAGACATCCAGCCATGCCGTCAGCCCGGTGGCGAGCGCGATGCCGACATGCTCCAGCCAGGGCATCAGCGCCAGCGCCAGCACGGCGGTCGCGACGGTCACGATGATCGCGACGCGCACCGGCGTCACCGTGTCATGGCGGGCGAAGAAGGCGGCGTTCAGCGACTTCACGATCACATAGGCAGGGATGCCGATGGCATAGGCGGCGAGCGCCATGGCGGTGGCATGCGCCTCGTCCGGGCCGAAGGCACCGCGTTGGAACAGAACGGACACCATCGGCGCACCCGCCACGCCCAGCGCGACCGCGGCAGGCAGGCCGAGCAGCAGGCTGAATTCCAGTGCGCGGCTCAGGTAATGGCGCACCATGCCCTCGTCCCCGGCGGCGGCATGGCGGGCCAGAACCGGCAGCAGGGCGGTGCCGATGGCGATGCCGATGACGCCCAGCGGCATCTGGTTCAACCGGTCGGCATAATAAAGGAACGAAACGGCGCCCGACGGCAGGAGCGAGGCGAGCACGATGTTCAGGAACAGGTTGATCTGCATGACGCCGGCCCCGATGGCCCCCGGCCCGATCAGTCGGAGCAGCCGCCGCATGCCGTCGGTCATCCGGGGCCGCCGCAGGCGAAGCGTCACGCCGGCTTTGCGGCAGGCCCAGGCCATCCAGCCGACCTGGACCGCTCCGGACAGTGTGACCGCCGCCGCCATGGCGATGCCCGGCTCCAGCCCCAGCCTCGGCGCGACCAGCAAGGCCGCGACCAATGTCAGGTTGAAGGCGATGGGAGCGGCGGCGAAGGGACCGAAGCGGTCCAGGGCGTTCAGGACCCCGCCCAGCAGCGCCACCAGCGAGATCAGCGCCAGGTAGGGAAAGGTCAGCCGCGCCATGTCCACCGCCAGGGCGAATTTGGCAGGCTCGTCGGAGAAGCCGGGGGCGAGGCCGTGCATCAGCCAGGGCATGGCGACGACGGCCGCCAGCGTGAAGGGCAGCAACATTGCCAGCAGCATCGCCAGCGACTCTTCCGCGAAGCGGACGGCGGCGGCCCGGCCGCGGGTCTGCAATTCCGCGGCGAACAGGGGAACGAAGGCGACGCCGAAGGCGCCTTCCGCGAACAGGCGGCGGAACAGGTTGGGCAGCTTCAGCGCGACGAAGAACGCGTCGGCCACCGGACCGGCTCCCAGAACCGCAGCGGTCAAAATGTCGCGTGCGAAGCCGGCCAGCCGACTCAGCAGGGTCAGTCCGCCGACGGTGGCGATGGCACGGGCAAAGCTCATTCCCGCGGTATAGCGGTCGGCCGTAGCGCCGCAAAGCCGGCAATTCGGCGGGTCGGCATTTCGGCATTTCGGCGGGTCGGCCGACGAGCCGAAGCGCTGGAGCGCATAATAGGAGCATTCGAGGCGCGCCGTTGCTACGTCCGGTTCGTATGAGTGGAGCAACTTCGTTCCGCTGCCACCTTCCCGGTAACGCCGTTGCGTCCGCACCTGCGTTGCGGCATGCTTGCGTCCGCCTGCCGCCGTCCGCCTTTCGACGATGGATGCGGTCGGCGGACGATCCACAGCGTTCGGGGTATACGTGAAGCGGGCGCTCTGGCTTTTCTCCGGTTTCGGCGGGCGTCTGGTCCTTCCCGCCCTGGCGGTCGTGCTGGCGATTGCCGCGCTGTGATGGATACTGCTCGACCGGCTGGAACGGGAGGAGCGGCTGCTGGACCTCACGGTCCATGAAAAAACCGCCGTCGTCGCCCGGCTGGTCGAGGAGCATGCGATCTCAACCTTCCGCCGGGTCGACGACCTTCTGCTGGATCTGATCGCCAATACGGAACGGAACCGGGCCATGCGCCTGGACACCCGC
>JBKHVJ010000331.1:0-9967 GCA_046570145.1 Alphaproteobacteria bacterium
GACCAGCAGCTCGTCGGGACCGGGGGCGTCGGGAACCTGGAAGTTGGCGGTCAGGAAATGCGCCCGCTTGCCGGTCTCCGTCTTGTGGATCATCGGCAGGGCGAGCAGCGCCCCCGGAGCGTTGCGGGTGTTGGTGAAGCTGAGGAAGGTGGTTCCCTGCGCCGCCTCGCGGAACATGTTGCCGAAGCGCAGGGTGTGGATCAGGGCCGAGGCATGCTCGATCTCGCCGTTGACCCCGACCGAGGCGGCCTTGCCGTAGGCCTGGATGCGCTCGGCCGGCATCAGGGCGACCAGGCGCCGCGTCATCTCCGCTCCCAGCACCGGCGCCACGCGCAGGATTTCCGGCCGCAGATTCTCGACGAAGCCCTGCCCGGCCCAGGGGTTGCGCAGCACGGCTGCGACCACGACCGACGTGATCGGGCGTTCGGCCGGCTTGCCGCCTTCGACGATGGTCTCCTCGATGAAGGTGGAAATTTTCCGCAGTCCGATGTCCATGATTGTCCGTTCGCTTTTCTTGGATTTCGATCCTGTCGCCGGCCGGGCCGGATGGGCCCGGCCGGCGGGATGGCGCTGCCCGGCTTGGCGCTGTCTGCTTTGGCGTTGCTTGACCTGGGCGACGGCTCAGCTCGCCGCCTTGGCGCTGGCGACCCATTGATCGAAGGTGGATTTGTTGGCGGCAAGCCATTCCTGGGCGAGTGCGCGGATATGGCTCTCGCTGGCGCCCTTCTCGCTGATGGCGCGTTCCCAGCCGGCCCAGGTCTGCAGCGGGAAGCCCATGGACTCGACCAGCGCCTTCACCGCCGGGTTGGCGGCGACGAACTCCCGGTTGGCGACGGTGCTCCAATTCCAGGACGCCATGGCCATCCGGCAGGGATCCGCACCGCCGGCGCAGCCCGCCACCCCGCTGACCAGTGCGGTGCCCTTGTTGGGCACCGACGGGGGCAGGGCGTCGAACGGGGTGGGCAGCCAGACCACGTCCTTGCCGGGAATCAGGGTGTTGGTGACCCAGGACGGGCTCCAGGCGTAGAAGAAGGCCGGCTCACCGCGGCGGACACGGGCGACGGCCTCGACCATCAGCGGCTCGTACTTGCCGCGAACCGAATTCACCGTGTCCTTCAGGCCGAACTTGTCGAGCTGGAAATCGACCACGTCCCCGCAGCTCCAGCCGGGGTCGCAGTTGACCAGATCCGCCTTGCCGCCCTTGCCGAACAGCGCGGCGATCTTCGGATCCTTCATCTGCTCCAGCGAGGTGATGTGGTGGGCGTCGGCCGTCTTCTTGTCGATCAGGTAGCCGTTGACGCCGCCCTCCTTGATCAGGCCGCCGCCGACGATCGTCGCCTGCTGCTCCACCTTGCGGAAGGCGGGCTCGCGCTGGGGGAAGTTGATGTCGGTGGCGATGTCCAGGTCGCCCTGTGCGGCCGCCTGGAAGAACAGGGTCGTGCTGAGCGTGCTGAGCTTGACCGAATAGCCGAGTTCCTTGAAGGCGGCGGAGACGATCTGGGCGGTGACGTAGTTGGCGCCCAGGCTGTCGGATTGGGCGTAGCGGATGGTCTTGCCCTTGCCGGGCTGGTCGGCGGCCAGCGAGGGCTGTGCGCAGGCCGCGGCGAGGAATGCGGCGACGGACAGGGATTTGACGACCGATTTGGCGGTGAAGAAGGACATGGCGGTCTCCTCGAACGGGATCGGAACGGAATTCGGTCGGGCGGGCATACGGAATGGGATGCGGGCCGGGGGTCACTGCTCCGGACTGGAGATGACGGGATTGGAGACGGCCGGTCGGACGCCTCCCTGGTCCTCCGTCGACCTGCCGGAGCGGACGAGCGCGCGCAGGCTGCGCAGCAGCGGGCGTCCGCCGGGACTGCCGGGCTGGGCCAGCTTCTGGGTGATGCGGTCCAGCACCATGGCGAGAAGGACGATGGCGATGCCACCCACCGCGGCGCGGCCGACGTCGAGCCGCCCGAGGCCCTGGAGCACCACCAGCCCGAGCCCCTCCGCCCCGATCATGGCGACGACCACCGACATCACCATGGCGGTCAGCACCGTCTGGTTCAGGCCACCGAGGATGGTCGGCACGGCCAGCGGAAGCTGGACCTCCCACAGGAGCTGCCGCTTGGTGGCGCCGAAGGCGAGGCCCGCCTCGACCATCTCGGTCTCGACCATGCGGATGCCGAGGTTGGTGAAGCGGATCAGCGGCGGGGCCGCCGCCGTCACCACCGCCACCTCGCCCGGCACCGTGCCGACGCCGAACAGCATCACCACCGGCACCAGATACACGAAGGTCGGGGTGGTCTGCATGATGTCGAGGATCGGGCGGACCACGCCCCACAGACGGTCGCTGCGGGCGCAGGCGATGCCGATCGGGATGCCGACGACCGCGCAGATGACGATGGCGGTGGTGATCAGCGACAGGGTCGTCATCGCTTCCGACCAGACACCCAGCGCCGCGATGGCGATCAGGGCGATGGCGGTGAAACAGGCGACGCCCAGGCTGGCCAGACGGTAGGCCAGCAGCACCATCACCGCCACGATGGCGAGGAAGGGAATTTCCTGCAAAAGGAAGATGTTGAGGTTCAGGACATATTCGACCGGCCATTTGATGGCGAGGAAGAGTGGGCGCAGGTTCAGAGCGATCCAGGCGACGCCGTCCTGGATCCAGGCGTCGACGGGGAAGACGTTCAGGTCGTTGGCGTCAAGCATGCAGGCCTCCTGCGGCGTGAGGAGGGGCCGACGCGATGCCGGCAAGGATGCGGTCGCCGGCGAGCGTGCCGGTCAGCCGGCCTTCCTCGTCGACGACCGCCATCGGCCGCCCTGCCCGGTGTGCGCGGGCGGCGTCGAGAAGGCTGTCGCACTCGCGGACCGTGACGAAATCCTTGCGCAGGGCGGCGAGGCCGGCTTCCGCGTGCCCCGGGGCGTCGCGCAGGCGCCGCAGCGTGTCGGCGTCCAGCGCCCCGACGACACGGCCGCCGTCGTCCAGCACCAGCCCGCCGCCGTCGCCGGTTTCGGCGAGGCACAGGCCGGAAGCCAGCGGAATGGGCCGCACCGGGTGCATCGCCGAGCGGGCATCGAACAGGCGCGAGCGGTCGACGTCGCGGGTGAAGGCGGCGACATAATCGCTGCCGGGGTCCAGCACGATCGACTGGGGCGTGCCTTCGCGGACCAGTTCGCCGTCGGCCATGATGGCGATCCGGGTGCCGAGCTTCAGCGCCTCCTGGAAGTCGTGGGTGATGAACAGGATCGTCTTCTTCAGCGTACGCTGGAGGCGCAGCAACTCGTCCTGCATCTCCGTCCGGATCAGCGGATCGAGCGCGCTGAACGCCTCGTCCATGATCAGCACGTCGGCGTCTGTGGCCAGCGCGCGGGCCAACCCGACCCGCTGACGCATGCCGCCGCTCAACTCGTGCGGATAATGGTTGCCCCAGCGCGCCAGCCCGACGACCGACAGGATCTCCTCGGCCCGGCGCCGCCGGATCTGGGGCGGCACCCCCTGGAGCTTCAGGCCGAATTCCGCATTCTCGGCGACGGTGCGGTTGGGCAGCAGGGCGAAGTGCTGGAACACCATGGAGATCCGCTTGCGGCGGATTTCGCGGAGTTCCGCTTCGCTGGCGGCGACGATGTCGCGGCCGTCCAGCAGGATGCGACCTGCGCTCGGTTCGTTCAGCCGGTTGATGCAGCGTGCCAGGGTGGACTTGCCGGACCCTGAAAGCCCCATCACCATATAGATGGCGCCGCTCGGCACCGACAGTGAAACGTCGTTCAACCCTACAACCATTCCGGTTTTTGCCAGCACTTCGGGCTTTTTCGCGCCGGCAGCCAGCATCCGCAGGGCTGGATCGGGAGATTTGGAGAAAACTTTACAGAGATTCTCTACCCTCAGTCGTTCAGTCACAACCGTCTCCCATCGTTGTGTTCGGTGGGCTTTCCCTGTCTTTTGGATTTTTACTTGGGCCCATTAGGAGGATTTGATGGTCTTCATGTCTTCCGGCGAATCGAAGGAAATATTGCGCCATCGTTCCTGTCAACCGGAGCATGGCGCCGCGTCTCCCTCATCTCAGTGTCATTTCAGGGGCGAAAACGCGGTCGGCAGCAGGATGCGGTTTTCCGCCGTTTCGATCAGCGCCGTCAGCTTGGGAATGAAGGACTGCCAGCGGGGATCCTCGGAGAGCCGCTGGCGGCGGGCGGTGCGGTCCTCGAAATCCGTGTAGCCCCACATATGGACCACATGGTTGAGCGGGCCGATCTCGCTGACGAAATAACCGATCAGGTTGCCCAGGATCGGCTGCTGGATCTCCAGCCCTTCGTTCTGCACGAGCGCCAGATACTCGCGCAGCTTGCCCGAGCGGATGCGGTAGATGCGTTCCTCGACGATCATGGTGCGCCTCGCGTATCGTCTCCGGCGATCTCCTGCCGAACCTTGCGGGCAATCCGGAAGCACTCCACGCCGGCGGGAATGCCGCAATAGACCGCGATCTGGATCAGCGCCGCCTGCAGTTCGGCATCCGTCAGGCCGTTGCGGATGGCACCGCGCAGATGCAGCTCGAACTCGTGCATGCGGCCCAGCGCCGCGATCATGCCGAGGTTGAGCAGGCTGCGCTGGCGGCGGTCGAGCGCATCGTCCGCCCAGCATTGCCCCCAGCAATATTCATTGACCATCTGCTGAAAGGGGCGGGAGAAGTCGTCGGCCGCGGCCATCGCGCGGTCGACATAGGCGTCGCCGAGCACGTCGCGCCGCACGCGTTCGCCCGCCCGTTGCAGGGGCTCATCCATGGCTTGCGGTCTCCTTGGGGTGGTCGGCGGGGGGATTGTCGGCGGAGGGATGCTCCGCGGCCGTCAGGAACCGTCCCATCAGCCCGGCCACCGCGTCCGGCGCCTCGATCAGGATCGAATGGCGCAGGCCGGGCAGGATATGCAGTTCGGAACCCGGAATGCTGTCGTGCATGGTGTTGGCCATGCGCGGGTTTGAACCGATGTCGTCCTCGCCGGTCGCGATCAGGGTCGGGCAGCGGATCTGGTCGAGGAAGCCGCCGAAGTCC
The DNA here is from genome assembly GCA_046570145.1 of Alphaproteobacteria bacterium. Classification (GTDB taxonomy): domain Bacteria; phylum Pseudomonadota; class Alphaproteobacteria; order Azospirillales; family Azospirillaceae; genus Azospirillum. Next base: position 5,031 of record JBKHVJ010000331.1, read on the forward strand.
GTTTCCGCCAGGACGCGGTAGGCGGCGGCGTAGCAGTCGGGATCGTTCAGGGCGTTGCGCCGGCGCAGGGCCTGGATCAAGTCCGGGTTCAGCTCCTGGAACTCCTCCGTCAGCCAACGCGACAGGGAGGCTTCATAGTGCGAACCCGGCTGGCCGGCCTGCAAAGCGGCGAGGCGGTCCAGCACCCGCCGCCGTTCGTCCTGGTTGCGGCCGGCGACGGTGGACAGCAGAACGAGGCGCTTGACGCGATCGGGATGGTTCAAGGTCAGGCGCTGGGCGATCAGCCCGCCAAGCGAGAATCCCGCCAGGTTGAAGCGGCCGAAGCCGACATGATCGGCCAGCGCCAGCGTCTCGCCAACGAAATCGTCGATCTCGTATCGGCCCTTGATCCGGGTGGAGCCGCCATGGCCGCGCAGGTCGAAGGTCAGGATGGTGAAGCGGTCGGCGAGCCGCTCGACCACGCCGCTCCAGGCCTCCAGATAGGAACCGACGCCATGGACGCAGACCAGCGGTTCCGGCCCTCGGCCGTCGAGCCGGTAGTTCAGCGTCACCGGCCCAACATCAAAGTGACGGGAGTCGGACATGGTCAGCGTCCCGCCACGGCCATGCGCGGCGGCGCGGCGGCCAGGCGAAGCTCCTCCTCGCGCTGCCGGTCGCGTTCGCGCGCTGCGAAGACGGGCAGCACCTCGCGGGCGAACAGGTCGAGCGTCTTGCGCTGCAACTCGAAAGGCAGGTTGAAGGAAAGGCCGAGCGAGAACTGGTCGACGCCCGCCGCCTCATAGTCCAGCAGCTTCTCGATCACCTCGTCCGGCGTGCCGAACATCAGGTTCTTCAGCATGTTCTCCGGCTTGTAGTTCTCACGGCCGGCGACGCTCTCGTAAGGCACGGCGGTCGGGAAGCCGTTGGTGACGGTGCCGATGTTCTGGAACAGATTCTCGAAGCTGCGGCCATAGTCGATGCTGTGCCGCACCGCCAGTTCGGCGTCCTCCGGCCGGTCGTAGCAGCAGGTGCGGCGCTGCATCATGAATCGCGGACGCGGAACCTCCGGATGGTCGGCCACCGCCTTGCGGAACTTCTCGCCCAGAACGGCGATCTCGGCGGCCGGGGCAGCCAGCGGCGTGGACAGGATGCTGGCGCCGATGCCGACGGCCCAGTCGAAGGTGCCGGGATCGCGGGCCGCCACCCAGATGCGAGGGTGCGGTGCCTGCAGTGGCTTGGGCACCGAGGTCGCCAGCGGGAACTTCCAGTAATGGCCGTCATGGGCGTAGTCGCCGGCCCACAGCTTCTGCACCGCCGGTACCAACTCCTTCATGTAGGCGACGCCCTCCTGCTGGGGCATGCCGCCGGCCATGCGGTCGAACTCGTACTGGTAGGCGCCGCGGGCGATGCCGAACTCCAGCCGGCCGCTGGTCAGGTGGTCGCACAGCGCCGCCTCCCCGGCCAGCCGGATCGGGCTCCAGTAGGGGGCGACGACGGTGGCGGTGCCGAGCCGGATGCGCTCGGTGTGTTGGCCGAGCCAGGTCAGGATGGTGAAGGGGTTGGGGGAGATCGTGCACTCGATCGTGTGGTGCTCGGCGGTCCACAGGGTCTCGAAGCCGCCCTGGTCGGCCATCTTCACCAGTTCCAGCATGGTGCTGGTCACGTCGCTCATCGGCGTGTCCGGTGAAAAGCGCTCCATGGCGAGCGCGACGGCGAACTTCATGTCCATGTCCTTTGTTCGGGGGAGGAGAAGCCCGGTCGGGGCGGATCAGCGCAGCCGGATGACGAAGGGGTCCTGCATGGCGCCGGAATAGTCGATGACGACGTTCTTCGACCGCGAGAACTCGCGCATCACGTCGAAGCCGCCGCGCCGGCCGTAGCCGCTCTGCTTGAAGCCGCCGTTCGACGACATGTAGGCGGCGGCGCGGTAGGTGTTGATCCAGACCGTGCCGGCATCGATCTTTGTGGCGAAGCGCATGGCGCGGTCGATGTCGCTGGTCCAGATGCCCGACGCCAGGCCGTAGCGGGTGTCGTTCGCCATGGCGATCATCTCGTCCTCGGAAGCGAAGGGCACCACGCCGACGACCGGTCCGAAAATCTCGTCTCGCATGAAGCCCATGTCGTTGCGCGCGTCGGCCAGAACCGTTGGCTCGTAATACCAGCCCTTTTCCAGCCCGGCCGACTGGGGCCGCCGGCCGCCGGCCGCCAGCCGGGCACCGTCGCGCAGGCCGGAGGCGACATAGCCTTCGACCTTGGTCAGCTGCGCCGACAGGGCGAGCGGACCGATGTCGGTGTTCTCCTCCATCGGGTGGTTGACGGTGATGCGTCCGGTGCGGGCGACCAGGGCCTCGACGAAGCGGTCGTAGATCGAGGCCTCGACGAAGCAGCGCGATCCGGCGACGCAGGTCTGCCCGGCGGCGGCGAAGACGCCGGCGACCACGCCGTTCACCGCCCGCTCGATGTCGACGTCGCCGAAGACCACATGGGGCGACTTGCCGCCCAGCTCCATCTGGCAGGGCACGAGGTTGGCGGCGGCGTTGGCGGCGATGCGGCTGCCCGTCTGGGTACTGCCGGTGAAGACGATCTTGGCGATGCCGGGATGGCGGGTCAGCGCCTCGCCGGCGGTGCCGCCGCCGCCGGTCACCACATTCACCACGCCAGCCGGGAAGCCGGCTTCCGTGACCAGTTCGGCGAGCGCCAGGGTGGAGGCGGTGGCGTGTTCCGACGGCTTGATCACCACCGTGTTGCCGATGGCCAGGCAGGGCGCCAGCGTGCCGGTCAGCAGCATCAGCGGCGAATTCCACGGCGTGATCATGCCGACGACGCCCAGCGGTTCACGCAGGTTGAAGTTCAACATGTCGAGCTTGTTCACCGGGATGGTGTCGCCCTGCAGCTTGTCGGCCATCCCGGCGAAATAGAGGTAGCTGTCGGGAATGGCGCGCATCTGGGCGCGCATCTCCTTGATCAGCTTGCCGTTGTCGCGGGTTTCCATCAGCGCCAGTTCTTCGGCGTTGGCGAGGATCAGCTCGGCCAGACGGCGCACCAGCTTGCCGCGGTCGCTCTGCGTCATCCGCCGCCAGGCCGGATCGGTGAATACGGCCCGTGCCGCGTCGACGGCGGCATCGACATCCTCCGCACCGGCATCGGCCAACTCGTACCAGGGCTCGGCGGTGGTGGGATCGTAGCTCGGAATGTAACGGCCGCTTTTCGGTTCCACGAACCGTCCGCCGATATAGAGGCTGCGGCGGGTGCCTTCCAGCGATCTGCAGGTGGTGTGCATCGCGATCTCGTATTTTTGTGAAGGGGCGGCGGGGGATCAGCCGTTTTCGGCGAAGGCACCGGTCCAGAGAGAGGTGCTGCCGTCGACCATCGCCAGACGTCCGCCATCGCTTGAGTCGATGTAGATGCCGAAACGGTCCGCGTGCCGTTCCCGGACATAGCGGCGCAGCATCGCCCGGGTCTCGCGCATCGGCATGGCCTCGAAGGGCAAGGCGTCGAGCGCGAAGAAGCGGAAGCCCGGCGGCAGGGTCGCGGTCGCCGCGTCGTCCGCGAGGCGGGCGCGATAGACCAGACAGCCGGTGTCCTGCCCGGCGATGTCGAAGACCGAATAGAGGAAGCTGTCGTCCGGTCGCAGCGGCAATGTGCCCCCGTCCGCCAATGTCAGTGCCCGTTCGGCCTTGCGGCTGCGTCCGTTCGGCAACCGCCAGCCGCCTGCTCCGTCGGACTGCAGCAGGATGCCGTCCTCCGCTTCGACGAGGTAGCCGACCTGCATGCCGTGCGATGCCTCCCCGCCGGGGTCCGGAGCTTCGCGCACCGCCGCGTACCTGCCGCGGCAGAAGCCGAGCGGAGCTGCCTGACTTGCCGTCCCGCTCGGGCCGAAGGCCTGCACGCGGCCGATGAGAATGAGATGATCGCCGGCCATCACGCGGTCGTGCACCGTGCAATCGAACCAGGTGAGGCAATCGGTAAGGACCGGCGCGCCGGTGTGTTTCGGGCCGAACCCGGTCGAGTGGAATTTCTCGGGTGAGCGGGAGGCGAAGAGGCTGGAGACGTCGGCTTGTCCCTCGTGCAGCAGATTCACGGCGAAGGACGACGTATTGCAAAAGATCGGAAAGCTGAAGGAACGGTTTCCGATGCAGACAAGGACCAGCGGCGGATCGAGCGAAACGGATGTGAAGGAATTCGCCGTTATCCCGCGGGGATTTCCGTCTTCGTCGAGCACGGTGACGACCGTCACTCCGGTCGGGAACATGCCGAAGGCGTTGCGAAGGTCCCGTTGATTGATGGGCGATGGTTCGTTCGAAGAGAATGTCACGTCAACCTCCCTTCCATTACGAAGACGAGGCTACGCCGGGCGGATGCGGCCATCTTCCTCCTGTATGGAGGAAAGTGCGACATTTTGTCCCACCGATTCCAAGGAATGGACCCTGTCGCGGCAACGCCGTCGCTGGCGGACAGGGGCTCCGAGCAGATGGGAATGCGGCTGGGGCGAGGCAGATTTTCTGCCCCGCCCCAGCTCAGGCCAACGTCCGATTCAATCCACGCGCCAACGTTTGCCCGGCCGGCTCGCTCAGCTGGACGCGGCGCAGAGCTTCTCGCGGGAGGTCTGCTTGGCGGCTTCGGCGGAAAAGCCGTAGGGTTCGACGATCTTGGCGAACTCGCCCGACGCCTTCATTTCGGCCAGGACCTTGTCGAAAGCGTCACGCAAGGCGGTGTCCTGCTTGCGGAAAGCCGCGCCGTCGCAATAGACCGGCGCTCCCTTCACCGGGGCGATCACCTCGATGTTCGGATCGTTGGCCTTGCCCACCAGATCATGGATCGACAGGACCGGCAGCGAATAGACGTCGATGCGGCCATCCTGCAGCATCTTCAGGCCGCTCTGCGGATCGGGGACCACGATCACGCGGTCGCGCGGCACGCCGGCCTGCAGCGCCAGCTTTCCTCGGTGCCGCCGCCGG
>JBKHVJ010000332.1:0-10450 GCA_046570145.1 Alphaproteobacteria bacterium
TCTTTACCGCCGCCGGTCACGCGCTCCCGCCGTGGGTGCACCGTCAGCCGCAGCACCGGATTGTTGGGCAAGGCCGCTCCTTCGCTTCCCCCCGGCGCGTTTCACCCGCGCGTCCTTTGCCACGGCCTCGTAGGTCACGTCGAAGAGGGCGCTGAGCTGGCCGTTGGTCAAATCGAACCGCTCGCCGACCGCGCGGCGCAGACTGAGGGTCGCGTCGCGGTCGAGCTCACCTATGGTTGGTAACGAAAATTTGCCATTCGCGCAATCCAGAAGCGCACCGGCGATTGCGGTGAAGGAAACTTTTGTCCGTTTCAGATGAGCGGTGCGCCGGGCAGCAAGGGCGATCTCGGCGACATCGGAGCCCGACAACCCGTCCGACATGCCGGCCAAGGCATCGGCAATAGGGGCCTCCGCGGGGTCGAGGCCGAGATAATGGGACCACAGGCTGGCGCGCAGCCCCGCCGCCGGCTGATCGACAGTGAGGCGGTATGGGAAGCGGCGCCACACCGCCGGATCGAGCAGGTGGCCGTGGTTGCTGGCGGCGATGACGACACAGCGATGGTCGAGGCGGTCGAGCCCTTGCAGCAGAGTGTTGACGACGCGCTTCAACTCACCGATGTCGCGGGCATCGTCCCGCTGCTTGGCGACGGCGTCGATCTCGTCCAGGAACAGCAGCCCCTGTTCGCGCTGGACGAAGTCGAAGATGCCGCGGATGTTCTTGGCCGTGTCTCCGAGCAGCGAAGACACGATGGTGTCGAGCCGGGCCACATGGAAGGGCAGCCCCAGGCGCGCTGCGATGTGGCCAGCCGTCAGGGTCTTGCCGGTTCCCGGCGGCCCGACCAGCAGCAGATTGGAGCGTGGCGCCAGTCCGGCGCCGGCGAGCTCGTCGGCCGCCTGCGCTTCGGCGATGAACCGCTCCAGCAGCTGGGAGTCCTCGTCGTCAAGGAACAGCGGGCCTGTTGGCCAAGGCAGCTCCTCAACCAGGGGGGATTTGGTTTTGACGTCGAGGGGCGCCACGGCGTGCGGCGGGCGGGTTCCGCCCGCGCCTCGGAACAGCCGCGTGAGCCGCTCCTGCGTGCTGACCCGATCCGGTTCAGGAAGGCTGCGGACCAGGGTGGTGCCGAGGCGGCGGACCGCCACGAAGTCGGAATTGAGTGCGGCTTCGATCAACGCCAGGACCGTGTCGGATGGACGCGGCTCCTGCATCGAACCGAGTGGCATGAATGACATCGACCCCTCCCAACCCGTTTGATTTTCAGTTACAACTTTTTTACTTACGCATGCAATTGATCTATTGATAAGTATGCGCGTCAAATCACTCTGTCGCAACCGCTCAAGAGATACGAAAGTTGCCTTTTTGACCCTGCGAGGATTCCATTCGGAATCCGGATGGCGCAGAGGCTGGCCCCTCGAAATTCCAGTCGTTTCCAGCAGAAGAAACAGAAATTCCGCTCGTGAGTTGCCCTCTTTCAGGCCTGCTGGGATGGATATCAGCCTGATGGAAAAACGATAAGTCCAGGGTAGAAGATAAAGACAAAATACTGGAAACCAGAATATCTGAAGACAATGGTTTCAGATCGGAAATTGTCCTGACGAGGAGCGTGGTGCCGCCGGTGAACGGACCGGCGGGGATCGTGTCCACGGACGTTCGGTCGTACCCGGAGGTCCGAGAAACGAAGGCGCCGCAGCCACGGCTGTTGGAAGGTGCAGAGTGCTGGGGCCTATCGGACCGATGCCAACCTCTCGGCAGGGAGAGTGGGTGATGGGCCGGGATCGGTCATGAACCGATCTACCGTCAATGGAAGCTCCAGGCCATGTCCGGCGGCACTGTGTCCTGCCTCGGTGGCTGCCGCCCGGTAGCAGCCGGCGATGAACGCCCGGACGTCGCTCGTCAGGGTGCGTGGAGACCGCTCTGCGAGTTGGGAAACAAGGGCATTGGCTGTCATACCCTCTCGCCGGGCAGCGTCACGGAGAGCGTCCCACATGACGGGTTCCAGGCTCATCGAGGTGCGGTGACCATCGACCGTCATGTTTTTTGAGACCAGGCACACAGCCTTCTCCGTAAAGTTGATTTCACAAGCATGTGTTTCTGCTTTCGGTGATGGAGGGTGACAGTGAGGTCCTTCACAGCTCCGGCTGGCAAATCCGGTCGCAAGCCGATATCGCTGCTGATGGAGAGGGGGGCGTTCGGCGCCATCTCCGCGTCATGCGTGTCCCGATTCGCCGGGCATTTGCATCGTTGTGGCAACGCCCTCATCCAAGGGAAAGCGTCGATACCCTCATTGCGCCAACGAAATGAGCAGCGCCGGCGCCAGCAGGGCGTGCGAAAAACAGTATCCCGGAAGCCTCGTTTCGTTTCCAAATCGATATGGCACATCCAATCATTGCTTCGGTGATGGTCCCCCACAATGCAATCGATTGCTTATGCACCAAGCGCTCGGCCACTCTGATAACCCGAATGAGCTGAGGGAGATGGGCGTGGCACTCAATTCAGTCCGTGCTTCCGCCGAGGATATAGAACTTTTCTTCGAGACCTTCCCCGAGGGCGGACCGTGGCGTCTGGTTTGGATCAATGGTCCGCATAGCAACGCGACCGATCCTTTCGATCCGTTGATCGACTGTCTGTTCGTTGGAATTGGAGGGAATTCCGTTCCCAAAAGGGCTCTGGCAGGAGCGGGATGGTTGCCGCTGTTGATCATCGGCAGCGTCTGGCATGATGGTCAGAAGATTGCCGACAGCGCTGAGACACTGGAAGACTGTACGCTCGACGTGACCGTCGGTTCCAACCGGATCCGCGAGTTCGGCGGATACGACCCGGTTTCGCCACAGCGCAAGACCGACTACATCCTGCCGCCCCATGTCTATCGGCTCCACAGCAGGGATGTCCGGTTGGTCGGCGTGCAGGTGGGCAACGATCCCTACGGCCTGATCATCCCGGCTCTTACCCTGGCCCAGTTCTACATCGGAACGTCGACGGCCCTCGCCCAAGCCTTGTTGAACGGAGCGTTCCTGCGAGACCCGGGAAGTCTGTGCGATCTCACGCGCACCAGGATGGAGATTGTGCCAGCCGATCCGTCGTCCTCGGCAACCGCTGACGCCCCTTGGCGGGTGCTCCGGATTGCACCCCGGGCTGGCTTTGGCCGGGACGATTGCTGCACTCTCGGCCGTTTCTTCGGCACCGCGGAAAACTCTGCCGAGCGTCAGGCCTTCTGCTTGCCCTTCCTGGCAGCCATGGCTGCAGCGGCAGGACGGCGGCCAGCCTCGCTGTACGCGACGTTTCCCCTTACCGGACGCACGAGGCTGACGGGGGAGGGAAAGCGATTCACGGCTACGCTGGCCGACGGTACTCCGACGGAACGGGTTCTCTTGCTCCGTCTCTTCCAATGTACGGCACCGTTCCCGTTCGATGAGCTGATCATCGAGAGGTGCGAGGACGAGCCTGCCGGAACTCATGACGAGGGCGGACGTGTGCTGATGCACAGCATCGCAGGCTATGTCGGGCCAAAGCGGGTGGTCAACAATCGCCGGCCGAACCGGCACTTGCCCCAGGAGGATCTGAAACTCCCCTCCATCGTTCCACGGTTTCCGGCACTCAGCAACCTGCCGCTCCGTGTCGAGACCATCCAGCGTGCCACCACCAGCACGCCGGTTGTGCACATCCCAGGGGAGGTGCTCGTTCCCGACGAGGTGTCGAGCGGCGTGTTGGGGGCGGACCAGGGAACCGTGCGCCGGGTGAGGCTCATCACCGGGAATGAGCAGCCTCCCGCGGACCCGCCGACCGAGCCCGAGGTCGATCTGTTCTGCGACGTCTTGCGGGCGCTGTCGTGCCACTCATCCGTGACCGGTCTTGCCGGTCTGGTGGTGCCGCCGGGAGCCGAACGGCACCATGGCGAATTCACCTTCGGCTGCCTGCCGCCGCATCCCAACGGAGGGTGGTGGCACAAGATCACCGACCGGCTGACCCGCATGGTTCTCGTGGCGGAGTTCTCCGTGTCCGGACGCTGGAGCTGTCTGATGGGCCTCGAACCACGCCCGAAGCATCCCAAGGACTGGGAGGGGGTGATGCTGATCGCTCAGCCGGATGGCAGCCGCTTGTCGGAACAGGACCTGTGCAGCGTCGTCACGGCCGTGCGCGCCCGGCGGGGGCAATGGGGGGAACGGATGAACGGCCGGGGTGTCGGCGATCTGCGTCACCATCTGCTGTTCACCAAGGTCAGAACGGAAACCGCCACGGTGGACCAGATTGTTGAGGCGGTTCTGGCAAGGGCTGAGGTGCCGTCGGCTCATAGCTCCACAGACGCCGAACATACGCATCCCGACCCAGCGGCTGGTGAAGATCGCAGCGCAAATCGTCGACCGCCAGCATCCAGATGATCGCGGCATGGGCGGCCGGTGCGGGGATGCCGAGCCGGCCGGCCCGCGCCATCAGGACGCCGATCGATATCAGCGCGTGCGGCGGGCATTCGTCGCAGAGTGCCCGTTCCACCGCGCGGGGCGGGCAGGCGGGGCGGCAGGCGACCAAACGCTCCAGATTGCCGCGCAGGACCGGTGACATCGAACGGTCGGTCAGCAGAAAATAGTCTTCCTTGCGCTGGACGGCGGCTTGCCGCGTGCTTCGCATGGTCTCGCCGATCGCTCTCCACTGCCGGCGCAACGACGTGCGCTGCATCGCGTCGATGACAACGGTGCGCTCCCTCCCGCGGTGCCGGCGCACCAACCGCAGCCGGAGCAGATCGGGAGAGGGCGACGGGCAACATTCCCAGCGATAGATCCAACGGCGGAAGGCGAGCGCCAGAGCGAGGTCCGCGGTTAACGCTCCACCGATGCGGGCCAACGCCGTCGGATCGGGCAAGGTGGTTCCCCAAGGAATAGTCTTCATTCCGCGTTCACGAACCGGATGAGCGATACGGCGATGCGCAGAGCCTCCTCCGTGCGCTTTGGCCTGCGGCCGGCTTCCACGCGCAATTCCTCCAGCAACGCTGTGCAGGCGGATGTGTACATGGAGTGTTGCTGGCTGGATGAGTGACGGAGCGCAGAAAAGCGTTCGATCACCTTGTGACCCGGCGGGTTCGTATCCTTCTCGAGCTTGCTGTACCAGCTCTGGCCGATTGCCAGAAGATGGGCCGCCTGCGTCTGCGTGAGCCCCAGATCGGTCCGCCATGCTTTGAGGTCTTGACCGAACGTCGTCTGCACCGTCATCGACTGAAACCTCGGCATTGAAGAATAAAAATAATATGATTAGAATTCTTTGATCGCAAGGGAAGATGACAGGCCGGTGGAGGGGTGCCGATGACCGCGCACACGCAATTCAGCCAGGAACTCGCCGGCAGGGTGGCTGTCATCCGACAGGAGATCATCGCGGCAACCGGGCAGATCGACCGGCTTCAGGAGCGGCTGAGTGTGCTGCGGTCGTCACTGGCCGATGCCGAAGCGGCGGCCCGCGTGCTGACGGTTCCACTGCCGCCGCCCTTGGTCGTGGCGGCCACGACGGGCCGGACGGTCGGCAAGGGGGCCTTCCAGGCCCAGGTCCTCGCCGCTTTGACCGCGGCTTACCCGAAGAGCCTGAAGGCCTCGGACATCGCACGCGAAGCCCAGGCGCGCCTCGGCCTGGCCGTGCATCCCAAGACCACCGGCATGGTGTTGAACCGCCTGAAGCACGCGGGGCGGGTGGAGCGGGATGGTCGGACGTGGCGCCTGGTGTCGGTCCCGGTTCTGCCCTGACAGTCAGGGCGCATCCGGTCTGTGCAGGCGGGCGCGGACGGCGCCCGATCCCGCCAGCTTGCTCAGAGCGCGCGTCGTGACCGGCTGACCGCTGCGGTGCAGATGGGCGGCCGCTGCTGCGGCTTCCTCGCGTGTGGGGCGGTACGGCGCATTGTGAAGCAGCCGGCGCACCGGATCGGCAAAAGCGAAGGGGGCATCGGCGAAGTGGAACATCAGCTCTCCCTGCCATGCCCCGGCTTCGGCACAGGCGCCGACGAACCGGTATGGCCATCCCGGCAGGAGGCGCGCGGCCAGGTCGAGAAGCCGGGCACGGTCGCCTGGGGAAAGCGTTTCAAGCTTGGCCAGCCCGACCGGTCGCACCGGCGGCGTGGCATCGCCGCCCCACAGGCGGCTGACGATCGTCCGCAGCCGCTCTCCGTAACGCGGCCCTGCGAGCAAGCGCAGCACATAGTGCAGCAGGTCGAAATACCGGGTGGAATAAAGACTATACTCTCCCAGTTGCGCCCAGCCACGGGCGAGGATGGCCTCATGGCGCCGGTGGAGGGCGATGGCTTCCCACGGCGCTGCGGCAGAGGGGGTGAGCGACAGATCGCCTTGGCAGGCGTGACACTGTCCAGGATGGTCCGCCCGGATGACCGTGACCGGCGCTTCGCACCGGCCGCAGCGGTCCGCCAGTACGCAGCCATGGTGGGGGCAGACCGCCGACAGCGCCAGGCGCCAGGACCGCCTCATCCAGACCGGATCTTCGGCCAGGCAGGCAGGACAGAACTGCTGTCCCGGCCAGTGCCAGATGCCGCCGGCAATCCGGGTGCGGGTGATCCATTTGGTCCCACCGTGCCGACCGTCGGCCGGAGCGTGCGCCTCGAACAGAAAGCCGCTGAAGCTGCCCAGCGTGGTGCTCCAGGCCCGTTCCGGGTCTGTGAGGGTCCTTGCCGCCATGCGCTCGACCACGTGGCTGGGACCGACATGGTCGATGTCACGAGCCGCGACCCGGACCTCAGGCCAGGCCGCGCGTATGAAATGTCCCGGAGTCAGGCCGTTCGCGATGGCGGTGCGGGCGATCCAGGACGACAGCAGTTCATCCGGCAGTGGCTTCGGTCGGCAGGGCCACGGCCGGAGCGTCATGGCAGCGCCGGCACATCGTCGATCGTCACCTTGCGGTGCGAGGGGGCCTGGTAGCGGATGCGCGACAGCGTTTTCAGCGTGATCCGCTCCTCACCCGACTCGATCGCCAGCACCGCGGCCCGGCTGACGATCTTGAAGAACTCGCCGATGACCCCTTCGCCACGGCTCAGGATGTCGCGGGCGATCGCATCGTCGTCACCCAGATACGACGGCTCTCGCAAGGGCATCAGCGCTTCGAACGAGGCCAGCAGTTCCCGAAAGGCGTCCCCATCCCGCCAGAGCCGAAGTTGGAACACGTCGAAGCGGTTGAGCAGTTGGGGGTCGCTCTGGGTGGTGATCCGGGCGCCTGGGGTTCCGGCGAAGACGAGGCTGATGCGCAAGGCCGGCTCGTTTCCCAGGGCGCGGAAGAAGGCGAGGATGGCATCGCGCTCCTGCGGGCCGGACAAGGCCAGGTTATGAAGCTCGTCGACCAGCAGAACCCGGGTGCCGACCTTCTCCAGGTTGGTAACCACCGCTCGCCTCAGCTCCGCCCGCCGGGCGCTCGGTGCATAAGGGCAGCCAAGCCGGTCGAGGATCGTCTGGTAGACGATGATCAGGGTCGGGTGCTCCGGCAGGCAGATCATCAAAACCGGGATCAGCGACTTGTCCTGGTCGGGGCGGTGCAGGGGAGGGTGATCGGCCTCGAAGCGCTCCAGCAACGTTGACTTGCCGTTGTTGGTCGGCGCTTCGATCAGGATGTTCTCGGGACGCTGCTGGCGGGGGATGTCCAGCAGCGTCCGCATCGCCGCGTAGGGGTCCCGAATTGAGGCGTAGGGGATCCAACGCTTGGTGCGAACCCGTTCGATCCGCTCCGCAGCCGGCAACTCCAGCAGCGGTACGGTGGAGGGGTGGAGGTGGTCGTAGCCGGTCATCACCAGCCCTCCAGATCACGGATCGGCCGGACGCGCCGGGTGGGCTGCTGATCGTTCCCGGCCTCGGTCGACGGCACGGTGGCCGGTATTGTGTCGTGGGCCGCAGCGGTCGTCGGGGCAGGGGCCGCATGGGCCTTCGCGTCCTCCCGCCGGCGTTCCTGCCGGCGCCGGGCCGCGGCCGACTTGCGGGCTGCCTCGGCATCGATCTGGCGGCATCGCGCGATCGCCCGGAAGATGGCGTGCTCGTCGTCGGCATCGTGCCCGAGGCGCTTCAGCTCGGCGACGGCGTCGTCGACCTCCCACAGCGCCACCGGCGGCCGGTGGCGGTCCCGCAGCGGGATATCGTAATACTCCTGCGTGTCCGGATTGTAGAAATGGATCACGCTGACGTTTCTCGGATCGTAGCGGACCACGTATTTCCGGCCGTCCTTCCGGCTGGCCAGCACCCGGAGGAGGTCGCTCTGGTAGGTCAGGTGGTTGAGCCGGATGCCGTAGGCCTGGACGGTCCGGTACTCGACCGGGAGAAAATCCTTGAGAAGGCGTCCGGGGTCGGACGGCATGCGCGGGTAGCCACGTCCGGGGATACGGTCGCTGCCGAGGATGCCGTGCTCGTACGCCTTCAGCGGGGTCGTCCCCAAGGCGGAATGCCGGCTCCGATGGTAGCGATCGACGATCATGATCGCCAGACGGCGCGTTGCCTCCTCAATCGTCAGAGCGGCGCCGGCGCGGCCGTCATAGTCTTTTCCCCGTTCGCCGATGCTGTTGAAGGTGTAGCCGGGGATCAGCCGGACATCGCCCATCATCGTGCCGACCAGGCGTTCGATGCGACCGCCGAAATAGGGCTGGCCGAGTGGCCGGAAGTCGCCGCGGATGCGCCATTGCCGGCAGCCGAGCTGAAGGCCGCGGCTGTCGAACTCCGCGGCGTTGTCGGTCAGGATGGCATCGTCGAGCCCCCAGACCGGGTAGGGCGACTCCAGGCCATGGCGGCGGCAGAACTCTTCCTTGTCGAGGATGCCGTGGGTCAGGGCCATCGCCACCGAGAGCGTCGACGGCCGGTGGATCGACAGGTAGAAGCCCTTCACCACCCGGCTGAACTCGTCGACGGCCAGCGTGAGGATCGGCCGGGTCACGGCTTGGCCGTCCGGGCTGACGACGAAGAAGTCGGCGACGGTGTGATCGATCTGGATGCGCTGCAGCGGCCACCGCGCTGGATCGCCGGTGCCGTAAGTCTGGTGGTGCCGGCGTTCCGCCGCCATGCCGCCGAACCGGGCCGTGTCGACCGCCTTCGGGTCAAGGGCCTGCACCCGGGCGCGGATCGTGTTGGGCGCCACCGGCTTGAGCCCGGCGCGCTTCAGCTGGTCCAGCACCTCCGTGATGACCTCGGTCGCCCGCGCTCCGGCATTCGGCATGTAGATCGCATCGATCGCCGTGGCGATGATCTGCTCCGTCTCGGCTCCGATCCGCTTGCGCCGCCGCCGCTGGCGGTAGGCGTGCGGGATCAGGCAGGTGAGCGAGCGTTCCGATTCGTAGTCGTTGATCAGTCCATACAACGTCGAGACCCGCAGCCCCAGGCGCTCGGCGGCCAGAGACACGTCTGCCTTGGTGCGGCGGCGCAGGACCAGAAGAGCTTCGATCTCGTCCTGCCGCTGCCGGCCGACCGCCAGTTCCTCCTCGGTGAACTCGGCCAGATCGGGGATGGGGCGCTGCCTGGCGTCCGTGCCCGTCCAGGGTTTCAGCCCGACGGCCTCGTGGATGGCCCGTTCCCCGGTGGCGCTGTTCTCGATCAGCACGCTGGTCAGCGAGACGATCGACACCACGATGCCGAGGATGCCACCCAAATCGACCTCGGCATCCACTCCCAGGCGGTAGGTGAGGGGGGCTGGCATCGGCAGGGTATCGGTCATGAGGACAGCCCGACCAGCAGGTCCATGCCGAGCGGCGCCCGCGGGTCCATCCGCAGGCTGCGGTTGGCCAACATCGGCCACAGCGCCGCGTAGAAGCGTGCGCGGTCCCAGCGCTCGGGGCACAGGGTTTGGGCGAGGTCCAGCACCGTCCGTGGCCCGTGGGCGAGGCCGTCGGTGATCGCCTGGGCCATGCCGGCATCCGGCTCGATCCCCAAATAGGGGCTGAGCAGGCGCGCATTCTCGAAGCGGACGGTGCGGATGGTCAGGTCGGTGACGATGCGGAACCGCAGGCCCTGGCTGTTTGCCCAGGCTCTGGCCTGCAGGAACTTATGGCGATGGGTCGGCCACAGCTTGCGCAGCTGCTCGCGGTACTTGACCTCGTACAGGACCACCCGGTCGGCATAGGTGACCTTGAAGTCGGGCGTGTAGCGGCGCACTTGCCCGCCGGGCCAAACGATATCGATGGTCAGTGGCTGCTCGACGATCTCCCGGACATCGTCGCGCAGGCTCAGCAGGGTCAGGAAATCCCGCTCGAGCCCCGACTCGAAGCGGACGTCGCCGCTGCCGTCCGGCAGCACATGGCGTCCGGTGAAACTGCGGGTGTTGGGTTTGACGATCCGCCGCCGCATCCTGTCCTCCTCCAGCCAGCAATCTCGCCCGATCTTACCGCAGCCCAAGCTTGGCCGCACGGTCGGTTACATGGTCGCCATGGCTTGTTGGCCGGTTGGCTGGGAAATCGATAGGGGCGGGTCCAAGAGACCTGCTGCGTCCTCCGCATGAGGCGAGATC
>JBKHVJ010000333.1:0-30672 GCA_046570145.1 Alphaproteobacteria bacterium
CAACATCGACCGCCGGTTCCGCCTGATCCGGTGCTTTCTCGTCACCGACGCCGCACGGCACGACGGCGCGCAGTTGCCGGGCCTGCTCAACCCGGACGCCTTCGACAGCCGGGTGTGGGCGGACAGCACCTACCGCTCGAAGGCCAATCAAGCGGCCATCGCGGCGGCGGGTCGCCGCCGCATGGTGCATTTCCGCAAGCCGAAGGGGCGGCCGATGCCGGGGCCGCACCAACGTGCCAACCGCGCCCGCTCGGCGGTGCGATCCGCCGTCGAGCATGTGTTCGCCGAACAGAAGGAGCGCATGGGGCTGTTCATCCGAACCATCGGCCTTGGGCGCGCGACGGTGAAGATCGGGATCGCCAACCTCGCCTACAATTTCCGACGCCTGATCTGGCTCGAGGGGCGAACTGCGCCGGTATAGCGCAGAAACCGCTGCATACTTCTGCGTTTTCACACAAAACTGCGGCTTCAGCCTCCAAAATCGCCGGCTTCTCACCGCGCAAGCCCCGTTCCGTGGTCTTAACCGGCCAGAAAGGCCAGTTTATCGAGGTGTTCGACCGCAGAGGTCACCATTCTATCGGCCCAAGTTCGGCAAATGGGCAGCAATGGCTGAATGCAGTTGAGAAAGTGCTGGATATATTCGAGCAGAGGCTCGGCCACTTTCCCTGAACTTCTGGTAGTCCTTCAACTTCCCGTGACCTCCCCCGCAGCAGCTTGCCCTTTGCGGCCGAGCCGGCCGAGCGGCCCACCCAGTAGCTGACCGCCGTCGTGGCCATCGTCGTGAGCGCCCCCAGCATCAGCGAGGCATTCGGATCGGCCTGCGCCGCCGGTGGCGGTGGAAGGATGCCGACGGCCAGTAGCACGCCATCCTGCACCTAGCCCTCTTCATCCTGGTGGGGCTCTATCACGGCGCTCGGAAGGAGGCGATCCTGAAGCTCCAGTGGCAGCCGAACACCGAGGGCGGCTTTGTCGACCTCGACCGCGGCTTCATCGACTTCAACCCGGTTGGGCGCGCGCAGACAATGAAGCGGCGGGCCCACGTGCCAATCGCGGCGAGGCCGCTTCCGTGGCTCCGGGTCGCCCGGAGGACTACGCGCCAGTTCGTCATCGAATGCGATGGTAAGCCGGTCGGCGACGTGAAGAAGGGGTTTGCGGCGGCCGCGGCGGCAGTCGGACTGCCCCAGGCGCACCCGCACACCTTGCGGCATACCCGTGTGACGTGGATGCTCCGCGACGGACTGGATGTGTGGCCGGTCGGCGGGTTCGTCGGCATGTCCCCGCAGACGGTCCAGCAGGTCTACGGTCACCATGCGCCCGAGTTCATGGCCGAGGCGGCGACGTCGCGGCGTGGCCGGACGGATACAGGGATCTATACGGGGATTGAAACGATAAGGGCCTAGCCGCGGTAACGGCTAAGCCCTTGATATCGATGGCGGACCCGACGAGATTCGAACTCATGACCTCTGCCTTCGGAGGGCAGCGCTCTATCCAGCTGAGCTACGGGTCCATCGCTGGTGGAGGTGGAACATAGTCCAAGCCCTCCAGCGACGCAAACACTAAATTCAGCCTTTTTCGACGACACCGCAACACCCCACCGCCGCCCCATGGAAACGTTTCCATTCTTCATGAAACCGTTTCCCTGACGTCACGCGATTGCAACACGCCACCGTCACTCTGCCCTGCGCCGGATCGGCCGGCGATCGAAGGACGGGTGTTCGATGGTGCGGGGCGGGATGCGGTTCACGGATGGACAGACGCCGCGGGGCACCGCCCGCGCGGTGGAACGCGTGGCGACGATCCGCGACGTGGCGGCGCGCGCCGGGGTGTCCATCGCCACCGTGTCGCGCGTCCTCAACGGCACCGGCAACGCCACGCCGGAAACCATGGAAAAGGTCCGCGTCGCCGCCTCCGACCTGTCCTTCCGCCCCAGCACCATCGGGCGCAGCCTGAAGGCGGCGCGCACGCGCACCGTCGGCGTGCTGGTGCCGTCGCTGACCAACCCCGTCTTCGCCGAAAGCGTCGCCGGCATCCAGGAAGCCGCAGCGGAGGCCGGATACAGCGTCCTGATCGCCTCCACCGACTATGATCCCGGCAAGGAATCGCGCGCTATCGAAGGGCTGCTGTCCAACCGGGTGGAAGGGCTGGTGCTGACCGTCGCCGATGCCGACCGCAGCGGCTCGCTCGACACGCTGGACGAGGTGCGGCTTCCCTATGTCCTGGCCTACAACCAGCCGGAACGCGCGCTCCGCGCCCATGTGTCGGTCGACAATGTCGCGGCCTCCCGCGCGGTGGTGGAGCGGATGGCGGTGCTCGGCCACCGGCGCATCGGCATGATCGCCGGGCGCTTCCGCCAGTCCGACCGCTCGCGCCGGCGCCATGCCGGCTGGCAGGCGGCCCTGGCCGATGTCGGATTGCCGCCGGGCCCGGTGGTGGAGGTGGATTTCAACGATCTGCGGCTGGCCCACCGCCTGGCCCCCCATCTGGAAGGGCCGGAGCGGCCGACCGCCCTCTTCGCCTCCAACGACATGCTGGCGCTCGCCACCATCCGGGCACTGCGCGATCTCGGCCTGTCGGTGCCGGACGACCTGTCGGTCTGCGGCTTCGACGGGATCGAGGTCGGCCGGCTGATGTCGCCCAGCCTCGCCACCTTGGTCCAGCCGGCCCGCGCCATGGGTGCCACCGCCTTCGAATGCCTGCGTACCGGCTTTTCCGGCGACCTGCAGGGTCGCGCCGTGATGCTGCCCTTCACCTTGCGTCCGGGCGAATCGCTCGGCCCGGCGCCTTCCGAACCGATCCAAGCGCTTTCCGAACGGAGATACACTCAATCATGATGAAGCCGTTCCTGCCCAGCCCGTTCTTTCTGGGCGCCGCCCTCGGCGCTGTCTCGCTGGTTGCCGCCCTGTCCGCCACGGTCGCTCCCGCCACGGCGGCGGAACCGACCGCCATCTGCTACAACTGCCCGCCGGAATGGGCCGACTGGGCGTCGCAGCTGAAGGCGATCAAGGCCGATCTCGGCATCACCGTGCCGTTCGACAACAAGAATTCCGGCCAGTCGCTCGCCGCCATGCTGGCGGAAAAGGACAAGCCGGTCGCCGACGTCGTCTATCTCGGCGGGCCGGTCGGCATCCAGGCCAAGGCGGCCGGCGTCGTCGCGCCCTTCAAGCCGGCGGCCTGGGCCGAGATTCCCGACGGGATGAAGGATTCCGACGGCAACTGGTTCGCCATCCACAGCGGCACGCTGGGATTCTTCGTCAACACCGAGGCGCTGGGCGGCAAGCCGGTGCCGCAGAGCTGGGCCGACCTGCTGAAGCCCGCCTATTCCGGCATGGTCGGATATCTCGACCCGACCAGCGCCGCCGTCGGCTATGTCGGCGCAGTGGCGGTCAACCTCGCGCTGGGCGGCGATTACGGCAGCTTCGACAAGGCGGTCGGCTGGTTCAAGGACCTGCAGAAGAACCAGCCCATCGTGCCGAAGCAGACCTCCTACGCCCGCGTGCTGTCGGGCGAGATTCCGATCCTGATCGATTACGACTTCAACGCCTACCGCGCCAAATATACCGACAAGGCCCCAGTCGCCTTCGTCATCCCGAAGGAAGGCACGGTGTCGGTCCCCTATGTGATGGCGCTGGTCAAGAACGGCCCGAACCCGGAGAACGGCAAGAAGGTTCTGGACTACGTCCTCTCGGACAAGGGCCAGACCCTGTGGGCCAACGCCTTCATGCGCCCGGTCCGCGCCGAGGCGATGTCGGCGGAGACCGCGGCCAAGTTCCTGCCGGCCGCCGACTACGCCCGCGCCAAGCCGGTCGACCTTGCCCGCATGGCCGAGGCTCAGAAGGGCTTCATGGACCGCTATCAGGCGGAGGTGAAGTGAGCGCCTGCGCGCAAGACGCCTCCCTCCCCAACCGGCCCGCGGCATCGCCGCGGGCCGGGTCGGGGTGGACGGGCGAACCGCTGCGGTTGGCGGCCCTGCTGGCGCCGGCGGCGGCGGTGTTCGCGGCCTTCTTCCTGCTGCCGCTGGTCCGCCTGATCCTGATCGGCGCCGGAGGGGCGGAAGGTTGGTCCGCCTATCTCAGCACGCTGATCGATCCCGGACATCTGGACAGCCTGCTGTCCACGCTGGCGTTGTCGGCCGGGGTGACCCTGGTGACGCTGGCGGTGTCGACCGTCGCCGGGCTGTTCCTGGTGCGCCATCACTTCGCCGGGCACGCGCTGCTGGTGGCGCTGCTGACCTTTCCGCTGGCCTTTCCCGGCGTGGTCATCGGCTTCATGGTCATCATGCTTGCCGGACGGCAGGGGCTGATCGGCACGATCACCCAGGCGCTGACCGGGGGGAAGCTGGTCTTCGCCTACTCCATGGCCGGACTGTTCCTGGGCTACGTCTATTTCTCGATTCCGCGCGTCATCCTGACGGTGATGGCGGCGGCGGAGAAGCTGGACCCGCGGCTGGAGGAGGCGGCGCGGTCGCTGGGCGCATCCCCCTGGCGCGTGGTGGCCGACGTGATCCTGCCCGCCTTGAAGCCGGCGCTGATCTCGGCGGGTGCCCTGTGCTTCGCGACCTCGATGGGCGCGTTCGGCACCGCCTTCACGCTCGCCACACGGATCAACGTGCTGCCGATGACCATCTATACGGAATTCACGCTCCAGGCGAACATCGCGGCGGCGGCGGCGCTCAGCGTCCTGCTCGGCCTCATCACCTGGGCCGCGCTCGCGGTGGCGCGCAGCGTCGCCGGCACCTCCGTCGCGGCGGCGGGGTGACGGGCCATGCACAGTCTTTCTAATCGCCGGGGCTGGGGGTTCTGGCTGCAACTGGGCTTCACCCTGCTGGTCTGCGCCCTGCTGACCGTGCCGATGGTGATGTCGATGCTGGCCGGGCTGACCGCCAACTATTTCGTGGGCTTGAAGAGCGGCCTCACCCTGCGCTGGGTACAGGAAGTGTTGCAGGTCTATTCCGGCACCATCCTGCTGTCGCTGCAGATCGCCTTCGCCTGCCTCGCCTGCACGCTGCTGCTGGGGGTGCCGGCGGCCTATGCGCTGGCCCGCCGCCCCGGCCGGATCGCCCGGCTTGTGGAGGAACTGCTGATGATGCCGGTGGCCATCCCCGGCCTCGCCACCGCCTTGGCGCTGATCGTCACCTATGGCGGCGTGGGCGACTTGCGCAGCAGCTGGCTGTTCATCCTCATCGGCCATGTGCTGTTCACCCTGCCCTTCATGGTCCGCGCCGTACTGGCGGTGATGGGCTCCATCGACCTGAAGACGCTGGAGGAGGGAGCCGCCAGCCTGGGCGCCGGCTTCCTGCGCCGCTTCGCCACGGTGGTGCTGCCGAACTGCCGATCCGGCATCCTGGCCGGGTCGCTGATGGTGCTGACCCTGTCGGTGGGAGAATTCAACCTGACCTGGCTGCTGCACACGCCGCTGACCAAGACGCTGCCGGTCGGGTTGGCCGACAGCTACGCCTCGCTGCGGATCGAGATCGGCAGCGCCTACACCCTCGTCTTCTTCCTGATGATCGTGCCGAGCCTGATCCTGCTGCAGGGTCTGGCCAAGCGCGGCCGTCCGTCCGTTTGAGAGCGCCCGCATGTCCGACAGCTTCCATCTCGACGCCGTGCCGATCCGCCTGGAGCGCTGCGGCAAGACCTTCGCCGGCAGCGCCCGCGCGCTGGAACCGCTGGACCTCACCATCCGCGGCGGCGAGACCATCGTCTTCCTGGGCCCAAGCGGGTGCGGAAAGACCACGACGCTGCGCATCATCGCGGGGCTGGAGAGCCCCGATCCCGGCGGTCGCGTGCTGTTCGGCGAGGAGGACGTCACCGCGCTTCCCATCGAGCGGCGGAATGTCGGCATGGTGTTCCAGAGCTATGCCCTGTTCCCCAACATGACGGTGGCGGAGAACGTCGCCTACGGCCTGAAGGTGCGCAAGCTGGCCCGGCCCGAGCGCGCCCGCCGGGTGGACGAGATGCTGGACCTGATGCATCTCGGCGAGTTCGCCGGGAGGCGGATCGACCAGCTGTCCGGCGGGCAGCGGCAGCGGGTGGCGCTGGCCCGCGCGCTCGTGGTGCGGCCGCGCGTGCTGCTGCTGGACGAACCGTTGACGGCGCTGGATGCAAAGCTGCGCGACAGCCTGCGGCTGGAGATCGACCGGCTACTGCGCAGTCTGGGCATCACCGCCGTCTATGTCACCCACGACCAGGGCGAGGCGATGGCGCTGGGCGACCGCATCGTGGTGATGGCGAAGGGCCGCGTGGCGCAGATCGGCACCCCGCGCGAGATCTATTACCAGCCGGCCGATGGCTTCGTCGCCGACTTCATCGGTACGATGAACCGGCTGGGCGGGACGGTGCGCGGTGGGATGCTGAGCATCGGGACGGCGTCGCTGCCCTGGTCGGGACCGGACGGTGCCGTGGACCTGCTGGTCCGGCCGGAGGATCTGACGCTCGCCGGGGAGGCCGACGGGCATCTGGGCGGAAGCGTCGCCGCCGCGGTGTTCCTGGGCGACCGCACGCGGCTGGTGGTGGAGCCGGCGGACGGGCCGGCGCTGACGGTGGACACCTTGGGGCGGAGCGACCTGGGTCGCGGCGACCGGGTTTGGCTGCGCGTCGATCCGGCGAGGGTGCTGGCGGTGCCGTAAGCTCCATAAATGCGGAGTCAGCCCCCCACCTAACCTCCCCCGTTGGGCGGGGGAGGGTTCGGGTGGGGGTCCAACGCCCCGCCGATCAAACACTTAAGCCCTGGAACAGGTCCCCATGATCATCGTCCAGATCACCGACACCCATATCAAGCCCCCCGGCCGCCTCGCCTACCGGCGCGTGGACACCGCCCCCTTTCTGGAGCGCGCCGTCGCCGCCGTCCTGGCGCTCACCCCCCGCCCCGACGTGATCCTCGCCACCGGCGACCTCGTCGATGCCGGCCATGCGGAGGAGTATGAGCGGCTGCTCGGCCTGCTGCGCCCGCTCGACATTCCGCTTTTCGCCGTACCGGGCAACCATGACGAACGCGCCGGCCTCGCCCGCGCCTTTCCCGATCTGGCGGCGCGCGTCGGCGACAGCCCCTTCTTCCACTACACGGTGGAGGATTGGCCGGTCCGCCTGATCGCCATGGACACCGTGCTGCCCGGCTCCGGCGCGGGAGAGGTCTGTGACGAGCGGCTCGCCTGGCTGGACGCCCGCCTGTCCGAGCAGCCCGACCGGCCGACCATCGTCTTCCAGCACCATCCGCCCTTCGGCACCGGCATCGGCCATATGGACCGGCTCGGCCTGAGCGGCGCCGACGCCATGGCTTCGGTGGTGCGCCGCCATCCGCAGGTGGAACGGGTGCTGTGCGGCCATCTGCACCGGCCGATCCAGGTGCGCTGGGCCGGCACCATCGCCTCGACCGCCCCCTCCACCGCGCATCAGGTGGCGCTCGACCTGCGCGACGACGCGCCGTCCGCCTTCGTGATGGAGCCGCCGGGCTACCAGATCCACATGTGGAGCGCCGACACCGGCGTTGTCAGCCACACCGCCGTGATCGGCGACTATGACGGCCCCTATCCCTTCTTCAAGGACGGAAAGCTGATCGACTAGCTCGGGCTTTCCGCTTGGCTGTCACGCGCCTGTCACGGGCATGGCGTAAGACACAGCTCTCACCGCTGCTCCCACGGAGACGACAGAGATGAAGGCGTTTCTCGCCACCCTCGCCACGGTCCTGACGCTTGCCCTCGGCCACACCGCGCAGGCGGACGGCGCCACCGGCAAGCTGGTGCTCTACACCTCGCAGCTGGAGCCCGATGCCCGCCAGACGGTGGAGGCCTTCAAGGCGAAGAACCCCGGCGTCGAGGTGGAGTGGGTCCGCAACGGCACGACCGAACTGATGAACAAGCTGCGGGCGGAGTTCGCCGCCGGCGCGCCGCAGCCGGACCTGCTGCTGATCGCCGACGCGGTGACGATGGAATCGCTGAAGGCGGAAAAGCGGTTGCAGCCCTATGCCGGCGCACCCGTTTCGGGCTATCGCCCCGGCACGCACGATGCGCAGGGCTACTGGTTCGGCACCAAGCTGATCACCACCGGCATCGTCTACAACACCGCCGCCCCGATGAAGCCGTCCTCCTGGCAGGATCTGCTGAAGCCGGAGGCCAAGGGCACCACGGTGATGCCGAGCCCGCTCTATTCCGGAGCCGCCGCCATCCACATGGCGTCGATCAAGGCGCAGCCGTCGCTGGGCATGGCCTATTACGAGGCTCTGCAGCGCAACGCCGTCACCGCGGCCAAGGGCAACGGCGGCATCCTGAAGGACGTGGCCGGCGGGGCGAAGCTCTATGGCATGGTCGTCGATTACCTGCCGATCCGCGAACAGCTGAAGGGCGCCCCCGTCGCATTCGTCTTCCCCAAGGAGGGCGTCAGCGCGGTCAGCGAGCCCGTGGCGATCCTCAGCACCGCGAAGAACCCGACGACGGCCAAGGCCTTCATCGATTTCCTGCTGAGCCGCGACGGCCAGGACCTCGCCTCCCGCCAGGGCTTCCTGCCGGCCTTGCCGGGCGTCAACCCGCCGCCGGGCTTCCCCGATCCGGCGACCATCACCCTGCTGCCCTACGACCCGGCCAAGGCCCTGGCCGAGGACGACGCCAACAAGCGCGCCTTCGCCGACCTGTTCGGCGGGTGAGCGTGCTTGTGCGAAGCGGGAAGGTTCCCCTCTCCCCCGCTCACGCGCAAACGAAGTTTGCGCTGACGCGACAGGCGGACCTTCGGTCCGCCGAAAGCGGGGAGAGGGCTAGGGTGAGGGGGGTGCGTTGCAGGGAACTTCAAGAATCGCGCACCCCAGTCCTTCCGTGAAAATCCACCCCATGCATCCCCCTCACCCCGACCCTCTCCCCGGGGGGGAGAGGGGGATTGCACCGGTCGGTCGAAAAGCCACAGAGGGCTTCTTGCGCGCCCTCCCCGGCTGGCCGCTGCTGGTCGGGCTGCTCGTGCTTCTGCCGGTCCTGCGTCTGCTGTGGGAAGCGGGCGATCCGGCGGTGCTAAGCCGTGTGCTCGACTCCCCCGCCACTTGGCGAGCCACCGGCAACAGCATCGCCATCGCCGCGGGCGCCACGCTGGCGGCAGCGCTGATCGGCGGCCCCTTCGCCCTGCTGATCGGGCTGACCGACCTGCGCGCCCGCACGGCGATGACCTTCGCCCTGATCCTGCCGCTGATGATCCCGCCGCAGATCGTGGCGATGGCCTGGACCCATCTCGCCGGCTCCGGCAGTCCGATCCTGAAGCCGCTCGGCCTTGCCCCGCCGGTGGGCACGCCGAACCCGGTGCAATCGGCGATGGGCATGGTGCTGGTGATGGGGATCGAACATGCCCCGCTGGTCTTCCTCGCCCTGCGCGCGGCGCTCCGCGCCATCCCCGGCGACGTGCTGGAGGCGGCGCGGGCATCCGGCGCCGGTCCCTGGCGCGCGGTGCGCGGCGTGGTGCTGCCGCTCTGCCTGCCGGGACTGATCGCCGGGCTCGCCATGGCCTTCGTCGCGGCACTTGGGAATTTCGGAGTTCCCGCCCTGCTGGGCGTGCCGGCCGGCATCCCGATGCTGCCGACGCTGATCTACCGGCGGCTTGCCGGATTCGGCCCGTCAGCCCTGCCCGAGGTGGCGGTGCTGGCCGCGCTGATCGGCCTCATCGCCTGCCTCGGCATCGCGGCCCAGGCGATCCTGCAATCGCGCATCGCCACCCGCCTGCCCGGCGGCGCCCGTCCGCTGGCGCCGTTGCCGCTGGAATCCGCCCGCGTGCCCGTCGAAACGGCGGCCTGGGGCGTTCTTCTGCTTCTGGTTGCGGCGCCGCTGGCGGCGTTGCTGGCGACCAGTCTCGTGCGGGTCTATGGCCTGCCCATCGGTCTCGACACGCTGACGCTGTCCCATTACCGCGAGGTGGTGGCGCTCGATCAGGTCGGGCGCGCCTTCGCCAATTCGGTGCTGCTGTCGGGATCGGCCGCCCTGCTGCTCGCCCTGCTGGCGGTGCCGCTGGCCCACACCATGGCGCGGAGCGGCGGTGCCGGACGGATCGCCCGCGTGGTCGGGGTGCTGGTGGAACTGCCGCACGCCGTGCCGGGGGTCGTGCTCGGCATCGGCTGCATCCTGCTGTTCCTGAAGCCGCTGCCGGGGCTGGGCTTCAGCCTCTACGGCACACTGTGGATCATCCTGGCGGCCTATCTGGCCCGTTTCCTGCCGCTGGCCCTGCGTCCGGTCCAAGCCGCCTGCGCAGCCCTCGACCCGACGCTGGAGGAAGCCGCCCGCGCGCTCGGCGCCGGCCCCCTGCGCCGCCTGCTGACGGTGGTGGCGCCGCTGGTCGCGCCGGCGGCGACGGCTGGCGGACTGCTGGTCTTCCTGACCGCTTTCAACGAGCTGACCGTTTCCATCCTGCTGTGGTCGCAGGGGCGGGAGACGCTGGGCGTCGTCGTCTATGCGCTGGAGGAAGGCGGCAGCCCGACGCTGGGCGCCGCCCTCGGCGTCATCGCCATTCTGGTCGTGCTGGCCGCCATGCTCGCCGCCGGAGCGCTGGGCCGCCGCCTGCCGCCGGGCGTCGTGCCCTGGCGGGAATAGACGTCAGGCCGGCAGTCCCGCCGCCTTGCGCACCGCCTCCAGCACCGCCAGCACGTCGCACGCCTGCTCCGCCGTCACCGGCGGCGGCGCGCCGTCGAGGATCGCCGCCGCCACCCCGCGGTAGAAGGCGGGATAGTCGCCACGCAGGGTCTCCACCCGGCGTTCGGTCCCGTCGGCCTGGACCAGCAGGGCGTGGTTCTCCGGTTCGTCCAGGCCCCAATCCGCCTCGGTCGGCATGCGGCCGACGCGCAACGCCGCCTCCTGCCCGTCCATGCCATGCTTCAGGAAGCTGCCGCGGTCGCCATGCAGCTGGAAGCGCGGTCCCGGCCGGCAGACCACCGTGCCGCAATGCAGGATCGCCCGCATCGGGCCATAGCCCAGCACGATGTGGAACCAGTCGTCCACCCGCGCGTCCGGCCGCTGGGCGCCGACATCGGCGAGGATGCGGTCGGGCATGCCGAACAGGGTCAGCGCCTGATCGATCAGATGCGCACCCAGATCGAACAGCACGCCCGATCCGGCCAGGCTCTGCTCCCGCCATCCCTGCTTGATCTGCGGCCGGAAGCGGTCGAAATGCGCCTCATAGTGATAGGGGCGGCCGATCTCGCCCTTTTCCAGGCAGGCGCGCAGAGTCAGGAAGTCGTTGTCCCAGCGGCGGTTCTGGAAGACGGTCAGCAGCCGCCCCTGCCGCTCGGCAAGCGCGATCAGCCCGTCGGCCTCCGCCGCGGTGGTCGCCATCGGCTTGTCGATCACCACATGCTTGCCGGCCAGCAGCGCCTCGCGCGCCAGGGGCGCGTGGCTGGTGTTGGGGGTGGCGATCACCACCAGATCGATGCTTGGGTCGGCGATCACCGCCTCGGCCGTCGTCGCCTCAGCCCCCGGCGCACTGCGGCGGATGTCGTCCACGCGCGAACTGGCGACCGCCTTCAATTGCAGGCGCGGCTCGCTCAGGATCAGCGGCGCGTGGAACACCGACCCGGCAAGGCCGAATCCCAGCAGGCCGACCGACAGGCTCCTCATCGTCTTTCCCCTTTCCTCACTCTGGCTATCGGCACAGCAGATAGGCCTCAGGCGGGGAACGGCCAAGGGGCGATCCGTCAGGGCCGGGCCGCGCCGCCCGGCCCCGATGGACTCCGGCCTACGGGGTGATCGCCACCTTCAGCACGCCGTCGCGCTGGTGGCCGAACAGCTCATAGGCTTCCTCGATCCGGTCCAGCGTGAAGCGGTGGGTGACCAACGGCTTCAGGTCCACCCGGCGGGAGGCTACGACCGCCATCAGCCGGCGCATCCGCTCCTTGCCGCCGGGGCAGAGCGAGGTGACGATGGTGTGGTCGCCCAGACCGGCGGCGAAAGGCCCCAGCGGCAGGCGCAGGTCGCCGGAATAGACGCCCAGGCTGGACAGCGTGCCGCCCGGCCGCAACACGCGCAGCGCCGCCTCGAAAGTCGCCTGGGTACCCAGCGCCTCTATGGCGACATCGACGCCGCGGCCGTCGGTCAGCCGCATGATCTCCTCCACCGGATCGACGCTGCGGAAATCGACCGCATGGTCGGCGCCCATGCGCCGCGCCATCTCCAGCCGCGCCGGAACGGTATCGACGCCGATGATGGTGGTGGCTCCCTTCAGCTTGGCCCCGGCGGTGGCGCACAGCCCGATCGGACCTTGCGCGAACACCGCCACCGTGTCGCCGATGCGGATGTTGCCGCGCTCGGCCCCGGCGAAGCCGGTGGACATGATGTCGGGGCACATCAGCACCTCCTCGTCCGTCAGATCGTCGGGGACGGGGGCGAGGTTGGTCATGGCGTCCGGCACCAGCAGATATTCGGCCTGGCTGCCGTCGATGCTGTTGCCGAAGCGCCAGCCGCCCAGCGGCTTCCAGCCATGCCTGGTGCCGGCGCCGTCCTGGGAATGGCAGCCGCACAGGCAGGCATTGCTGTGGCCGCTGGGAGTGATGGCTCCGGCGATCACCCGCTGACCCTCGCGATAGCCGCTGACGGCGGAGCCCAACTTCTCGACGATGCCGACCGGTTCATGCCCGATGGTCAGGCCGCGAGCGACCGGATATTCGCCCTTCAGGATGTGGATGTCGGTGCCGCAGATCGTCGTCGTGGTGATGCGGATCAGCGCGTCGAGCGGTCCGACGTCGGGGATCGGCTTGTCGTCCAGCACGATGCGGCCCGGTTCGACGAACACCGCCGCTTTCATCATGACCATGGCGTCCTCCCATTCTGGTGGCCGCCGGTCCCGGACCTGTTTGGCGTGACCTTCGCAAACGGCCCGCGGCCGGCGCTGTGCTTCACGCCCGCCAGTCTAGCGCGGCCGGAAGGACGCCGCGTTGATGCAGATTAAACATGGAGCGGAAGAGTGGTTTTCGATGCGTCGCCGCCCATCTTGACACCCGCCCGAGCCCGATTGGATTTCGCCCGCGCCGGGATGCCTGAACTGATGGACGCCGTCGCGCCACACCTCCGCGGCCCCCTTCTTCTCAGTGACCGGCGGGCTTTCCCGGTTCCGGCAAGGGGAAGCGCAGGGTTGCCTTCACCCCCTCCTCCGGCAGCGGCTGGATGTCCAGGCTGCCGCGCAGCTGCCGGGCCAACTGCTGCATGATCTTGCCGCCCAGCCCGGTTCCCTGCGGCTGGGCCGACAGGATGCCGCCCCCGTCGTCGCAGACCCGCAGCACGCATTCGTCCCCCTCCCTGCGGAAGCTGAGGTCGATCCGTCCGGAACGCCCGTCGGGAAAGGCGTATTTCAAGGCGTTGGTGATCAGCTCGTTGGCGATGGTGCCGACCGCGATGGCGACGCCCATGTCCAGCACGACATCCTCCACCTCGGCATTGACCGCCACCGGCCTTACGCCCACCACGCCAAGTTGGAGATCCTCAACCAGGCTTTCCAGGAACCCCTTGGAATTGACGACTGTGACGCCCTCGACCCGGCGCAGGCGGACATAGACCCGCGCCAGCACGCCGATGCGCTCGATGGTGCCGCCGACGATGTCCTGGGGATTCTCCGACCGGTGCGCCGCCAGCATCAGCTGGGCGCAGATCTGCTGCAGGTCGTTGCGGATCCGGTGGTGGATCTCGTGCAGCATCAGCTCCTTTTCCTCATTCACCGCGGACAGCCGGTCCCAGGACAGGCGGAGCTGCTCGTTCGTCCGATGCAGGGCGTCCGCGACCGCGGCGATGCCGAATCCCAACGCCATGTAGATCAGGAATGCCAGCCGGTCGCCCGGATCCGAAATCCACAGCACGCCTTCCGGCTTCATGAAGAACCAGGCCGAACACAACCCCGACAACGCCACGGCCAGAAACCCCGACCCGCGGTCGAACAGGATCGAGATCAGGAAGATGGTGGGGATGAAGACGAGAAACGGATACTTGAAAAGAAGCGGGTCGAGCATATGGCGCACCAGCGTCGTCAGCCCGACCAGCAGCAGTGTAATTCCGTAGCGCGCCCAGGCCGAACGCGGCAAGCTGGACGATATCCGGCGCAAGATCTTTTCCATACCGCGCGTTCGATTCACGACGACAGGACTCCCATCGGCAAGACGGAACCCATAACAGCCGAAGTTCGGATTCGGCTGGCGCGAGCGTCGAAACGGGGATGACGATCTGCAGCGGTCACCGCCGGGTCAGGAGCGATCCATGCCAAGGCGACACCCTTCCGGTGCGTCCGGCTTTTGCCAGCAGAGCCTCGGCGGCGCGGCCGATGCCTAGCACATCCTCGTCCGCGAAACGGCGGCCGACGATCTGGAGACCTACCGGCAGACCGTCATCGGCCAGACCGACCGGCAACGACAAGGCCGGACAGTGAGGCAGCAGGTTGAACGGACAGGTCATGTCCAGCCCGCGAAAGCGTCCGTCGCCGGCGGTGCCCGTGAAATCGTCGTCTCCGGCATCGGCCGGCGGCGCCGTCACCGCGCAGGTCGGACAGAGCAGCGCATCGTAGCGTTCGAACAGCCCGGCCATGTCGCGCCACATCGCCGTGCGCAGCAGTTCGATCCGCTTGACCTCCGTGGCGCCGAGCGTGAAGCCGCGTTCCATCAGCGCCACGACGATCGGGTCCATGCGCGCCCGCTCCGCTTCCAGCCTGTCACCGAAATAGGCGCTCATGAACACGCACCACAGGTCGAGCCACCTGTCGTTCACCGCCCGTGTCCAGGCGAGCGGCACCTCGTCCACCACGGCGCCGGCCCGGCGCAGCAACTCCACCGCGGCGCGAATCGCCGTCTCGACGCCCGGCTGCACCTCGTAATAGCCGAGGTCGATGGACAGGGCGAAGCGCCGTCCCTCCAGCAGCCCCGCCCGCGCCCTGGACCCGGAGAAGGTCAGCGGCAGCGACTGGATGTCCTCGTCGCCCGGTCCCGATGCGACCTCCATGAAGGCGATGGCATCCTCCACGGTCCGTGCCAGCGGTCCGAAATGGGAGATGCCGTCGAACACGCTCGGCAGGATCGTCATCGGGATGCGGCCCAGGCTGGGCTTCAGCCCGACCGCCCCGCACAGGGCCGCCGGGATGCGCACCGACCCGCCCATGTCCGTACCCTCGGCGAAGGGCACCACCCCGGCCGCGACCGCCACCGCCGATCCGCCCGACGATCCACCGGACGTGCGCGCCGGATCCCACGGGTTGCGCGTCACGCCCCAGCGCGGGCTGTAGGTGAAACTGGAATGGGCGAATTCCGGCGTGGTGGTCTTGCCGATCAGGATGGCGCCGGCCTCGGTCAGCCGGCAAATGCACAACGCGCTTTCCTCCGGCCGCTTGTCTTCGGTCCAGGAGCCGAGCGTGGTCAGGTCCCCTGCGGTCGGTGTCATGTCCTTGGCGGCAAAGGGCACACCATGCAGCGGACCGGTCGCCTCGCCCCGCTCCACCGCGAGATCGGCGGCAATGGCGGCGGCCATCGCCGGCTCCTCCCGCAGCAGAGTGAAGGGATTGAGCGGCCCGGCAACGGCACGGGCGCGGGCGATCGCCTCTCCGACCACCGTCGCCGCGCGAAAGCGGCCGGTGCGGATCCCAGCCGCCATCGCGGTGGCCGGCAGGTCGAGCGGGTGGAGGTCGGTCGGCGTCGATGCGGTCATGGGTTTACCCGTGATGAATGGAAGGTCTGGGGTATCCCTGCGATTGCAGGCCCTTGGAAGGGGTTGGAGACGCACCGGGTGCTGTGCCACGATGCGTGTCCATGGCGCCGCGCCGCTGATGGCCGGCGACAGATCCGGCATTGGACGAGAACAAGGTCAGCCCCCGCATGCCCCCCTCGGCCGATCACGGTGCCGCCGCGCCTTTCGCGGACTGGAACGACGCCGTCGCGCGGGCCGTGGCGGCACTCGGTACGCCCGGCTTTCCGGCAGCGCTGGGAGCGGCGCTGCAAGGGCTGGTGACGCACCAGATGATGAACGGCTTCCATTATGCCCCCGACGGTCGCGCGTTCGACCTGCACAATGACCGGATGGCCGCCGACAGCGGGATCATCGTCGATCAGTATCTGGCCGGCGCCTATGTGCTCGACCCCTTCTACGACGCCAGCCGCCTGTCCGACGGGCCAGCCTTCATCGCCATGCGGCAACTGGCGCCCGACGACTTCGAGCAGTCCGAATATTTCCGCGTCCATTATGCGGCAACCCGCATCGTGGACGAGGTCGGCTTCCGCCTTGCGCTCGCCGACGGACATATCGGCATCCTCTCCCTGTCGCGCATCGGGGAGGCGGAGCGCTTTTCCCCCGGCGAACTCGCAAGGCTGGAGGCGGTATCCGGCCTCGTCCGTGCCCTGGGGGAGCGGCATTGGCACGGCCTGCCGGCTGCCGCGGCCGGAGCCCGGAACGCCGGCGCTCCACGACGGATCGAACATCCGCTGCTGACCAATCGCGAGTTGGAAGTCGTCACGCTGATCCTGAAGGGGCATTCCACCCAGTCGATCGCCGCGGTGCTGTCGCTTTCGCCGGATACGGTCAAGGTCCACCGCCGCCGGATTTATGCGAAGCTGCGGATCTCCAGCCAGGGTGAGCTTTTCCGCACATTCCTGACCGATCCGGTGTTTTCCGCCGGTCCGCAGTGACCGCGGACCGGCGGCATGCGGATCAGGAGGTCGATTCCGCGAAGTGGAGCTCCGGCGGCGCCTTGCGGAACAGCGCAGTCAGGTAGGCGAGGTAAAGCACCCCGAGCGCCAGCCACGCCAGCCCCAGCAGCTTGGCGTTGCCGTCCAGGTTCGCCAGCAGATACAGGTCGCACAGCGCCGCCGCCATCGGGATGACGAGCCCGACCAGCACCCCCGCCGACCGCACCTGCGGCTCCCGCCGGACATACAGTGCGATGACCGACAGGTTGACCGCGGTGAA
Organism: Alphaproteobacteria bacterium; assembly: GCA_046570145.1. Taxonomy (GTDB): domain Bacteria; phylum Pseudomonadota; class Alphaproteobacteria; order Azospirillales; family Azospirillaceae; genus Azospirillum. The sequence continues at coordinate 16,880 of JBKHVJ010000333.1, forward strand.
GGCCAGGAAGGCGCCGAAATTGATGAAGGAGGTGGAGGTCGTCACATCCATCCACAACGCGGCCAGCCCGACCAATCCGACCAGCACCAGATTGAACACCGGCGTCCGCCAGCGCGGGTGCAATCGCCCGAACAGCCCCGCCGGCAGCACGCCGTCCCGCCCCATCGCGAACAGCAGCCGGCCGACGCTGGCCTGCGCCGCCAGCCCCGAGGTGAATTGGGCCACCACCAGCGTGGCGAGGAAGATCGTGACGAAGAGATCGCCGCCGATGGTCTTCGCAATCTCGAACGCGGCAGCGTCCACAGAATCGAACTGCGTGCCGGGGTGGGCCAACTGGGTCACATAGGCGGCAAGCACGAAGATCGCGCCGCCCGCCAGCGCAACGATCAGGATCGCCTTCGGCATGGTGCGCCGGGCGTCGCGAACCTCCTCCGTCATCGTGGAGATGGCATCGAAGCCCAGGAACGAATAGGCCGCGATCGCCGCCCCGGCGACGGAGGCGCCGAAGGGCACGTCCGCCCGGAAGAACGGCGTGACGGAGGCCAGCCCTCCCGGCCCGCTCGCCGCCATGACGAAGCGCGCCGCAAGCAGGATGAAGGTGCCGAGCACCGCCAGCTGCACGACCATCAGCACCAGATTGACGCGGGCGGCGAAATGCACACCGGCAAGGTTCACAAGGGTGGTGAAGCCGATGAAGCCCAGGATCCAGACCCAGACCGGCACGGCGGGGAATGCCGACGACAGATAGGCCCCGCCGATCAGCCAGATGACCATCGGCAGGAAAAAGTAATCGAGCAGAACAGCCCAGCCGACCAGGAACCCGACATTCGAGCTCAACGACTTGCGGGCATAGGTATAGGCCGACCCTGCCACCGGATAGACCCGGGCCATCACGCCGTAGCTGATCGCCGTCAGCATGATCGCGCCCGCGGCCAGTACGTAGGCCATCGCCGTCGTACCCTCGCTGGCGGTCGCCAGGGCGCCGAAGGTGCCCAGCACGATCATCGGCGTCATGTAGGCCAACCCGAACAGCACCACCGACGACAGGCCCAGCCTGCGGTCGAGCTTCACGTCTTCCCTCATTTCCACCTCCTGAAACACTCCTGTTCCGGTGATCCCTTCCGGATCGCCCCCTGGGATCGCCCCCTGGGATCGCCCAAGCGGCGGAAGTCCGTGGCATCACCATTTGTCCTGCGGAGGGTGAGGTCCGAGGCGGCGGTCGAACAATACCCCCAGGGTGTTACGGTGCCGGCGACGGTCTCTTTCGGCGAACGGATATTGGCCGTTCCGCCGGCGCCCCCATCTGAAAAGGCCAGCCTGCCTGGCCAAGCCTCGGGCAATTCCGCTCACCGGAGGATCGTGATGCGCAGCACCCTGACCCTGTCGGCCGCTCTTCTTGCCGCCCTTGCCGCCACGCCTTCCCTGGCACAATCAGGCGCCGGGCCAGTGATCAAGACCGTCCAGACCGGCGCCGGCCCGGTGGCGGTCAGCCGGTTCGCCGACGGGCTGGAGCGGCCATGGGGCATCGACTTCCTGCCGGACGGCCGGGCGCTGGTGACGGAAAAGCCGGGGCGCCTGCGCATCGTGGCGCGCGATGGCTCCCTCTCCGCCCCGCTCGGCGGCACGCCGAAGGTGTTGGTCCAGGGGCAGGGCGGGATGATGGACGTGGCGGTCGATCCGCAGTTCGCGCAGAACCGGACGATTTACCTCGCCTATGCCGAAGCCGGCGACAACGGTCTGTCCGGGACGGCGCTGGGGCGGGGCACGCTGACCGACCGCGGCATCGAGAATTTCCAGGTGATCTTCCGCCAGTCGCCCAAGGTGGATGGCGGCCATCATTACGGCACCCGCATCGTCTTCTCGGGCGACGGCCAGATCTTCCTGACGCTGGGCGAACGCAACAAGATGAGCCCGGCGCAGGACCGCAATGCCACGTTGGGCAAGGTGGTGCGGCTGAACCGCGACGGCTCGCCGCCCAAGGACAACCCCTTCGCCGGCGAAGGCAAGGTGGCGGCCACCGTCTGGTCCTATGGCCACCGCAACATCGAGGCGGCGGCCATCGACCCGCGCACCGGCTCGCTGTGGATCGCGGAGATGGGACCGGCGGGCGGCGACGAGCTGAACCGGCCGGAAGCCGGCAGGAACTATGGCTGGCCGCTGGTCAGCTGGGGCAATCATTACGACGGCCGCGACATCCCCGACCCGCCCACCCGCAAGGAATTCACCGACGCGGTGATCCACTGGACGCCGGTGATCTCGCCGTCCGGCATGGCCTTCTATCAGGGCAGCCTGTTCCCCAACTGGCAGGGCAGCGCCCTGATCGGCGGCCTGAGCGCCAAGGGGTTGGTGCGGGTCGCCATCGACGGGGCCACCGCGAAGGAGGCGGAGCGCATTCCGCTCGACGCGCGCATCCGCGATGTGGCACAGGGTCCCGACGGCGCCCTGTATGTGATCACCGATGCTTCCGACGGCGCGGTCTTGCGGCTGGCGCCGGCGAAATAGCCGCCGAAGGATGGGGCGCAAAGGACAGGGGCCGATGAGGATCCGCGATTACCGACCGTCAGACGCCCCGGTGCTGGCAGAGATCTACGCCCGCTCCGTCCGCGGCATCGGTCCGCGCTTCTACACTCCTGAGCAGGTGGAGGCCTGGGCGGCGCGGGCACCCACGGTGGAGCGGGTGCGGGAGGCCTATGGCGACGGGCGCGTCGCCCTGGTCGCGGTGGATGACGACGACCGGCCGATGGCATTCAGCGACGTGGAGCCGGACGGCCACATCAATTTCCTCTACTGCGCCCCGGAGGCGGCCGGGCGCGGCACCATGTCGGCGCTTGTCGACCTGCTGGAGGACCGCGCCGCGGCGCTGGGTCATCCCCGCCTGCATGTGGAGGCGAGCGAGGCCGCCCGCCCCTTCCTCCTGCGCCGCGGCTTCACCCTGCTGGCGCGGCGCGAGCTGCGGATCGGCGATGTGCCGATCCACAACTACGCGATGGAGAAGTGGCTGGGGAAGGGCGGCGAATAGGCTCGGGCAACGCATGCCCCCTCCCTACCCCTCCCCCCAGAAAAAGCTCCCCCCTTACCGTTCGATTTCCTTGTTCCAGCGCTGGTTCCAGTCCGGGCGCTTCTCGTTGATGACGTCCCAGTCCACCGTCACGGCGGTCTTCATGTAGCCCTGGAACTTGTTCATCTCGTCGGCGACGTCGGCCGGGGCCTTGACCGTGGTGTTGGACGGGATCTGCGCGCCGTACTGCAGGGCGGCAAGCTGCGCCTCCGGGCTCAGCAGATAGGCGGCGAGCTTCTGGGCGGCCTCGTTGTCCGGGTTCTTGGCGACCACGCATTCGCCGACCATCAGGACGACCGAGCCTTCCTTGGGCTGGACATACTCCACCGGGATGCCCTTGGCCTTCAGCGTGCCGACGCCGGTCGGGGTCAGCGGGAAGATGGCCGCCTCATTGGTCTGCACCATCTCCGCAATCTTGGCGGAGCTGGGGATGTATTCCAGCACGTTCGGGCCGATGGTCTTGCGCCAGGTGGTGAAGCCCGGATCGACGTTGGTCTCGCTGCCGCCCTTGATGCGGTTGTACATCAGGAAGGCATGCAGGCCGAAGGAGCTGCTGGCGGCCGACTGGACGACGATCTTGCCCTTGTACTTGGCGTCGGCCAGATCCATCCAGCTGGTCGGCGGCGCCCAGCCCTTTTCCTCGAACATCGCCTTGTTATAGGCGAGGCCGGTCATGCCCATGTTGACGCCGACCGCCATGTCGCCCTTCATGCGCGAGGACGGATAGACCTGATCCAGCGCCGGCGACGGTTCCATCTTCTGGCACAGGCCCATGCCGATGGCGCGGTACATCAGCCCGTCGTCGAGGAAGACGACGTGCATCTGCGGATTGTCCTTCTGCGCCTGCAGCTTGGCCAGGATGTCCGACGAGGTGCCGGGGACGACCACCACCTTGATGCCGGTCGCCTTCTCGAAGGCGGGGAAGACATGCTCGGTGTAGGTCTTCTCCATCGTGCCGCCGTTCATGCCGATATAGACCGTCTTGGTCTGGGCGGCTGCCGGGGTGGAGAGGGCTGCGGCCGCCGTGAGGGCAACCGTGGCGAGACCGGTGAGCGACAGGGTACGCAAGCTGGGCATGCAGTCCTCCAATGGGCCAAGGGGTGAGGTCTTAAGCGGTCGGTTGAAAGCGGTCGATGCGGAAGGGCTCCAGCGGCATGGCCGTTTCGCCGGTGGCGACCAGCTCGGCCAGCGTCTGGCCGACGCCGGGACCGATCTGGAACCCGGCACCGGAGAAGCCGAAGGCGTGGAACAGGCCGGGGGTGGTGCGGCTGGGGCCGACGACCGGGTTGCGGTCGGGCGTGTAGCCCTCCACCCCGGTCCAGCAGCGGATGACGTGGGCGTGGCGCAGCTGCGGGAACAGCTCCGCCGCGTCGCGCATCAATGTCAGCACGGCGTCGCGCTGGGGCCGGGCGCGGTCGGAGTCCAGCGCGAAGCCGCGCCCGCCGCCGACCACCATGTTGCCGCGGGGCACCTGCCGGCCATAGACGCCGCCGCCCTCCACCCCGATGTTGACGTCGAGGAAGCGGGGCAGCGGCTCCGTCACCGCCATGTTGGGATGCAGCGACTCCAGCGGCACCGGCTCGCCGAAGGCTTCCGCCACCCGCCGGGACCAGGCGCCGGCGGTGTTCAGCAGGAAGCGGGCGCGAACCTCAAGATCGTCGCCGCTGAGCAGGACGAAGCGGTCGCCGTCCTTCTCCACCCGGTCGACCGGCGTCTGTTCGCGCACCACCGCCCCCAGCCTGGCCGCTGCACGGCCGAAGGCGGGGGAGACGAGGCGCGGGTTGGCATGTCCGTCCTCCGGACAGAGCGACCCGCCGATGGCCCGGTCGCCGAGCGCCGGCCAGCGCCGGCGGAACTCCTCACCCGCGACGATCTCCAGCCCCAGGCCGAAGCCCTGGCTGCGTTCGCGGTAGGCGATCAGCGCATCGAGGTCTGCCTCGCTGCGCGCCAGCTTCAGGTGGCCGGAGCGGATATATTCGGCATCGGTGCCCAGCAGCTCCGGCAGGCGGCCCCAGATGGCGTGGGCGCGCTGGGACAACGGCAACTGTTCCAGCGGGCGGCCCTGCCGGCGCACGCCGCCGAAATTGACGCCGCTGGCCTTGGCGCCGCACCAGTCGCGTTCCAGCAGGGTCACCGACAGGCCGGCCTGCCGCAGGAACAGCGCCGCCGAGCCGCCGACGATCCCGCCGCCGACGATGGCGACGTCGCACTCGATCCTCTCGCGCATCACGCGACCTCCCGCCGCTCGGCACCGGCTGACACCGGCAATGGCTTGATCGGCGGCTGTGCCCGCAAACGCCCCACCCCGTCGGGACCGGTGCCGAGCGTGCGGGACAGCAGTTCCGCTGCGGTGGCGCCGCACATGCGGCCCTGGCAGCGGCCCATGCCGGCGCGGGTCAGCGCCTTGGCGCGGTTCATCTCGCGGGCCTGTCCGCTGCGGGCGACCTCGCGCAGGGCACCGGCCGTCACGCCTTCGCAGCGGCAGATCATGGTGTCGTCGGCGATGGCGTCGGCCAAATCCGCCGGGAACGGGAAGGCGGCGTTCAGCACCCGGCGGAAGGCGGCGATGCGGGCAAGACGGCCGTCCAGCTCCTTCACCCTTGCGGCTTCCACCGACAGCCCGCGATCCTCCAGCAGGGCCAACGCCGCGCGCTCCCCCGCCAGTTCCGCGGCATCGGCACCGGCGATGCCACTGCCGTCGCCGGCCAGATAGACGCCGGGAACCGAGCTGCGCCCTGCCCCGTCCCGCTCCGGCAACCACGCCCGGTCGGCCTCGTCGAAGCGGAAGCGGCAGCCGGCGAGGTCGGCAAGCTGCGTCTCCGACCGCAGGCCCAACCCGAAGGCGACGGCATCGCAGGAGGTGCGCCGCTCCCGCCCACGGGCATCGCGCCAGACCAGCGCATCTACCCGTTCCGCGCCCTCTGCACGCACCGGACGGACGCCATTGTGGATCGGCACGCCATGGGCGCGCAGCCAGCCGACGAACAGCAGCCCCTTCGCCAGCGTCCCCGGATCGCGCAGCATGCCGGGGGTGGCACGCGCCTGCGCGGCGAAGGAGGTGGTGTCGAACACCCCCGCCACCTCGACCCCGGCCTTCAGATACTGGTAGGCGACCAGATAGAGCAGCGGCCCGGTGCCGAGGAAGGCCACCCGCCGGCCGACGGCGCAGCCCTGGAACTTCAACGCCACCTGCGACCCGCCGAGCGTGAAGACGCCGGGCAGCGTCCAGCCGGGGAAGGGCAGCACGCGGTCGGTGGCGCCGGTCGCCAGGATCAGATGGCTGAAGGGCAGAGTCTCGCTCGCCCCCTCGCACAGCAGGTCGAGCGCTCCATCCTCGCAGTTCCACACCAGCGTGCGCGGACGGTAGTCGACGCGGTCGCGGATCGCCGCCATGGCGCGGTGAACCGCGTCGGCCTTGTCGGCCTCGAAGCCGTACAGCGCCGCCTTCGGCCGGGTGAAGCCACCATCCGGCGGCTGGCGGTAGATCTGGCCGCCCCAGCGCGCCGCCTCGTCCACCACCACCGGACGCAGCCCGGCGGCGACCAGCCGCTCCGCCGCGCGGATGCCGGCCGGACCGGCGCCAACGATGACGGGGGGGAGAGCCGCCGAAGGATGGGAAGCCGTCACGACGTCCACTCCCCGTTGCTCAGCAGGCGCATGCCGTCGGCGATGAAGGTGCCGCAGGCGCGCAGGCGCTCGCCCTCCTCCGTCCGCACCCAGCAGTCCTGGCAGGCGCCCATCATGCAGAACCCGGCCCGCGGGGTGTCGGCGAACTCCGTCCGGCGCAGCCGCTCCCCGTTGGTGAGCATGGCGGTCATGACGGTGTCGCCCTCCAGCGCCTCCACCGGGCGCCCGTCGAGGGTGAAGCGGACCACGCGCCGGCCCTGTTCGGCCACACGCTGCAGCAAAGCCATGATGACTGGTCTCCGAGGAGAGAGGTCGGCCGGAGCGGATGCTCAGTGCTGGCCGACCAGGATGCGGTCCAACCCATAGACGCGGTCGAGCAGAAGCACGGCGACCGCGGTGATGCCGATGATCAGAGCCGACACCGCCGCCATCATCGGGTCGATGGATTCGGTGGCGTACATGTACATCCGCACCGGCAGCGTCACCGTGGACGGCGAGGTGATGAAGATGGACATGGTCAGCTCGTCGAAGCTGTTGATGAAGGCGATCAGCCAGCCGCCGGTGACGCCGGGCAGGATCATCGGCAGGGTGACGCGGCGGAACACCGTCGCCTCGCTGGCGCCCAGCGAGAAAGCCGCCTGCTCCACGCTGCGGTCGAAGCCGGAGATGGCGGCGATCAGCAGGCGCATCACATAGGGCGTGACGATGACGATGTGGGCGGCCACCAGCCAGCCGAAGCTGCCCGTGGCGCCGATGACCGCGAACAGCCGCAGCATGGCGACGCCCAGCACCAGATGCGGGATGATCAGCGGCGACAGGAACAGCGCGTTGAGGAAGCCGCGGCCGGGAAACTCCCAGCGCGTGATGGCCAGCGAGGCCGGCACCGCCAGCGCCACCGCCAGCGTCGCCGCCAGGAAGGCCAGCCACAGGCTGTTCCAGAAGGACTGCACGAAGTCGGGGTGGTGGAACACCGCCTCGAACCAGCGCAGCGAAAGGCCGCGGGTCGGCAGAGACAGCGTGTTTTCGGGCGTGAATGCGACGAGGCAGACGATGGCCAGCGGCGCCAGCATGAAGATGACGACTGCTGTGTGGAAGAGAAGGGCGACGGGTCCGTTGCGGGTCATGGCATCCTCACCCCAGCCGGCGGCGGTAATGGCCTTCCACCACGCGGTGGTAGGTCAGCATGATGATCAGGTTGGCGGCCAGCAGGATCACGGCGACGGCGGCCCCCATCGGCCAGTTCAGGTCGCTCAGATATTGATCGTAGACCACGGTCGCGACCATCTTCAGCCGCCGCCCGCCGAGCAGGCCGGGGATGGCGAAGGCGCTGGCGCTGAGGCCGAAGACGATCAGGCTTCCCGACAGGATGCCGGGCAGGATCTGCGGCGCCACCACCCGGACGATGGCCGTCCCGCGAGAGGCGCCGAAGGACAGCGCCGCCTGCTCCACCGCCGGGTCCAGCTTCTGCAGCGAGGTCCAGACCGGGATGACCATGAAGGGCAGCATGACGTGGACCAGCGCCACGACCACCGTGCCTTCGGTGTAGAGCAGCTTCATCCGGCCGATGCCGAGCGCGATCAGCGCCCCGTTCACTGGCCCTTCCGGCCCCAGCAGCATGCTCCAGCCGAAGGCGCGCACGACGACCGAGACCAGCAGCGGCGCCAGGATCACCAGCAGGAAGACCGAGCGCCAGGGATTGCCCATGCGGCTGAGGATGTAGGCCTCCGGCACGCCGATCACCACGCAGATGGCGGTGGCCAGTGCCGATATCCGGAAGGTGCGGAAGAAGATCTCCAGGTAATACTCGTCGGTCAGGACCGACAGGTAATGCTCCAGCGTGAAGCCGCCGGTGCGGCCGGTCGCATAATCGAACTGGTTGAAGGACAGCAGCGCCGTCAGGAACAGCGGCGTCAGCACCAGCGCCACGAACAGCAGCGCCGCCGGCGCCGACAGGATCAGGGGAGCGGACCGGACGCGGCGCTCCGGCGCCTCGTCGCCCACGGCTGCGGCTGGCGCGCTATCGGGAAGGGCGGCGCTCATCAGGTCACCTCGAGCGTGACATCGGGCGCCTCCGCCATGGCGCCGCGATGGACGCGCACCACGGACGGCGTCCACTCCAGCCCGATGGGCGCACCCTGGTCTGCCGGGGCGGAGCCGTCGTTCGGCGTCACCACCATCACCGTCCCGAGCGGCCCGTCGATGTGATAGAGCCACTGGCTGCCCAGGAAGAAGCGGTCGGCGACCCGGCCGGTCAGCAGCCCGTTGGAGGGTGCGGTCAACCGCAGCTTTTCCGGACGGATGCACAGCGTCACCGTCTCGCCCACCGAAAGGCCCGGCATTTCCACCGGCACGGCGATGCCGGCCAGCGACACCGTGGCGCCGGCGCCGGTCGCCGTCGCGACCTTGCCCGGCAGCAGGTTGGTCTTGCCGACGAAGCGGGAGATGAACTCCGTCTCCGGATGTTCGTAGATGCGGTAGGGCTGGTCGATCTGGGTGATGCGTCCGGCCTCCATCACCACCACGCGGTCGCTGATGGAGAAGGCTTCCGCCTGGTCGTGGGTGACCATGACCGTCGTGGTGCCGACCTTGCGCTGGATCTCGCGCAGTTCGAACTGCATCGCCTCGCGCAGCTTCGCATCCAGGTTCGACAGCGGCTCATCCAGCAGCAACACCGGCGGACAGATCACCAGGGCGCGGGCCAGCGCCACGCGCTGCCGCTGGCCGCCCGACAGCTCGCGCGGATAGCGCTTGGCGTAGGGGGAGAGATGGACGAGGGACAAGGCCTCTTCCACCCGCGGCTTGCGCTCGCCCTTGGGCACGCGCTGCATCTCCAGGCCGAAGCTGACATTGTCGAACACGGTCATGTGCGGGAACAGCGCGTAGCTCTGGAACACGATGCCCAGCCCGCGGCTGTTCGCCTTGGCCCGCGTGATGTCGCGCCCGTCCAGCCGGATGGTGCCGGCCGACGGTTCGACGAAACCGGCGATCATCTGCAGGGTCGTGGTCTTGCCGCAGCCGGAGGGGCCGAGCAGAGAGACGAACTCCCCCTTCTCCACCGACAGCGACACGTCGCCGACCGCGGTCAGCGGGCCGTAACGCTTGGTGATGTTTTTCAATTCGAGGAACGACACGGGGGAATTCTCCCTCTTGCTGACCGGGCCTCTGACTTTCGGGGCCTCACCTGTATGACCCGATGGTTCAGCGTGACCCCAGGTGGCGTCAATCCGCTTTTTCCGTCAGCAGAAAAGATTTTGCAAAAGCTTCCGGTATGCGGAATAGATGGTGCAGCAAACATCACCGATTTTCACACGGAGCCGGAGCATGAGCGTCGATACCCGCGGCAAGTCGAACGAGACCGCCGGCAGCGACGAAACGGGCGCCAAATCCAGCCTGCAGCGCGGGCTGGCGATCCTGCGCCTGCTGGCCTCGTCGAACGAGACGGGGGCGCGGCTGACCGATATCGCCCGCGCGCTCGACCTCACGCCGCCGACCGTGCACCGCCTGCTGAAAATCCTGGCGGAGGAAGGGATGGTGGAGCCGGACCGGGCAACCAAGCGCTATCGCCTGGGCATCGACCTGTTCGGACTGGCGGCGCAGGCCGGCAACCCCAACAACCTGCGCGACATCTGCCGGCCGATCCTGCTGCGCCTGTCGGCGACCCTGCGCGACACCATCTTCCTGCTGGTGCGCAGCGGCTTCGACGCGGTGTGTCTGGACCGCAGCGAGGGTCCCTTCCCCATCCGCTCCTTCACCGGGGACATCGGCGGCCGGGTGACGCTGGGCGTCGGCCAGGGCAGCCTTGCCATCCTCGCCTATCTGCATGCGGAGGAACGGGAGGAGGTGATCCGCTTCAACCTGCCGCGCATGCAGGGGGTTGGCATCATCGACGAGGTCTATCTGCGCACGGAAATCGCACGCGTGCGGGATTTGGGCTATGCCAGCCGCTCCACCGGCCTGCTGCCGGGCATGTCCGGTGTCGCCGTTCCGGTGCTGGACCGCGACGGGCACGCGGTGGCGGCGCTCAGTGTCGGCACGATCAGCGAGCGGCTGAACGAGGAACGGCTGCCGGTGGTGGTCGACATCCTGAAACGTGAATCCGCAGCGATCAGCCGCCAGTTGAATCCCTTCGACCCGGTGCTGCGCCGTCCGGCCGCCGTGCTGGGCAGCGGTTCGGCATGAGGGGCGTCAAGAAGGCGGACCTGCCGGCCAAGATCTGCCCGGTCTGCAACCGTCCCTTCACCTGGCGCAAGAAGTGGGAGCGGGTGTGGGACGAGGTGAAATACTGCTCCGACCGCTGCCGCGGCGATGCGCGGAAGCGTGCGGCGCCGACGGAGGATGACGCGCCGCGATCCTGACCGGATCGTCAAGACGCGTTGCCCTTTTTTCAATCACATGCCAGCATTCTGACCGGCCGGATTACCGCGTCCGCAAGACGGGTGGCGGGTCCGGTTGATGGCACTTCCGTTGCATTTGCATGCACAGCCCTTACGGGGTCGATGGATTGCGGGAGCATTCCCGGGTATTCATGCCACATGCGGGTCAGCCGCACTGCTGCCGACAAATGCAGCCAACGATACTCAGCGACGAAGGGGATTCACGATGTCGGTTCGGGGGATGGGGAATCGGGCGATGACCGTGCTGGGAATGACGCGCCGCGCGGTGCTGTGCGGTGTCGCCGCGGTCGCTTTCGCGGCGGTGGCGGGCGGCTCCCTGCCGGCCCTCGCGCAAAGCAAGCTGAAGGTCGCCGGCATCTACACCGTTCCGATCGAACAGCAGTGGGTCAGCCGCATCCATGTCGCGCTGAAGGCCGCCGCCGACCGCGGCGACATCGAGTATGTCTGGGCCGAATCGGTCGCCAACACCGACTATGAGCGCGTGATGCGCCAGTATGCCGAGGCCGGCCAGCAGCTGGTGTTCGGCGAGGTGTTCGGGGTGGAGCGCGCCGCCCGCGCCGTCGCCAAGGACTATCCGAAGACCGCCTTCGTCATGGGCTCCAGCTTCAAGCCGCAGGAGCCGAACTTCTCGGTCTTCGACAACTACATCCAGGAGCCGGCCTATCTCAGCGGCATGGTCGCCGGCGGCATGACCAAGTCGAACGTGATCGGCATGGTCGGCGGCTATCCGATCCCCGAGGTCAACCGGCTGATGAACGCCTTCATGGAAGGCGCCAAGGAGGTCAACCCGCAGGTCAAGTTCTCGATCAGCTTCATCGGCTCCTGGTTCGATCCGCCGAAGGCCAAGGAAGCCGCCTTCGCCATGATCGACCGCGGCGCCGACGTGATGTACGCCGAACGCTTCGGCGTCTCCGACGCGGCCAAGGAGCGCAAGGTGCTCGCCATCGGCAACGTCATCGACACCCAGCCGCAATATCCGGACACCGTCGTCGCCAGCGCCCTGTGGCACATGGAGCCGTCGGTGGAGCGCGCCATCGCCGCCGTGAAGGCCGGCAGCTACAAGGCCGAGGATTACGGCCCCTACAGCATGATGGCCCACAAGGGCTCCAGTCTGGCGCCGCTCGGCACCTTCGAGTCGAAGATCCCCGACGCCATCAAGGCGAAGGTGAAGGAACGCGAGCAGCAGATCCGCGACGGCAAGTTCACCGTGAAGGTCAACGACGCCGAGCCGAAGTCGACGATGTGACGACCGGCGTATCTGCAATGTCATCACCCGTGACAGGCGGGCCGGAGGTCGTCCTCCGGCTCGCCGGCATTTCCAAGCGGTTCGGCCCGCTGCTCGCCAACGACGGCATCTCGCTGACGCTCCGCGCCGGCGAGGTGCTGGCGCTGCTTGGCGAGAACGGCGCCGGCAAGACCACCCTGATGAACATCCTGTTCGGCCACTACGTCGCCGACGAGGGAAGCATCGAGGCGTTCGGCCGCCCGCTGCCGCCGGGCTCGCCCCGCGCCGCGCTGGAGGCCGGCATCGGCATGGTCCACCAGCATTTCACCCTGGCGGACAACCTGTCGGTGCTGGACAACATCGCGGTGGGGACCGAATCGCTGTGGCGCTGGCGCTCCGACCGGGGCGCTGCCCGCCGCCGGTTGCTCGACCTCTCCCAACGCTTCGGGCTGGAGGTGCGGCCGGACGCGCTGGTCGGCGACCTGTCGGTCGGCGAGCGCCAGCGGGCGGAGATCCTGAAGGCGCTCTACCGCGACGCCCGCATCCTGATCCTGGACGAGCCGACCGCGGTGCTGACGCCACAGGAATCGGCCGGGCTGTTCGACACGCTGCGCCGGCTGACCGCCGACGGGCTGGCGGTGGTCTTCATCAGCCACAAGATGAACGAGGTCTTCGCCGCCAGCGACACCGTCGCCGTGCTTCGCGCCGGCAAGCTGGTCGCCACCCACGCCACCGCCTCCACCGACCGCGCCAAGCTGGCCGAACTGATGGTCGGGCGCAGCGTCAAGCCGCCGGCCCCTACCCCGCTCAGCCCCGGCGAACCGGTGCTGGAACTGGCGGGCGTCACGGTGGCATCCGGCCATGGCCGCCCGCTGCTGGACGGAGTGGACCTGACGGTGCGGCGCCATCAGGTGGTCGGCATCGCCGGAGTGTCCGGCAACGGCCAGACCGCGCTCGCCGAACTGGTCAGCGGCCTGATCCGCCCCGACACCGGCCGGCTGTCCTTGAAAGGCAGCGTGGTGGAGCATAGCGACCCGGCCGACATGGTCCGGCGCGGCGTCGCCCGCATTCCTGAGGACCGGCACAGCGCCGGTCTGGTCGGTGCCATGGCGGTGTGGGAGAACCTGATCGCCGAGCGCTATCACGATTCCGCCTTCTCCCGTTTCGGCGTGCTGCGGCGGGGTGCGGCACGCACCTATGCCCGCAAGGTGATCGAGGAGTTCGACGTCCGCTGCCCCGGTCCCGACGCGCGGACACAGCTGCTGTCGGGCGGCAACATGCAGAAGCTGATCCTGGGCCGCACGCTGGCCCATGGACCGGACCTGATCCTGGCGAGCCAGCCGACGCGCGGACTCGACATCGGCGCGGTGTCCTATGTCCACAGCCGGCTGCTCGATGCCCGCGCCGCCGGGGCCGGCGTCCTGCTGATCTCCGAGGATCTGGACGAGATCCTGGCGCTGGCCGACTGCGTCACCGTGGCCTACCACGG
>JBKHVJ010000334.1:0-33598 GCA_046570145.1 Alphaproteobacteria bacterium
GTGCACCCGGCCGAAGCGGTGCGCCGCGCCGAGCAGATCCGCGCCGCCATCGCCTCCAGCGATGCCGGCATGACCGTCAGCATCGGCGTGGCCGGCTTCGTGCCGGACGTGCAGGTGGAACCCGACAGCCTGCTGCGCCGCGCCGACGCCGCGCTGTATGGCGCCAAGCGCGCCGGCCGCAACCGCGTGCAGGACGCAACGGTGCCGGCGCTGTGACCGCCCCGCCGTCCGCCGCGGCTCCCGCCGCGTCTCCCGCCGCCCCGTCGTTCCGGGATGTCCGCGGCCGCGGCTTCTCCCGCCGGTCGACGCTGGAGTCCGCCTGGGCCTGGATCGACGGCCGGGTCGCTCCGCCGGTCGCCCGGCCTTTGCCGCTGGCGGATTGCGCCGATCTGGTGCTGGCGGAAGCGGTCGCGGCGGTGGGCGATTGGCCGCCGGCCGACCGGGCCGCGACCGACGGCTATGCCGTGGCGGCGGCCAATACGCTGGGTGCCGGTTCCTACAATCCGATGCCGCTGATGGGCGCGGTTGCGGTTGTCGCCGGCGATCCGCTGCCGCCGGGCTGCGACGGAGTGATCCCCTATGAATCGGCACAGACCGCCGGCCCCTTCGTCGAGGCGGTCGATGCCGTGGCGCCCGGCAGCGGGGTGGAGCGCCGGTGCGCCTGGATGGCGGATGGAAGCCCGCTGCTGCCGGCCGGGCGGCGCCTGCGCCCCGCCGACCTCGGCCTGCTCGCCGCCGCGGGGCACCGCACCCTGCCGGTCCTGCCGGCGCCGCGGGTGCGACTCCTGCTGGCCGGCGGTCCCAAGGCAGGTGCGCCGGAGCAGTTGGTGGGCATGCTGGCTGCGCTGGTCCGGCGCGACGGCGGCGATGTCGAGGCGGTCGTTCCGCTGCCCGCCGACATGGATTCACTGGCCGATGCCTTCACCCGGCCCGGCGCCGACCTGATCCTGTCGGCCGGGCGCACCGGCACCGGCCCGGACGATGCGGCGCCTCCCGCCTTGGCGAAGGCCGGCAGCCTGGACCTTCACGGCATCGCCATGCGGCCGGGCGGCAGCGCCGGGTTGGGAAGTGCCGCCGGCGTTCCCGCGCTGCTGCTGCCGGGCGAGCCGATGGCGGCGCTGGCGGCTTACGAACTGCTGGGCGGGCGCGCGGTGCGGCGTGCCGCCGGCTTGCCCGCCGGGCTGCCCCATGCCACCGTCCAGGCGGTGACCGCGCGCAAGCTGGTTTCGGAGATCGGCTGTCTCGACCTGCACCGGGTCCGGCTGGACGAGGAGGGCAGGGTGGAGCCGGTCGGTTCGCCCGGCTGGCCGGGACTGGCGGCTGCGGCGCGGGCCGACGGTTTCGTCCTGATCGGGGCGGACAGCGAAGGCGTGCCGGACGGTGCGGCGGTCACCATGTATGATTTCACCATGTATCGTTTCACCTGATTTGACTCTGCAAGGGTTTGCCGCGTGCACAGTTCCGACCGCAGCCGCGAGGACATCCGCCGTTTCGTTGCCCAGGCCGCCCGCCAGGACCAGTTCCTGGAGGTGGTGAGCGGGGAGGAGGCGCGCGCCCGCTTCCACCGCCATCTCGACCTGTCCCCGCGGGGGGAGGAGCGGGTTCCCCTGTCCGCATCCCTCGGCCGCGTGCTGTCCGCCGACGTGGTTGCAGAAGTGGACGTGCCCGGCTTCGACCGTTCGGTGGTGGACGGCTTCGCCGTGCGTGCCGCCGATACGGCCGGCGCGGCCGAGGATGGCCCGGTCGCCCTGCGCCTGAACGACGAGGTGCTGGCTGCCGGCCATGCCCCCGAACTGACGGTGGAGCCCGGAACCGCCACGGTGATCGCCACCGGCGGCATGCTGCCGCGCGGCGCCGATGCGGTGGTGATGGTGGAGACGACTGAGGCGGTGGAGCGGCCGGACGGCCTTTTCGTCATGCTGACCCGCCCCGCCACCCCCGGCGCCTTCGTCGCCGCCGCCGGGTCAGACATCGGTCGGGGCGAGGTGGTTTTGCGCAAGGGGCAGGTGCTGACCTCGCGCGAGATCGGCGTTCTCGCCGCCATCGGGCTGGCGGAGGTTGCTGTGGTGCGCCGCCCGCGCGTCGCCATCCTGTCCACCGGCGACGAGATCGTGGCGCCCGGCCAGCCGATCCGCACCGGGGCGGTCTATGACAGCAACGGCGCCATCCTTGCCGCCGCGGTGGCCGAGCTGGGGGCCGAGCCGGTAGCGCTGGGCATCGCCCCGGACGAGGACGCGGCGCTGGAACGGCTGGTCGCGAAGGGGCTGGAGTGCGATGCGCTGCTGCTGTCGGGCGGCACCTCGAAGGGGGCGGGCGACCGGTCCCACCGCATCGTGGCGAAGCTGAACGATCCCGGCATCGTTGCCCATGGCGTGGCGCTGAAACCCGGCAAGCCGCTGTGCCTCGCGGTCACCGGCGGCAAGCCGGTGGTGATCCTGCCGGGCTTCCCGACCTCGGCCATGTTCACCTTCCACAGCTTCGTCGCGCCGGTGATCCGCGCCATGGCCGGCCTGCCGCCCGCAACGGCGGAGGAGGTGCCGGCCACCCTGCCGGTGCGGCTGGGATCGGAACGCGGACGCACCGAATATGTCATGGTCTCGCTGGTCCATGGTGCCGACGGGGACGCGCTGGCGGCCTATCCGCTGTCCAAGGGATCGGGCGCCGTCACCGCCTTCAGCCATGCCGACGGCTTTCTCGCCATCGACGCCCAGGCCGAGGCGGTGGAGGCCGGGACGCCGGTTTCGGTCCAGCTGCTCGGCCGTTCGGTGACGCCGGCCGACCTGATCGTGGTGGGCAGCCAGTGCATCGGCCTCAACGCCGTGCTCGGCGGCCTGATCGGGGAAGGGATGACGGTGAAGGCGCTGAATGTCGGCTCGATGGGCGGGCTGGCGGCGGCGCGGCGGGGCGAGTGCGACATCGCGCCGGTCCATCTGATGGATCCCGCCACCGGCATCTACAACACGCCCTTCCTGGCGCCGGGACTGGAACTCGTCACCGGCTACCGCCGGATGCAGGGCATCGTCTTCCGCCGCGGCGATCCGCGCTTCGAAGGCAGGACGGCGGCCGAGGCTGTGGCGGCCGTCGCCGCACTGTCCGACTGCATCCTGATCAACCGCAATGCCGGCAGCGGCACCCGCATCCTGACCGACCGGCTGCTGGGAGCGGCGCGGCCGACCGGCTACTGGACGCAGGCCAAGTCGCACAACGCCGTCGCCGTCGCGGTGGCGCAGAACCGCGCCGACTGGGGTGTGGCCATCGAGACGGCCGCTGATCTCTACGGGTTGGGCTTCCTGCCGCTGCAGGAGGAGCATTACGACTTCATCGTCCCCACCGCCCGCCGCGACCGTCCTGCGGTCCGCCGCTTCGTCGAGGCGCTGGAGACGCCGGAGGTGGCGGAGGCCCTGCGCGCCATGGGCTTCAAGCGATAGAGGCCGACCGGTTCTTCCGACAAATCCGAACAAAATGCCGCTGGTCAGGATTTTTCGTGATCCGACGGCCGGGCGGTTGCGTACCGACGGTCACGATGCGACATACAGCCAAGCGCGACGGCCGGAGGTGTGGGGGACCGGTGCGGCGGACCTTGAGAGGGGCCCGGAAATGGGGAGGCTGCCGCGAATTCCGGGAATGGGTGACATCCCTGGCTTGTGCGGCGGCCGATGTTCCCCTTGAATGGGTCCATGCAGGACCAGCACACCCCCGCGGCCGACATGGCCCCCAGCCTGGAAGACCTGCTCGTAGCCGTAGGGCGCGAGCGGGACCGTCAGGCGTTCGGGGTCCTGTTCGGCCACTTCGCGCCACGGCTGAAGACGTATCTGCGCCGGTTGGGGTGCGATTCCGCCGCCGCGGAAGAACTTGTTCAGGAGGTCATGCTGTTGGTCTGGCGTCGCGCCGAAACCTACGATCCGATCCATGCCTCGGCCGGCACCTGGGTGTTCACCATCGCGCGCAACAAGCGAATCGACGTGTTGCGCCGCGAACAGCGGCCGGAGATCGATCCCGACGACCCGGCCCTGGTTCCCGAACCCCAGGAGGCCGCCGACCGCCGGATCGAGGTGAAGGAAAACAGCGGCCGCCTGCGCGCCGCGCTGAAGGACCTGCCGCCGGAACAGGCCGAACTGCTGCGCATGGCCTATTTCGAGGACAAGCCGCACAGCGTCATCTCCGCGGAGCACGGCATCCCGCTTGGTACCGTGAAATCGCGTCTGCGTCTGGCGATGGAGCGCCTGCGCCGGTCGCTGAGGGATGTGGGATGAGGCATTTCCGATGATTCGGCCCAGCCACCATCCGGGCGATACCCTGCTGATCGACTATGCCGGCGGCGCCCTTTGCGAAGGCGCCTCGCTGGCCGTGGCGACCCACCTCGCCTTCTGCCCCGCCTGCCGCCACGAGGTGGCGGAGATGGAGGCGATCGGCGGTGTTCTGCTCGACGAATTGGAGCCGGAGCCGCTGTCCAACGGCTGCCTGGAAGCGCTGATGGCCCGACTGGACCACGAGCGGCCGGCACCTTGCCGCCCTGTGCCGAAGCCTTCGGCCGAGCAGTCGCGCTATCCCGAGCCCTTGCGCAGCTATCTGCGCGGCCGTCTCGGCCGCGACGGACGGATCGCGGAGGAGGGCTGGCGCTTCCTGCAGCCGGGCATGCGCGGCCTTGATCTGCTGTCCGGCCCGAACGGGACGACCCGGCTGATCCGCATGAAGGGCGGCGTCGGCGTGCCCCGCCACACCCATGGCGGCATCGAGCTGACCGTGGTGCTTGAAGGCGGCTTTTCCGACGAGTTCGGCGCCTTCCTGCCCGGCGACCTCGCCATCGGCGACCCGTCGCTGGTCCACCGGCCGGTGTCCGACCCGGAGGGCTGCCTGTGCCTCGCCACCACCATCGGCGGCCTTCGGCTGACCGGTCCGGTGGGGCGGCTGTTCAACCGCTTCATCAAGTTCTGAGGTGGCGACCGGATGGGGGTTGGCGCTACCGCGCGCAGTCCGCCAGCCCGTCCCGGCGCACCACCGCCATCCGCCGCTCGATCACCCCCGCCCGCCGGGTGACATAGGGGCCGGGGCGGGTGGGCGACCAATTGCGCGGGTTGGGCAGCACCACGGCCAGCAGAGCCGCCTCGCGCCGGGTCAGCGCCGCGGCGGACTTGCCGAAATGATGCCGTGCCGCGGCCTCCGCGCCATAGACGCCGTCGTCCCATTCCACGATGTTCAGATAGACTTCCAGGATGCGGCGCTTGGTCCACAGCCCTTCGATCAGAAGGGTGAACCAGGCCTCCGCCCCTTTGCGGGTCCAGCTGCGGTCGGGCCAGAGGAAGGCGTTCTTGGCGGTCTGCTGGCTGACGGTGCTGCCGCCGCGCAGGCGCTTGCCCTCCTCGTTGTCCTCGAAGGCACCCTCGATCGCGGCCCAGTCGAATCCGCCATGGCCGCAGAAGTTGGTGTCCTCCGACGCGATCACCGCCTCCACCAGCGCCGGCGAGATGCGCTCCAGCGGTTCCCAGTCGCGTGACAGGCCTGAGCCGCCCATCGCCCGGATCAGCATCAGCGGCGTCGCCGGCGGCGGCACGATCCGGTAGAGCGCGGCCCACAGGATGGTGAATGCCACCAGCCCCGCTGCCCCGATCAGCGCCCAGCGCAACAGCTTCCGCATAAACTCCCGTCTCCGCTCGGCCCATCAGGACTTCCCTCAATGGGGGTGAGGCGGCGCTCCGTCAACATCCGGCGCTCGCTTTGCGGCACGCCGCCGCCATATAGTGCCGCCGATGGACCTGACCGCCGATCCCACCCCGCTCCACAGTCTCGACGATGCGCCGGCCATGGTTGCCGGCGCGCGCCGTGTCGTGTCGCTGACGCTCGACGGCGAGGTGGAGGAGCTGTCGCTGGCCGCCGCCTCATCGAAGGTGCGCCGCCAGCCGCCGCTGGTCTGCCATGCCCGCGCCTTCGCCCGCCGCCTGGGGATCGACGGCTTCCCCGCCTTCGACGTGCTGGAGCTGTTCGCCTTCGTCCACCCCGCCCGCTTCTGCGTCCCCACCCCGCGCGGCATCGCCGAGGCGCTCGACCTGCCCACCCCCGACGGGCACGATGCGGAGGCGCTGGCCCTCCAACGCGCCGTGCGCCGCCTGCTGGGCGACCTGGGTGCGGCTGGGCGCGAGGAATCCTCGGACCCCGTCGCCTTCGCCTGGGAGATGGGACGTGCCGGCTGGCCCTGGGCACCGGCGGTTCTGGCCGCGCTCGGCAAGCCCGATGGGCCGGAGAAGGGTGCCGCGCGCTCGGGCCTGCGCGTCTGGGCCCGCATCAAGGAGTGGGAGGAGGGCGCACCGCCGCCGCCGCCCGCCCAGAACCCGGTCGATCCGGAGGAGGCGCGCCGCCGCCTCGCCGCCATGCTGACGGCCAATGTGCTGGGCAAGGTGGCGGAGCCGCGGCCGCAGCAGGCCGACTATTCCAGCGCGGTGTCCGCCGCCTTCGCCCCGCGCCAGCTGCCCGACACCCCCAATGTCGTGCTGGCGGAGGCCGGAACCGGCGTCGGCAAGACGCTGGGCTATCTGGCGCCGGCCACGGTGTGGGCGGAGAAGAATGGCGGGACGGTGTGGATTTCCACCTACACCCGCAACCTCCAGCACCAGATCGACGCGGAGCTCGACCGGCTCTATGCAGACCCGGCGACCAAGGCGCGCAAGGTGGTTCTGCGCAAGGGGCGCGAGAATTACCTGTGCCTGCTGAACCTGGAAGAGGCGGTGCGCGCCATGCCCTTCCAGCCGCACAACGCCATCGGCGTCGGGCTGATGGCGCGCTGGGCGGCGGCGACGCGCGACGGCGACATGACCGGCGGCGATTTCCCCGGCTGGCTGGTCGACATCGCCGGACGCGGTCCGACCATGGGGCTGGCCGACCGTCGCGGCGAATGCATCTATTCGGCCTGCGACCATTACGCCCGCTGCTACATCGAGAAGAGCGTGCGCCGGGCGAGGCGCGCCGACATCGTCATCGCCAACCACGCGCTGGTGATGGTGCAGGCCGCCCTTGGTGGCGGCGAGGAGCCGACGCTGCCCAGCCGCTACGTCTTCGACGAGGGACACCATGTCTTCGACGCCGCCGACAGCGCCTTCGCCGGCCATCTGACCTGCCGCGAGACGCAGGAGCTGCGGCGCTGGCTGCTGGGAGCCGAGGAAACCGGGCGCAGCCGCGCACGCGGCCTGAAGCGCCGACTGGAGGATATCGTCGCCGGCGACGAGGAAGCCCTGCGCCACCTCGACGACATCCTGATGGGCGCCCGCGTCCTGCCCGCCGACGGCTGGTCGGCGCGTCTGGCCGCCGACAATCCGCAGGGGCCGACAGAACGTTTCCTGCTGCTGGCCCGCCAGCAGGTCTATGCCCGCACCGCCGGCCAGGGCGGCCCCTACAGCCTGGAGGCCGACAAGGCCTATCCGGTGGACGGTCTGCTGGAAGCGGCGGCGGAGCTGGAGCAGGCTCTGGTCCGCCTGTCCGAACCGGTGGAGGCACTGGCCCGCCAGCTGGCCCAGCGGCTGGAGGACGAGAGCGCCGAACTGGATTCCGACCAGCGCCGCCGCATCGACGCGCTGTCGCGCAGCCTGCACCGCCGCGGCACCCTGACGGTGGAGGCTTGGCGCGCCATGCTGCGCACCCTGCCGACCGAAACGCCGTCCCATTTCGTCGACTGGTTCGCGGTGGAACGGATCGACGGGCGCGACGTCGATGTCGGGCTGTACCGCCATTGGGTCGACCCGACGGTTCCGTTCGCCGAGGCGCTGGCCGGTCCCGCCCATGGGCTGGTCGTGACCTCCGCCACGCTGACCGACGGCACCGGCGATGTCGGCCAGGATTGGCGCGCCGCGGAGGACCGCTGCGGCGCCACCCACCTGCCGGCCCCGGCGATCCGGGCGCAAGTCCCTTCCCCCTTCGACTACCCGAACCGTACCCGCGTCTTCGTGGTCAACGACGTGCGCAAGGACGATCTCGGGCAGGTGGCGGCGGCCTACAAGTCGCTGTTCCTGGCGGCGGGCGGGGGCGGGCTCGGCCTGTTCACCGCGATCAGCCGCCTGCGCGCGGTGCGCGACCGCATCGCCGAGCCGCTGGATCAGGTCGGCATCCCGCTCTATGCCCAGCATGTCGATCCATTGGACGTGTCCACCCTGATCGACATCTTCCGCAACGAGGAGCACGCCTGCCTGCTCGGCACCGACGCGGTGCGCGACGGGGTGGACGTGCCGGGCCGCTCGCTGCGGCTCATCGTCTTCGACCGCGTTCCCTGGCCGCGTCCGGACATCCTGCACCGCGCCCGCCGCGAGGCCTTCGGCCGCCGGCGCTACGAGGACATGATCACCCGCCTGCGGCTGAAGCAGGCCTTCGGCCGGCTGGTCCGCCGCGCCGACGACACCGGCGTCTTCGTCCTGCTCGACTCCATGATGCCGAGCCGGCTGGCCGGCGCCTTCCCGGAGGGGGTGGAGATGCGTCGCGTCGGCCTGAAGCAGGCGGTGGAGGAGACGGCTGAGTTTCTGCGGGGGTGGTGAGGGTCAGCCCGCACAGGGAGCCGGGGAGGGAGCAGTGCCGTCCCCGGTGACCATCTCCAGCGGTCTCGCTGACGCTGCGGCGCCGGCGGTGAATCGAGCGGCGATGTCGGCGAGCGGGGCCGGGCGGCCCAGCAGATAGCCCTGCATCAGGTCGCAGCCCTTCGACTGCAGGAAACCGAACTGCTCCTCCGTCTCCACCCCCTCGGCGATGGTTTCCAGGCCGAGGCCGTGGGCCATCATGATGATGGTTTCGACCAGCCGGGCCGCCGCGGCTCCGTCGGTGGCATTGGAGACGAAACAGCGGTCGATCTTCAGCATGTCGAAGGGATAGCGCTGCAGATAGCTCAAGCTGGAATAGCCGGTACCGAAATCGTCGATCGACAGGCGGACGCCGTGGCCGCACAGCCGGTGCAGCGCGTCGGTCACCTCCGGTGCCTCGTCCATCAGGACGCCTTCGGTGATCTCCAGCTCCAGACGGCCCGGCGGCAGGCCGTGGGTGGCGAGCGCCTCCATAACGCGGATGACGAAGGACGGCTCGCGCAGTTGCCGGGGCGAGACGTTGACGGCGACCCGCGGTGCCGATTCCTCCCTGCCGAACAGGTCGGCGGTTTCGCGGATCGCGGTTTCGATCACCCAACCGCCGATCTCGCCGATCAGCCCGACCTCTTCCGCCACGCAGATGAAATGCCCTGGTGCCTCCAGCGTGCCGTCGGGCTGGCGCCAGCGCAGCAGCGCTTCCAGGGCGACGGGCCGGCGGCCTTCCGCCTCGACGATCGGCTGATAGTGGAGCACGAATTCGGATTGCAGGACGGCGAGCCTCAGGCGGCTTTCCAGCGTGATCCGCCGTTGGACCCGCTCGTTGATTTCGGCCGTGAAGAACTCGTAGCGGTTCCGTCCGCGCTCCTTCGCCCGGTAGAGGGCGAGATCGGCATTGCGCAGAAGCTCCGGCGCGTCGCTGCCGTCCGACGGGTAGAGCGCGATGCCGATGCTGGCCGTCACGAAATGATCGTGGCCGCAGATCCGGAAGGGTGGGGCGAAGGCCTCCAGCACCCGTTCCGCGATGCTGCGCGCCGCGACGTTGCCGGCGATGCAGGGCAGCACGATCAGGAACTCGTCCCCGCCCATGCGGGCCAGCGTGTCGCCCTGCCTGATCGACGCCGACAGCCTGTTGGCCGCCTCCCGCAGCAGCGTGTCGCCCGCCTCGTGGCCCAGCGTGTCGTTCACGTTCTTGAAGTTGTCGAGATCGATGAACAGAAGCGCCGACGGCAGCTGATTGCGCCGGGAGTTCAGGATCGCCTGTTCCAGCCGGTCGCGGGTCAGCAGGCGGTTGGCCAGCCCGGTCAGCTCGTCGAAATGCGCCTGCCGGTACAGCTGCTCCTCGTAACTGCGGCGCAGGGCGATGTCGTTCTCGAGCGCGGCGTTTGCCCCGGCCAGTTCGCAGTTGGCTGCGTAGAGGTCGCCGGCCAGATCGTTGAAGGACCGTATCAGCTGGTCCAGTTCGTCGGGCCGGGTCCGCACCGGCCGGTCCAGGGTGAGGAGCGGCGGCGAGGACCGGCGGTCATGCCGGCGCAGGCTGGCCGCGATGGAAATCAGGTGGCGCGTCACCAGACGGTGGCAGATGAACAGGATGAACCCGGACACCAGGAAGGTCTTGATGCCCTGGCTGATCAGGATCACCTCCGCCGTCGTCAGCAGGCGGTGGTACACGTCGTCCAGCGTCGCTTCCACCCTCAGCGTCCCCAGCGTCAGGGCCTTCCCCTCCGCCATGCGGGTCAGCGGCATTTCGGCATGCAGGCCGGGCCGCTCCTGCGGTGCGCCGACCGTGAGCACCAGGGGGTTCCTTGGGGTCGCGCTGTGCTCCCTCACCTCCGCCATCCGCATGTCCGGCAGGCGGATGATGCCGTTGAGCAGAAGGCGCAGTTGGTCGTGGTCGACCACCCACAGGCTGTTGCTCATGCTGGGAACGGTGCTGAGCCGTATCTCGTCGAACCGGTCCTCGATTCCGCGCACCTCGCGCCGGAAATCGAGATAGAGCTGGAGCGCGGTGGAAACCAGCGTGACGAGCGTGCTGAACAGCAGGATCCGCAACAGAAGACTTACGGCGATCCCGCCGCCGCCCGGCCATGGGATGGAACTGCGCCGTTCCATGGCGGGCGGGTTTCCATCGCTTTCCGGTCGGATCGCCGCCGTCCGACCTGGAGGGCCGCCGTCAGACATGGGTGGGCTCCGTGCTGTTTGCCGGCGGCACGGAGCCCCGGGACCGATGGACGCGAGCAGCCGGCGGTCCGGCGGCCGCTTCGGGGAATCGATGGTTCATGGCGTACCGCATCGCTTCCGCTCCGTTCCATCCGGACTGACGCCCGGCTGCCGGTTCCGGCGCCTGCGTCAATCCCGCGCCTTATTGTCCAACCGGGCTTCCTGAATTCTCCAATATGCATTCTTGCCGTCGCCACGCGACGGAGCAAGAGTTTCATAAAAACGTTACATTTCGCTTTATTTGACGCAGCCTAGGTCGGTCATGCCCACGCCTTATCTCTGCTGATCACTTTCTTGCGCCGCATTATCCCGCGGGGGCGTAGATTGCGAGCAGCGCCGACAGGGTCACCACGCTGAACACCGTGGACACCAGGATGGCCGAGGAGGTGCGCTCCACATAGGTCTGGTACTGGGTCGCCACCACGAAGGTCAGGGCGCCGGTCGGCAGTGCCGCCAGGATCACGGCGCTGCCGGTCCAGAACGGGTCCATCGGGAACAGCGTCTGCGTCAGCACCCAGGCCAGCGCCGGATGGACCAGCAGCTTCAGCGCACTGATCCAGCCCGCCTCGGCCAGCCCGGCGGTCAGCCGCTGGGAGGCCAGGAACAGGCCGATGGCGAACAGCGCGCAGGGGCCGGCGGGGGACCCCATCAGTTCACAGAAGGTGGCGATCGGCTTCGGCACCGCCACGCCCGGCAGCAGCGCCGACCAGGCGAGGCCGGCGGCGGTGGATAGGATCAGCGGGTTCTTCACCAGCGCGCCCCCGACATCGCGCAGGGCCTTGCCCACCCCGTTGCCGTGGCTGTTGGCGAACTCCATCCAGACCACGGCGATGCCCACCATGATGGCGCTCATGATGACGGTCGCCAGGATGGTGGGGGCCAGATGGTCCGGCCCGAAAGCGGCCAGGAACAGCGGGATGCCCATGTATCCGGTGTTGGAGAAGGCGGCGTTCAGCCCCTGCATGCACTGGATCTGCGTGCGCTCCCGCCGCAGCAGCCGGCCGACGATCGCCCCCAGCGCGTAGACCAGCAGCATCGATCCCAGGAAGGCGCCGATGAAGGGGCCGTTGAAGATCTCCGGGATCGACCGCCGCGCCGTGCCCAGGAACAGCACCGGCGGCAGCGCCATCCAATAGACGAACTTGTTGAGCGCCTCAGACGAGGCGGCGCCCAGCAGCTTCGACTTTCCGGCCAGGAAGCCGGCCAGGATGATGGCGAATACGGGAAATGCGACATTGAGCACGACGTTCATGGTGCGCGACAATAGGGGGAGCCAACCGTCGCGTCGAGCGACCGACCCCACCGCCCCGAGCATGGCACCCTTGACGCCGCATAAGAGGCGTCGGACGCCGGGCTTGACGCGGCTGGAGCGGCGTTCGAGATTGCCGCCCGGACACGCGACCGCTCCCCGAGGGAGACCGCCTCATGAGAAAGCCGACAGACGCAATGATCGACCACCACAGCGCCCTCATCTACGTCATGGTCCTGGTATCCGCCTGCGACGGCGACATGACCGACGCGGAACTGGAGGCCATCGGCGAGAACGTGCGCTACCTGCCGATCTTCAAGGATTACAGTGCCGATCAGGTGATGGCCGCCACCCGCGAATGCACCGCCATGCTGTCCGACAATGACGGGCTGGACACGGTGCTGACCATCGTCGAGCAGGCACTGCCGGCCAAGCTGCGCGAAACCGCCTATGCGGTCGCCTGCGACATCGCGGCCGCCGATCCCAAGGCCTCGCAGGAGGAACTGCGCATGCTGGAGCTGATCCGGCACCGGTTGGGGGTGGATCGGCTGTGTGCCGCCGCCATCGAACGCGGCGCCCGCGCCCGCCATATGCGCCTGTGATCCCGCCGGCCTTCTCCTGAAAGCCGGACTCTTACCGAAAGCCTGGACATGAGCGAAGAGATCACCCGCCCCGACCTATCCGGCCGGCGCATCGGCTTCATCGGGCTCGGCCTGATGGGCAAGCCGATGGTCCGCGCCCTGGCCCGTGCCGGTGCGGAGCCGGTGGTCAGCAGCCGCAGCCCCGGCCCGGTCGCCGAACTGGCGGCGGAGGGCATGATCGCCGCCACCGGTCCGGCCGCGGTCGCCGGGCAGGCCGACATCGTCATCCTGATGCTGACCGATACGGCGGCGGTGGAGACGGTGGCCGATGCGCTGCTTCCGGTCCTGCGCCCCGGTCATCTGGTGATCGACATGGGCACGACCGCCGTCGCCGCCACCCGCGCGCTTGCCGAACGGGCCGCCGCTGCCGGCGCGGACTGGCTCGACGCTCCCGTTTCCGGCGGTACCGTGGCGGCGGAGTCCGCCACACTGACCATCATGGCCGGCGGTTCCGACGCCGCCTTCGCCCGCGCCCTGCCGGTGATGCAGGCCATGGGCCGCCGCATCACCCATGTCGGGGCGAGCGGCGCCGGCCAGATCGCCAAGTCAGCCAATCAGGTCATCGTCGCCCTGACCATCGGCGCGGTGGCGGAGGCGCTGGCGCTGGCGCGTGCCGCCGGCGCCGATCCGGCGAAGGTGCGGGACGCCATCCGCGGCGGCTTCGCCGAATCCCGCATCCTCGACCTGCATGGCGGCCGCATGGTCAGCGGCGACTTCACGCCGGGCGGCCGCGTCACCACCCAGGTCAAGGACCTGCGGCAGGCGGAGGAACTGGCCCAGCAGTCCGGCATCGACCTTCCGACGCTGGGCCTGTCGCTGGAGCTGTTCGAGATGCTGGTCGACCAGGGCGACGGCGCGCTGGACCATTCGGCACTCTACCGCCTGTTCGCGCGCTGAACCGGTCGGGAATGGGCGGGGGCGCCATCCCCGCCCGTCTGCATCGCCGCGTATTCCCGTCCGTTGCGGCAAAGGCTCGCTTTTCGCAAGTTTCTTCTCAAAACGGTTGAGCGCAGTCGCCGCATCGTCCATTCTCCCGGCTTTCCACGGGGCGGCGGACCTTTCCGCCGCTCATCGGCTTAAGACGGGTCAGGCGGCGATGACGGGCGAACGCATCTATCTTTACGACACCACGCTGCGCGACGGGGCGCAGACCCAGGACGTGGATTTTTCGGTCGCCGACAAGATCGCCATCGCCAAGGATCTCGACCGGCTGGGTATCGACTATGTCGAGGGCGGCTGGCCGGGCGCCAACCCGACCGACGACCAGTTCTTCGCCGAGGCGCCGGAGCTGACCCGCGCCACCTTCACCGCCTTCGGCATGACCCGCCGCCCCGGCCGCAGTGCCGCCAACGACCCGCAGCTGACGGCGCTGGCGCAGTCGCGCGCCAAGGCGGTCTGCATGGTCGGCAAGACCTGGGACTTCCATGTCGACGTCGCGCTGAACATCCCGCGCGAGGAGAATCTCGACCTGATCCGCGACAGCATCGCCGCGCTGCACGCCGCCAAGGGCGAGGCGCTGTTCGATGCCGAGCATTTCTTCGACGGCTACAAGCGCAACCCGGCCTATGCCGTCTCCTGCATCAAGGCGGCGTACGAGGCCGGCGCGCGCTGGATCGTCCTGTGCGACACCAACGGCGGCACCCTGCCGCACGAGATCGACGCCATCGTGCGCGAGGTGGTGGATTTGCACGGCATCCCCGGCGACCGGCTCGGCATCCATTGCCACAACGACACCGAGAACGCGGTCGCCAACTCGCTGGCGGCGGTGCGGGCCGGCGCGCGCATGGTCCAGGGCACCATCAACGGGCTGGGCGAGCGCTGCGGCAACGCCAACCTCGTCTCGCTGATCCCGACGCTGATGCTGAAGCTGGGCTACGAGACCGGCATCCGGCGCGAGGATCTGCATCACCTGACCCAGCTGAGCCGCGCCTTCGACGACCGGCTGAACCGTGCCCCCAACCGCCATGCCCCCTATGTCGGCGCCAGCGCCTTCGCCCATAAGGGCGGACTGCACGTCTCGGCGGTGGAGAAGGACCCGTCCTCCTACGAGCATGTCGCCCCGGATGCCATCGGCAACCGCCGCCAGATCGTCATGTCCGACCAGGCCGGCCGCTCCAACCTGATCGTGCGGCTGCGCGACATCGGCATGGCGGTGGACGCGAAGGACGACCGGCTGACCGGCCTGCTCGATCTGGTGAAGCAGCGCGACAGCGACGGCTACGCCTACGACACGGCGGAGGCCAGCTTCGAGCTGCTGGTCCGGCGCGAGTTGGGCGAGGTGCCGCGCTTCTTCGAGCTTCTGCGCTTCCACGTCACCGACGAGCGCCGCTACAACGCCGTCGGCAAGCTGGTGGTGGAATCGGAAGCGGTGGTGCGCGTGCGCGTCGGCGACGCCGTCCGGCTGGAGGTGGCGGACGGCAACGGTCCGGTCCACGCGCTGGACGTCGCCATGCGCAAGGCGCTGGAGCCGGTCTATCCGGCGCTGGCCCAGGTCAGCCTGTCCGACTACCGCGTCCGCATCCTGGCCGCCAAGGACGGCACCGGCGCCATGCCCCGCGTG
This sequence comes from Alphaproteobacteria bacterium, assembly GCA_046570145.1. Lineage (GTDB taxonomy): Bacteria > Pseudomonadota > Alphaproteobacteria > Azospirillales > Azospirillaceae > Azospirillum. The sequence goes on from JBKHVJ010000334.1 coordinate 15,220, forward strand.
CTGATCCGCAGCGCCCGCACCGACGGCACCGAATGGTCGACGCTGGGCGTCTCCACCAACATCATCGAGGCCTCGATGGAAGCACTGGTGGACAGCTACACCTACGCCCTGATGAAGAGCGAGGCGAAGCCGGTGTGAGGGGCGGTGTGAGGGGGCCACGCGGCACCTTCCCACCATGGCGATGTTCTGTTAGCTAACGCGGTTTCGGGGCGCTCGCATTCACGCGGGGACTGCTCCGGTCACCGGCGCCCGTATTGCCGCGGGTCCGCTTTCGGAGGATCATCGCCATGCTCTGGCTCGCCGCCTATATCGGCAGCATTCTTGCCATCAACTTCGCCTTCAGCCTGTTTCCTCACCTGGATCTGGTCTGGTCCTGCTGGGCCGGGCTGATCTTCATCCTGCGCGACATGGTTCAGGTGCGCTTCGGCCACTGGGCGCTCGCCGCCATGCTCGGCGGCACCGTGCTTTCCTATCTGCTGACCGATCCCTTCGTCGCCACCGCCAGCGTCGCTGCCTTCGCGGTGTCGGAGATCATCGACTGGGCGGTCTTCACCATCACCCGCCGCCCCCTGCGCGACCGTCTGTGGATCAGCGCCGCCCTGTCGGTGCCGGTCGATACCGCCATCTTCTTCGGCATGCTGGACATCTGGGACCCCACCGTGTGGGCCGCCAGCCTCGCGTCGAAGCTGCTGGGCGTGTCGGCGGTGTGGTTGCTGATGCGCGCGCGGGAAGGGCGGATGGCCGTAGCGGCCTGAACGCCAGCCCAAGGTTGAGGTGGGGGCCGGCCTGTCCACGGCAGGGTCTCCACCTCCACCGAATCTTAACCGCAGCGGCGGTACACTCCTCCATGCCCCTGTCCGGCCTGGAGGAGGCCGACCATGGCCACGAACCGCTCGCTGCATGGAACGCCGTACCCCGCTTCGTACCCGGCCCCGCCGTCCGGTCCGCTCGGTCACGACCCGGATCCGCTGGATGCGCGCGCTTCGCCTCATGCCTCGCCGGAGCCGGCCCATCCCACCCGTCTGCTGGTCGTCGTCCTGGTCGCGCTGGCGACCCTGGCGGGGCTGGCTTATGGCGGCGGCATCGCGGTGGACCGCATGCTGGACCAGCGGCGGATCGAGGCCCGCATGGGGCCGAAGCCCAATCTTGCGCAGCTGCCGGCGATCGAGGTTCCGCTGGGCGGCCTGCGTGCGGTGGAGATGCAGGTCTCGCTGGTGCTGGCGCCGAAGGTGGAGGCCGACCGCGTCCTGCGCTACCAGGACCGGATCGCCGACCGGCTGTTCCAGACCGTCAGCCAGGCGGGCACCGAAACCCTGACCGGCACCGGCTCCGCCGACTTCCTCAAAGCGCGCATCAGGGACGCCGTGAACCGCGAGGCGGGAACCGGCCTGATCCGCGACATCTACATCGAACGCATGGTCGTCAAGTGAACGACGCGGGGCTCGTTCGGCGATGCCCCTTGTTTTGTGCGGCGCAATAGCCTATGTAGGGCGTCTTGATCGCTGGAGGCTCGCGCGTCTCTTGAGCGAGACGCGCTGTGATTGCGCAACGGCAACCCCCTAGGGGGCGAACGCCCCAAAGGTTCTGGGGCGCACTGGCCGCTGCATCGGATAGACGCCTCTCCCTCTATCGACCTCCTCCCGGCGAGTCCGCCGGTATGTCCCACGCCCGCCATCGGGGCGCGCGGGGCCGTGCCGTCCTGCTTTGAGAAGGTTGTTACGACTTGACGTTTTCCGAACTCGGCCTGCACCCGCTCGTCCTGAAGGCCCTCGAGGCGTTCGAATACACCACTCCCACCCCGGTCCAGCTCGCCGCCATTCCGCCGGCGCTGCAGGGCCGCGACATCCTCGCCACCGCCGAGACCGGCACCGGCAAGACCGCCGCCTTCATGCTGCCGGCGCTGACCCGCACCGCCGAGCTGCCGCTGAACGGCGCCGCCACCCCGCGCGTGCTGGTTCTGGCCCCGACCCGCGAGCTGGCCAAGCAGGTCACCGATGCCGCCCGCAAGTACGCGAAGTTCATGAAGCTGAACATCGTGGACGTGGTCGGCGGCATGCCCTACCGCGAGCAGCTGCGCCTGCTGTCGCGCCCGGTCGACGTTCTCGTCTGCACTCCGGGCCGCCTGCTGGACCATGTCGCCCGCCGCCGCATCGCGCTGGACGAGGTCGAGGTGCTGATCCTCGACGAGGCCGACCGCATGCTGGACATGGGCTTCCTCGACGATGTCGAGACCATTGCCAAGTGCTGCCCGCCGACGCGCCAGACCCTGCTGTTCACCGCCACGCTGGACCGCCGCATGGCGCAGCTGGCCGGCAACCTGCTGCGCAACCCGGAGCGCGTGGCCGTCGAGAGCCAGGCGACCGCGATCAACGTGGAACAGCGTCTGCACCATGCCGACGACCTCGACCACAAGCGCCGCCTGCTGCAGCATTTCGCCGCCCAGGAAGAGGTCGGCAAGGCGATCATCTTCGCCGCCACCAAGCGTGATGCCGACACGCTGGCCGAGGAGCTGAGCGCCGCCGGCCATGCCGCCGCCGCCCTGCACGGCGACATGGACCAGACCAAGCGCAACCGCACGCTCCAGCGTCTGCGCACCGGTCAGGTCCGCCTGCTGGTCGCCACCGACGTCGCCGCCCGCGCCATCGACGTGCGCGACATCACCCACGTCATCAACTTCGACCTGCCGCGCTCGGCGGAGGACTATGTCCACCGCATCGGCCGTACCGGCCGCGCCGGCGCCTCGGGCGTTGCGATCTCCTTCGCCGCCCGCGCCGACCGCGAGACCCTGGTCCGCATCGAGCGTTACACGAAGGCGACGCTCGAGGTGCATGTGGTGCCCGGCCTGGAGCCGACGCGCCCCTTCACCACCGGCGGCGCCGGCCGTCCGGCCGGGCGCAACGGCCGTCCGGGTGGCGGCGCCGGCAAGCCGTGGCACCGCAACGGCGAGTCCAAGGGTCCGCACGCCCCGCGCGGCCCGCGTCCGGACTATGCCCGCAACGACAACCACCGCGGCGACGCCCGTCCGGACCACAGCCATGCCCGCCGTGAAGCCCACGGCAACGGCAAGCCGGCGGCCCGTGCGAAGAGCTGGTAAGCAGCGTCGCTGACGCTTCTGACTCTCGAATGAAAAACGCCCTTCCCTGCCGGCCTCGCGGTCGGCAGGGAAGGGCGCTTTTCATGTCAGGTCCGCCGATACTGGCCGGTCCTTTACTGGAACGCGATCTTCGCGTTTTCGCCGGGTTCCGGCGACTGGCCCGTCAGCTTCGCCTTCACATAGCCATAGGCGTAGACCATGGTGCTCGACGGGCTGTCCCAATATTCGGCCTGATCGACCGACACCTTCAGCAGGGCGACCTCGGGGTCGTCCGGACCCTGGGGGAACCAGGTGCTCATGATGTCGCGCCACAGGAAGCGGATCTTGTCGCGATCCCGCACCACCTCGGCGATGCCGGAGACGGACACGTAATCCTGCTTGTCGGGGTTGGAATAGGCGAGGTTGACTCGCCAATGGCGGTCGATCTCCGCCACCTTTTCGGAATGGGCGCGGGTGAAGAACCACAAGGTGCCGTCTTCGAACCCCGCATGGGACAAGGTCGCCATCGGACGGGAGTTCAGCCGGCCGTTGTCGTCCAGCGTCGTCATCATCGCGACCTGAACGCCCTTCATCATCTCCCAGAGCTTCTTGACTTCGCCCTTATCGGGGCCCTGGTCGGGGCTGTGGCCGGCGGTGCTGCTATGGACCATGGTCTGCCTCTCGTTCGGTAGCCCAGCGGAGACAGGGGAACGCCTTTCGTGGTCAAAAGGTTCCGGGTTGAGCGTTCACTCCCCCGACCGACCAGGAACCTGTCCCGGCGTGGTAGTGGTCGATCCGGGTCAGTGACCAAGAGTCGATCCGCAGCCGCAACGCCGCCTCCGGCGTCAGATCGAGCGCCAGCGCCAACGCGCCGCGGATGGTGCCGGCATGGATCACCGCGACCACGTCGCGTCCGGCATGGAGGTCGGTCAGCCGCCGCAGCGCCGCCGCCGTGCGGCCCATCACCGCGGCGAAGCTCTCACCGCCGGGCGGGGCGTGGCGGGCCGGATCGCGCCAGAAGCGGGCCGCCGCCTCCGCATCGCGCATCGCCGCGGTGTCGTGGCTGATGCCTTCCCAGTCGCCGAAATCCTGCTCGGCCAGCGCCGGCTCCACCACCGCCGTGTCGGCAAGGCGGGGGTTGCGGGTCCACAGCGCCTGGGCGGTCTGCCGGCTGCGGCGGAGCGGGCTGGTCAGCCACAGGGCTTCGGCTGGCAGGCTGGCAGCAAGCGCCGCCGCGGCCGCGCGGTTGCCGGTGTCGGCCTCGCGGTCGCTCGCCCCGCAGATGACGTTGTCGGGGTTGCGCACCGGCGCATGGCGGATCAGCCACCAGCGGGTGACGGTCAGGGGGGTGAGGCTCACCGCGTTCATGCCGCTGCTCCAATGAGGGCCGACAGCGTCAGCAGGATCGCGGCCTCCGCCACCTGCTGGGCCGCGCCGAAGACGTCGCCGGTCTGTCCGCCGAGATGGCGTCGGGCGAGCCCTCCCACCGCGGCCACTCCCAGGAGGGAGGCCGCCAGAGCCGGCAGCGCCACCCCGCCAAGCGCCACCGCCGCAATCGCGATGCCGGAAACGAGCGCCAGCAGCACCGTCGTCATCGCCGGCCGGCCCTGCGTCGCCGCCAGCCCGTCACGCCGCGCCGGGGACAGGACGCGCGCCATCGCCGCCAGCCCGCAGCGCGACAGGGCGCCCGCCGTCACCAGCGCCGCGACCGCCGCCGGCACCGGCAGGGCCGCCAGCGCCGCCGCACGGATGCCCACCGAAAAAACCAGCGCCAGCACGCCATAGCTGCCGACCCGGCTGTCGCGCATGATCTCCAGCTTGCGCGCCAGATCGCGTCCGCCGCCGAAGCCGTCGGCGACGTCGGCCGCACCGTCCTCGTGCAGCCCGCCGGTCAGCCGGACGGTCGCCGCCAGGGCCAGCAGCGCCCCCGCCAGCGGCGGAAGGTTCAGCGCGGCGGCCGCCGCGAACACGGCTCCGCCTGCCAGCCCGACCAGTGCCCCCACCAGCGGAAACCACCCCATCGCCCGTGCCGATGCGCCTTCGGCCAGCGGCCCATTGAGCGGGCCGATGGGAGGCAAGGGCAGGCGGGTCAGGAACACCAGGGCCAAGGCGGCGTCCTGGGTCCAGCGCGGGGGTGGGGTGGGGGCGGTGGTCGCGTCACGCATGATCGGCATCGACTACGCCCAACCGGCCTCCGGCGCAACCCTGCACGGGGGACGGTTCCGCACCGTTCGCATAGGTCCGATTCCTTGACCAGAACACCCGGTCCGCCTACTTTGTCCGTTTGAACTCCCCCTATCAGCATCGAGCACCCATGGCCCGTCTTCCGATCCTCGTCGCCCCGCATCCGATCCTGAAGCGCAAGGCGCAACCCGTCGCCGAAGTGGATGCGCGCGTCGTCAAGCTGATGGACGACATGGTGGAGACCATGTACGACGCCAACGGCATCGGTCTGGCCGCCCCGCAGGTCGGCGTGCTCGACCGCGTCATCGTCGTCGACGTCCACGAGAAGGGCGAGCCGGCAAACCCGATCCGCCTCGCCAACCCTGAAATCGTCTGGTCGTCGGACGAAAAGGCGGTGTGCGAGGAGGGTTGCCTGTCGGTGCCGGAGCAGTATGCCGAGGTCACCCGTCCCCAGCGCATCCGCGTCCGCTATCTGGACGAAAAGAACCAGCAGCAGGAGATCGAGGCCGACGGGATGCTCGCCACCTGCATCCAGCATGAGATCGACCATCTGAACGGCGTTCTGTTCGTCGATTACCTGTCGATGCTGAAGCGGAACATCCTGCTGAAGAAGGTCCAGAAGCTGCAGAAGGCGACGGCCTGATCCGCCTCGATAGACAAAGATGACCTCGCTCCGTCTCGTCTTCATGGGCACGCCGGATTTCGCCGTGCCCAGCCTTGCCGCGCTGATCGAGGCGGGGCATCAGGTCGTCTGCGCCTACAGCCAGCCGCCGCGCCCGGCCGGCCGCGGCCAGCAGGTGCAGAAATCGCCCGTCCACCGCTTCGCCGAGGAGCACGGCATCCCCGTGCGCACGCCCAAGAGCCTGCGCAACGCCGAGGCACAGGCGGAATTCGCCGAGTTGAAGGCCGATGCCGCGGTGGTCGCCGCCTATGGCTTGATCCTGCCGCAGCCGATCCTTGATGCGCCGCGGCTGGGTTGCGTCAACGTGCATGGCTCTCTGCTGCCGCGCTGGCGCGGCGCGGCGCCGATCCAGCGTTCCATCCTGGCCGGCGATGCCGAGACCGGGATCACCATCATGCAGATGGACATCGGGCTCGACACCGGCGCCATGCTGTCGAAAGAGGCGGTGGCGATCACCCCCGCCACCACCGCCAGCAGCCTGCATGACGAGTTGGCGGCGCTGGGCGCCCGCATGATCGCTCCGGCTCTGGATGGGCTGGCCGCCGGCACGCTGGCCGCCGTGCCGCAGCCGGAAGACGGCGTCACCTACGCCGCCAAGCTGACGCGCGAGGATGGCCGGCTGGACTGGACCCGGTCCGCCGCTTATGTCGAGCGGCAGGTCCGCGCGCTGACCCCCTGGCCCGGCTGCTGGTTCGATGCCGCCAACGGGGAACGCATCAAGGTTCTGGCCGCGGAACCCGCGCCCGGCACCGGCACGCCCGGCACGCTTCTGGACGACCGGCTGACGGTCGCCTGCGCCGATGGCGCGGTGCGACTGGCCAAGGTGCAGCGGCCGGGCAAGGCGCCGGTCGACGGGGCGGCCTTTCTGCGCGGCTTCGCGCTCGCCGTCGGGCAGCCGGTCTCCGCCCCGATATCTGCCGAATCCGTCGCGGACTGACCGCCGTGCAGCGCTGGAAACTGACCGTCGAGTATGACGGCCGTCCCTTCGTCGGCTGGCAGCGCCAGGACAATGGCCCCTCCGTCCAGCAGAGCCTGGAGGAGGCGGTGCAGCGCCTGTCGGGCGAGGTCGTGCGCGTCCATGGCTCCGGCCGCACCGACGCCGGGGTGCATGCGCTGGGGCAGGTCTGCCATTTCGACCTGGAAAAGCCATTCACCGGACTGAAGCTGCGCGACGCCCTGAACTTCCACCTGAAGCCGGCGCCCATCGCGGTGCTGGAGGTGGAGGCGGTGACCGAGGGCTTCCACGCCCGCCTGACCTCGACCGGCCGCGCCTATGTCTACCGCATCGTCAACCGCCGGGCGCCGCTGGCCCTCGACGCCGGCCGGGCGTGGCACGTCACCCGCCCGCTGGATGCGGAGGCGATGCATGCCGCAGCGCAGGTTCTCGTCGGCCAGCATGACTTCACCAGCTTCCGCGCCGCGCTGTGTCAGGCGAAGTCGCCGGTTAAGACGCTCGACCGGCTGGATGTGGAGCGCCAGGGAGACGAAATCCGCGTCCATGCCGCCGCGCGCTCCTTCCTGCACCATCAGGTCCGCAACATGGTCGGCACGTTGGAACTCGTGGGGGCAGGTAAGTGGAGCGTGGACGATGTCCGCCGCGCGCTGGAGGCCCGCGACCGTGCCAAGGCGGGTCCGACCTGTCCACCCGATGGACTCTATTTCATGGCGGCTCGCTACTAAAGTCATAGCAAAGACCGCCTAGTCGTACTGATGAAAGAGACTGCCGGGTCTGTTCAAAATTGTTCCAAGCCAACAACGATTGTTGTATGAAAATCTTCTGAAGGCGACCCGATCTTGAGGCGCGGTCATTTGGCGTCTTTGCTGGAAACAAGCGAGAAACTGCTATTGTGCTCCTAAAAAATTCGGTGCTCCGAATAAATATGCTTTGCCAGGGGCGCCGGCATCAACAGGCGGATGCGGAAGGTGGTTCTGGGAGAATGTCGTTCCTCAACACTCGGATCGACCTTTCGATTCCGCCGGCTGTTCGACCTCGGGTCCAATTTGGATGATGCAGCCTCGGTCAAGTGGGCTCCATCCACAGCCGCCAATGCGGTCGCACCGGTTGCGGACTTGGCTCATCCTGCTGGTTACGGCCGTTGCCGTGCCGCTCGTCCTTTTCTCGGGATTCCTGCTTGTCCGAAGCGTGAACGCCCAGGCCATGGAAACCGAGCGGCTTGTGCGGGACAGGGCGCGTCTGCTGGCCGAGGACGTGGACCGGGAAGTGGCGCGACTGATCGCCGCCGCCGAAGTCCTCGCCACCTCCGAAAGTCTGGTGGAAGGCGACTTCGCCACCTTCCACCGGCGCGCGGTCGAGGTGAGGGACCGTCTCGGCACCAACCTGGTCCTGCGCGACCTGACGAATCAGCAACTCGTCAACAGTCGCGTCCCCTGGGGAACACCCTTGCCCGTGAACACCGGTTTCGCGGCTGACAAGAAGGCGATCGAGACGGGAAGTTCGCAGGTATCCGGCCTGATCATGGGGGGCGTGACGCGCACACCGCTTCTGATGGTCGTGGTGCCGGTGATCCGCGAGGGCGATGCCCGCTTTCTGCTGAGCCTGACCATCACCCAGGAACGGCTCCAGACAATCGTCTCACCGGAGCGCCTTCCGCCCGGCTGGCGGGCGGGGGTGATCGACGAGGACGGAACCGTCATCGCCCGCTCGCACCAGACCGAACAGTTCGTCGGCAAGTCGCTGCCGCAGGAACTGTGGGCCGGGATGCGCGACGCGCCGGAGGGCATCCATCGCGCGATCAATCTGGAGGGGGTATCCGCCTTCCAGGCCTACAGCCGCTCCCACGCGGCCGGCTGGGTGGTCGCCACCAGCGTTCCCCAATCCCTCATGGCGGCGCCTGCGCGTGAGACGCTCCTGCTGTTCACGGGCGGTGGGCTCGCATTCGTCCTGATCGGCATCGCCGCCGCCGTCTGGCTCGGACGCCGCCTGCTCCGCCCGGTCACGCAACTGGCCGAGGCCGCGGATGCGCTGGGGGCCGGGCACCTGCCCTCCGTCGACACCGGAGGCGTTCTGGAGATCGACGCGGTCGGCAAAGCGATCCGGACTGCTGCGGGCCTGATCCGGCAGCGCGAGGCGGATCTGGCGGAAAGCGAGGCCCGGTATCGCGCCATGGTGGAGACGGCGGCGGATGCCATGGTGGTCATCGACGACGTCGGCATCATCCGGTCGTTCAATCCGGCGGCGGAGCGTATCTTCGATTGCCGGGCGGAAGAGGCTATCGGGCGCAGCGTCCGAATCCTGATGCCCGAACCGTGCTCCTCCGCGAACGACATCCACATCATGAACTGTCTGCGCACGGGCGAGCGGCGGGGCAACGGTGCCGGCCGGGACCTGATGGGACGGCGCAAGGACGGAACGACGTTCCCCATCGAACTGGCCACCGCCGAATGGACCTCCGGCAAGCGGCGTTACTTCAGCGGAACCGTACGCGACATCACCGAACGCAAATCGGCCGAGGATGCCCTGCGAGCGTCGAAAGCCGAAGCAGACCGTGCCAATGTCGGCAAGTCCAAGTTCCTCGCCGCCGCCAGCCATGATCTGCGCCAGCCGGTTCAGGCGATGATGCTGTTCCAGAGCGCTCTGGAGGAACGGCTGGACGGACATCCGGCCTCCCGCCTGCTGAAGTCGTTGGGCGAGGCGATGGGCGGCTTGCGGATGCTGCTCGACAGCCTGCTCGACGTGTCCAAGCTCGATGCCGGACTGATCGTTCCGACGCCGGTGGATATGCAGATCGGGCCACTGCTGGATCGGCTCGGTGCCGAATATCATGCCCAGGCCGCGGCCAAGGGACTGCGCCTGCGGGTCGTCGGCAATGGCGCGACGATCCGCAGCGACCCGGCATTGCTGGAGCGCATCCTGCGCAACCTCATCGAGAATGCATTGCGTTACACCGAACGGGGCGGTGTGCTGATCGGATGCCGCAGGCAGGGCGGCAACCTGCATATCGACGTGGTCGATACCGGCATCGGCATCCAGCCCGACAAGCATGAGGAGATCTTCGAGGAGTTCTTCCAGGTCGGCAATCCGGAGCGCGACCGCAACAAAGGCCTGGGGCTGGGGTTGGCGGTGGTACGTCGCCTCGCACGCCTGCTCGGTCATCGAATCGAACTCCGATCCTTGCCGGGGCGCGGCTCCGCCTTCCGCGTCGAGGTGCCGGCCGTGACCCTGCGCTCGTCCGGTTCCGACGGGCTGAAAAGCATGGCGGCCATGGATGGCGGTCGTGGTCTGATCCTGGTGATCGATGACGAACCTCTGGTGCGCCAAGGGCTGCAGGCGATGCTGGAGGGCTGGGGCTACCGGGTGCTGACCGCCGGCTCCATCGAGGATGCCGTCCTGCATGTCGAGAGCGGTGAATGGCCGGCTGCCATCCTCGCCGACTACAGGCTGCGGGGAGGTGAAACGGGCCTGGACGCGATCAGGGCGGTGTGCGAACGCCTGAATATGCCGGTGCCTGCAACCGTCATCACCGGGGACACAGCCCCTGAACGCCTGGTCGAGGTGCGGGCGGGCGGGCACGCGCTGCTTCACAAGCCGGTCGCGGCCAACGATCTGCGGAATGCCGTCGTGGAGATGCTGTCCATCGCCGAGTGACGCCCGTCTGTCCGCCGACAGGACGTCATCCGTGCCCCGGCGGCTGTCTTCCATGGCCGGTGCGGCCCTCCAGCCGCTCCCGCTCGGCGGCGAAGACCGCCACCAGATGCTCGATCACCGCCCGCACCCGCGGCACCTCGCGGCGGTCGCGGTGGACCAGCAGCCAGGCCTCGCGGGTTAATGGTGGGCAGGGCGGCGGGCCGAAAAGCGGGCGGCGTTCCAGTCCCGGCACACCGTCCGCCAGCATGCAGGGCAGGAAGGCGGTTCCGAAGCCGGCGGCCGCCGCGGCGAGCTGACCCTGCACGCTGTTGGAGCGGAAGGCGACGCGCCGGCCGCCGCCGTGGCGGTCCAACCACAGCGCTTCCGGCAGATCCGCCATCGACTCGTCGTAGGCGATCAGCGTGTCGGGCGCATCCGGTGCTGCGTACAGCCCATAGCCCAGCGTCGCCAGCCGCCGCCCGACCAGATCGCCGCGCTGCGGCCGGGCCAGCCGGATCGCCAGATCGGCCTCCCGCCGGGCAAGGCTGAGGGTGCGGTTGTCGACGATGATCTCCAGGTCCAAGGCCGGATTGGCCGCCCGCAAGGACCTCAGGCGCGGGATCAGGAAGATGTCGGCCAACGCCTGGGTCATCGTCAGCCTGACCGTGCCGGTCAGCCCGGCGTCGTCGCCCTCGCGGCGGCGGATCGCCTGCGCCCGCTCGTCCATCGCTTCGGCCAGGGCGCGGACGCTCTCGCCTTCTTCGGTCAGGACATAACCCTCGGGCCGACGCTCCATCAGGCTGCGGCCGAGCGTTGCCTCCAGCGCAGCCAGCCGGCGTCCGACCGTGGCGTGGCTCAGCCGCAGGCCGCGCGCCGCCGCCGACAGGCTGCCGGCCCGCGCCAGTTCCAGGAAGACGCGAAGATCGTCCCAATCGAGCGGACCTGTGAATTTCTGAACAGTCATCGTGCAAGGATAGCGGATGGCTGCGCATCGGTGAACGGGGCAGCATCGCCGTCATCAACCGTTAGCGAAAGCGGAGCACCCACCGATGACGACCGAAACTGCCAAGACCCTGCGCCAGATCGTCGGCGCTCCGGCCACGCCCGCCGCGCTGGACAAGGCGGTGCTGGTGCTGATCGACCTGCAGCGCGAATACACCGACGGCGCCCTGCGCCTGTCGGGCGTCGATGCGGCGGTGGAGCGGGCCGCGGAACTTCTTGAGCTTGCCCGCGCCAACGACGTGCCGGTGATCCACATCGTCCACCACACCGCGGCGGGCGCCCCGGTCTTCGACCCGACCGGGCCGATGGCGGAAATCGTCCCGGCGGTCGCCCCGCACGAGGGCGAGCCGGTGATCGTCAAGAAGCTCGCCAACGCCTTCGCCGGGACCGACCTGCAGGCGGTGGCGCGCGACAGCGGGCGCAGCGAGATGATCGTCGCCGGTTTCATGACCCACAACTGCGTCAGCAGCACCGTGCGGGCGGCGGTGGATCACGGCTGGCGGGTGACGGTCGTGGCATCCGCCACCGCCACCCGCGACCTGCCGGACGGCAAGGGCGGCGTGGTGCCGGCAGCCGACATCCAGCGCGGCGTTCTGACCGGCCTGTCCGACAGCCTCGCCGTGGTCGTGGAGGATGCGCGGGCCTGGGGGTGAGCGGGAAGAGGGGGCGCGGCGAGCGCCCCCCGCATCCTTACTTCTTCTCGGCCTTCCAATAATAGTTGGTGTCGAAGCTGGGACCCCAGACGAGGCCGGAGACGCTCTTGCGCTCCGCCACCATCTCCGTCTGCTGGAACATGATGACGAAGGGCGAGTCGGCCAGGACCGAGCGCTGAAGCTCTTCGTACATCCGGGCGCGCTTCGCGCTGTCGCGTTCCTCGACCGCGGCGGCGGTCTTCCTGGTCAACTCCGGGATGTCCCAGGCGTTGCGCCAGGCCAGCGGCTTGGACTTGGCGTTGTCGCCGTTGTCCGGGTTGGAGGCGAAAGTGTCGGCGTTGGAATTCGGGTCCTGATAGTCCGCGCCCCACTGCTGGATCATCAGTTCATGGTTGCGGGCGCGGTACTTGGTCAGCACCTGCTTGCCGTCGCCGGGGATGATCTCGATCTTCACGCCGGCCTTGGCGGCGCTGGCCTGGATCGCCTGGGCCATGTCCTGGGTCGGGTTGGTGTTGCGCACGTCCATGCTGACGGTGAAGCCGTCGGGATAGCCGGCCTTCGCCAGCAGCTCCTTCGCCTTGGCCGGATCGTACTTGTAGGGGTTGTCGTTGACCGCGCCCAGGAAGCCCTTGGGCAGGAAGGCCTGATGGACGGCGCCGATGCCGTTCATGATCGTGCCGGCCATGCCGTCGTAATCGACGAGATACTTGAACGCCTCGCGCACCTCCGGCTTGGCCAGGGTGGCGTTCTTCTGGTTCAGGCTGAGATACCACAGCGTTCCCTTCGGCGCCTGGACCAGCCGGATGGCGTCGCTGGACTTCAGCGGTTCGAACTGCTCAGGCTTCAGGTTGCGCGCGACATCGACGTCGCCCTTCTCCAGCAGCAGGCGCTGGGTCGCCGGTTCCGGGATGTGACGGATCAGCACGCGCTTCAGCTTCGGCGCACCGCGCCAGTATTTCGGGTTGGCGTCGAAGGTCAGCAACTCGCTCGCCTTCCACTGCTTCAGCATGAAGGGACCGGAGCCGGCGGAGTTGGTCTTCAGCCAGCCGGCGCCGAAATCCCCGTCCTTCTCCTTGCCCTTCACCAGCTTGGAATCGACGATGGAGCCCACGTCGGCGGTCAGGCAGTAGAGCACGAAGGTCGGCGCATAGGTCTTGTCGGTGGTGAAGACCAGCGTGCGGGGATCGGTGGCGCGGACCATCTGCTCGACATTGTCCGGGGTCAGGCCGAACTGGGTCAGGATGAAGGCAGGACCCTTGTTCATCTTCACTGCGCGGGCGAAAGACCATGCCACGTCGTTCGCCGTCAGCGGGTTGCCGGAATGGAAGGCGATGCCGTCGCGGATCTTGAAGGTGAAGGTCTTGCCGTCGGGCGACACGGTCCAGCTTTCGGCGGCTTCGCCCTCGATCTTGCTGACGTCGTTGACGTCGAAATGGACCAGCCGGTCATAGACCTGTGCGCTGTATTCGGCCCCCGACAGCTCGAAGATCTCTGCCGGGTCGAGGCTGACGATATCGTCGAACTGCCAGGCCATCACCAGCGCGTCCTTCGGCGTGTCGGCGATGGCGGGGGCGGCGAAACCGGCGATGGCGAGAGCGGCGGCGCCAAGAACCGTCTGCGCAATAAGGCCGCGCTTGAAGCTGGTCATCCGTGGAGTCTCCCTGGAGGCCCATTCGGGCGCTGATGAGGGCGGGCACTGTTGAGGGATGGAATCTTCCTGCCGCCTTCCATGGCATGTCAACCCGGCCGGAGGGCAGGTTTCATGAGGGCACGGGTTGCAATTCGCGGGGAAAGCGCCTAGCTCCTAACGCCTTCCGGCACCATTCTTGTACTCGCGGATATTCGGCAGAAGGAAACCACCGTCATGGGCTATACCGTCGCGGTCATCGGCGCCACCGGCAATGTCGGGCGCGAGATCCTGCAAACGCTGGCCGAACGGAAGTTCCCGGCCGACAAGGTCATCGCCCTGGCCTCCGAAAAGTCGATCGGCCAGGAGGTGTCCTATGGCGAGGACGACATCCTCAAGGTCCAGGATCTCAACAAGTTCGACTTCCATGGCGTGGACATCGTGCTGTCGTCGCCCGGCGCCAAGGTGTCGGCGGTCCATGTGCCGCGCGCCGCCGCCGCCGGTGCCGTCGTGATCGACAACACCTCCCACTTCCGCATGGACCCCGACGTGCCGCTGGTGGTGCCGGAGGTCAATCCGGAGGCGCTGGCCGGTTATCGCAAGCGCGGCATCATCGCCAATCCCAACTGCTCCACCATCCAGATGGTGGTGGCGCTGAAGCCGTTGCATGACCGCTATAAAATCCGCCGCGTCGTGGTGTCGACCTACCAGTCGGTGTCGGGTGCCGGCAAGGAGGCGATGGACGAACTGTTTACCCAGACCCGCGCCATCTTCGTCAACGACCCCATCGCCAAGAGCGTCTTCCCCAAGCAGATCGCCTTCAACGTCATCCCCCACATCGACACCTTCATGGAGGACGGCTCCACCAAGGAAGAGTGGAAGATGATGGTGGAGACCAAGAAGATCCTCGATTCGAAGATCAAGGTCGCCGCCACCTGCGTCCGCGTGCCGACCTTCATCGGCCATGCCGAGGCGATCAACATCGAGACGGAGGAGCCGATCAGCGCCGAGGAGGCCCGCGTCATCCTGCGCGCCGCCCCCGGTGTGTCGGTGGTCGACCAGCAGACCGGCGACGGCTATGTCACCCCGGTCGAAGTGGCCGGCGACAACCCGGTCTTCGTCAGCCGCATCCGCGACGACTTCACGGTGGAGAACGGCCTGTCCTTCTGGTGCGTCGCCGACAACCTGCGCAAGGGCGCGGCGCTGAACGCCGTGCAGATCGCGGAGCTTTTGGTGCGGGATTACATGGTGGAGTGAATGAGCGGGGCGGGTGGGGGCAATTTGCCGGCGCTTCCCACCCTCCGGAATTGTCGTTAGGCTGAACCGTCCCACCTGACCGGGCGGTTCCGTGCTCCGCATCCTGCCGCTGTTGTGCCTCGTCCTGCTGCTGCTCACCGGGTGCGGCGTCGATGCCGACCAGGATATGCTGTGCCGGAAGCTGATCCCGGCCTTCGAACCCAGCCCCGTCACCGACCTGTCCACCCGCTCTTACGCCGAGGACAGGCGGGTTCTGCGCATTGACTACCGCAGCGGCGACCGGCGCCACTGGATCGCCTGCCGCTTCGCTGGAACCGGGATGGAGGAAGGGCGGCGGACGCTCGTTTCGGTGGGGACCGACCGCACCGGCTGGCTGACGGAGATGCGATTCGCCATGCTGCAGCAATGGCTGCGCATCAAGCCGCCGAGGGATTCCGTCGGCGCTGCGGCGGAGACCCAGCGGGAGCCGCCGACGCGCTGGACACCCGTCCTGTTCCTGGTCCAGCAGATCGTCAACGCCGCCACAGTCGCCTGTGTCTACGGGTTGCTCGCCCTGGGTTACACGCTGGTCTACGCCATCCTCGGCCAGATCAATCTGGCGATGGGGGAGCTGACAATGGTCGGCGCCATGCTGACGGCGATGGCGGCGGCTGGGCTGGGCATGGCCGGCTGGGCGACATGGCCGCCGGCACTGCTGGGTGTGCTGGTGCTGGCGATGGGCTTCACCGCGGTGCAGGGCTGGACGATGGACCGGCTCGTGTTCCGCCGTCTGCGCGGGGTGCGCAGCCACATGCCGCTGATCGTCGCCGTCGGGCTGTCCATCGCCTATCAGGAGGGGGTGCGGCTGCTGCATGGCGCCCGCGACTGGTGGCCGGCGCCGGTGCTGACCGGCCGTCTGGACCTGTTGAGCGACGGTGCCTTCACCGTAACCGCGCTGACGGCGCAGCTGGCGATCCTGGCGCTGACCGGCGGGCTTTATGCCTTGTTGTGGGGGATCATGCAGCGCACCGCCTTCGGCCGGGCGCATCGTGCCTGCGCGGACGACATCGCGGCGGCGGAACTGGTCGGGGTGGACGTCAACCGCACGGTGGCGGCGACCTTCGCCATCGGCGGCGGTCTGGCTGCGGCGGCCGGGGCGGTGATCGCGCTCTATTACGGCGGGGTGAACTTCTTCACCGGCTACCTGATCGGCTTCAAGGCGCTGGCCGCGGCGGTGGTCGGCGGCATCGGCTCGGTGCCGGGGGCGATGCTCGGCGGTGCCCTGCTGGGGCTGGTCGAGACCTTCTGGTCGGCCTATTTCACCATCGCCTACAAGGACATCGTGGCATTCGGGCTGCTGACGCTGTTCTTGATTTATCGGCCGCAGGGGCTGATGGGGCAGGCGCGGGGGAGGGGGGATTAGGGCGGAGGTAACGGCTGGCGATGCCCCCACCTAACCTCCCCGCCCAGCGGGGGAGGGTCGAGGTGGGGGCTAACTTACTCGGGCCGCTTGAACTTACAGCGCCCGGACGTCGGCCAGATGCCCCGTCACCGCCGCCGCCACGGCCATCGCCGGGCTGACGAGATGGGTGCGGCCGCCGCGGCCCTGACGGCCTTCGAAGTTGCGGTTGGAAGTGGACGCGCTGCGCTCGCCCGGAGCCAAGCGGTCGGCGTTCATCGCCAGGCACACGGAGCAGCCCGGCTCGCGCCACTCGAAGCCGGCCTCGGTGAAGATCTTGTCCAGACCCTCCTCCTCGGCCTGCTCCTTGACCAGGCCCGATCCAGGGACGACCAGGGCGCGGACGCCCTCGGCGACCTTGCGGCCCTTGGCGACCTCGGCGGCCGCGCGCAGGTCTTCGATGCGGCCGTTGGTGCAGGAGCCGATGAAGACGGTGTCGACCTTCACCTCGGTCAGCGGCTGGCCGGGGGTCAGGCCCATGTAGGCGAGCGAGCGCTCGACGGCGGCGCGCTTGCCGGCATCGGCGATCTCGGTCGGGTTCGGCACGGTCGCGGTGATCGGCAACACGTCTTCCGGGCTGGTGCCCCAGGTCACCTGCGGGACGATGTCGGCGGCGTTCAGAACGACGGTGGCGTCATAGACCGCGCCCTCGTCCGACGGCAGCGTCTTCCAGTACTGGACCGCCTGCTCCCAGGCGCCGGCCTTCGGGGCCAGGGCGCGGCCCTTGACGTACTCGAAGGTCTTCTCGTCCGGGGCGATCAGGCCGGCGCGGGCACCGCCTTCGATCGCCATGTTGCAGACGGTCATGCGGCCTTCCATCGACAGGTCGCGGATGGCGTCGCCCGCGAATTCGATGACGTAGCCGGTGCCGCCGGCGGTGCCGATCCGGCCGATGATGGCCAGCACGATGTCCTTGGCGGTGACGCCCGGATTCACCGTGCCGTCCACGCGGATCAGCATGTTCTTGGCCGGCTTCTGCAGCAGGGTCTGGGTGGCCAGCACATGCTCCACCTCCGACGTGCCGATGCCGAAGGCCAAGGCGCCGAACGCACCATGCGTGCGGTGTGGCTGTCGCCGCAGACGATGGTGGCGCCGGGCAGGGTGAAGCCCTGTTCCGGGCCGACGATGTGCACGATGCCCTGGCGGACGTCATCCATCGGGAAGTAGCGGACGCCGAAGTCGCGGGCGTTCTTGTCCAGCGTCTCCACCTGGATCCGGCTCTCCTCCTCGGCGATGCCCTTGGAGCGGTCGGTGGTGGGGACGTTGTGGTCGGGGACGGCGAGAGTGGCTTCCGGACGCCGCACCTTGCGGCCGGCGACGCGCAGTCCTTCGAACGCCTGCGGGCTGGTCACTTCATGGACCAGATGGCGGTCGATATAGAGGATGCAGGTGCCGTCGTCCTGGCGATGCACGACGTGGCTGTCCCAAATCTTGTCGAACAGAGTGCGCGGCTTGGACATCGGAAAAACTCTCTCTCGCGGTACGACAGGCGCAGAACAATCGGAGGCCGCACCATAGCCTTGTGTCGCGCCGGGGACAAGCGCGGCCATACGTCTTTCGCCGCAAGCCTGTCCCCCGCAACATTATATCGCGCTAAGCCCTTACGGCAGCATCTTGCCGGGGTTCAGCAGGCCGTTGGGATCGAGCGTCGCCTTGATGGCGCGCAACATGTCGAACTCCACCGGCCCCTTGATGACCGGCATCTCGTCCTTCTTGAAGCGGCCGACGCCATGCTCGGCGGAGATGGAGCCGTCGAGCTTGAAGATCACCTCGTTCACGACGTGGCAGATCTCGTCCCAGCGGTCGAGATAGGCCTTGGTGTCGGCGCCCTCGGGCTGGCTGAGGTTGAAGTGGATGTTGCCGTCGCCGACATGGCCG
>JBKHVJ010000335.1:0-13956 GCA_046570145.1 Alphaproteobacteria bacterium
GGCAACGGCAGCCACACCCTGTCGCTTCTGTATGGCGGCGGCCCGGCCCTGGTGAATTCCGCCGGGCAGCTGTGGACCGGCGGCTACATCGACAGCATCGGCGACCCGACGGCCGATCTGCGCTCCAACATCGCGGCGGAATCGCGCGCCAAGATCATCTACGAGCGCCTGATCAACGTCACCAACGATCCGGGCGTGAAGGATGCGCTGGGCTTCCTGATGACCCGCGAGATCGCGCACCAGAAAAGCTTCGAGAAGGCGCTGTACGCCATCGACAACAACTTCCCGCCGGGCAAGCTGCCGGGCAAGCCGGAATACACCGACAAGTACTACAATATGAGCCAGGGCGAAGGCGACATGCGCGGCCCCTGGAACCAGGGCGCCCAGTGGGAGTTCGTGGACGTCAAGATGGGCGACGGCCCGGTCAACGGCGGCGACGGAAATCCGACGGTGAAGCTGGCCGCATCGGAAATGGCCGCGGTCAACGCGGTGGCCGCCCGCACCATGTCCAAGCCCGACGCCGATCCGACCACCGGTGCCGACCTGGGCGCCGGGCCGGGCGCCGGCAAGACCAAGACCACCACCGGGGGCTGAGGGAGTTTTCCACCGGCCACTCCGGCGAAGCCGTCCCCGTCACTGCGCGGGGACGGCGGTCTCCTGTTCCCGGCGGTGGAGCCCCATCAGCCAGACCAGCAGGCAGAGTGCCGGCAGGGCGCCGGCCATCGACAGCAGGAAGAAACTGATCCAGTCCATCCGCTCCGCCAGCCAGCCGGACGAGGCGCCGAACAGGTCGCCGCCCAGCTTATAGAGGCTCGACAGCAGCGCATACTGCGTCGCGGTGTAGGCGGCGTTGCACAGCCCCGACAGGTAGGCGACGAAGGCCGCGGTGGCGATGCCGCCGCAGACATTGTCGATCGCTACCGTCATCGCCAGGATGGAGACGTCGTGGCCGGT
Source organism: Alphaproteobacteria bacterium (assembly GCA_046570145.1). Classification (GTDB taxonomy): domain Bacteria; phylum Pseudomonadota; class Alphaproteobacteria; order Azospirillales; family Azospirillaceae; genus Azospirillum. Next base: position 955 of record JBKHVJ010000335.1, read on the forward strand.
CCAGGCCAGCGCGACATAGCCCAGGTTCGACACCATCTGCAGGATGCCGCCGATCATCAGGCCGCGCAGCACCCCGACCTTGCCGACCAGAAGCCCGCCGACCAGCCCGCCGGCGATGGTCGCCCACAGGCCGAACAGCTTGCTGACCGTGGCGATCTCCGACTTCGTGAAGCCCAGGCTGATGTAGAAGGTCGACGACATCTGACCGGCCAGCACCTCCCCCAGCTTGTAGCTGGCGATGAAGGCCAGGATCAGCACCCAGGCCCGCCGCTCCATGAACTGCAGGAAGGGCGCCACCACCGCGCCATAGAGCCAGGCGAGCGTCACCGCGCTGCGGCCCGACAGATGGGGCCGGCGCGCCAGCCACTCCGCGATCAGCTTTTCGCGGGCGCTGGGCGGTGGCTCCTTCGGTTCGCGGCACAGCAGGATGGTCGCCATCCCCACCAGAACCAGCGCCGCCATCGCCTCGTAGGCCGTGCGCCAGCCGTAGAACTCCGCGATGTAGAGGGCCCCCGCCCCCGCCGCCATCAGGCCGAAGCGATAGCCCAGCACCAGCACCGCGGCGCCGGCGGCCTGCCGATGCTCCTCCAGAACCTCGACGCGGTAGGCATCGACGACGATGTCCTGGCTGGCGGAGCAGAAGGCGACCAGCACCGCGCACAGCGCGGTCCACCACAGATCCTGTCCCGGATCTGTGGTGCCCAGCCCCAGCAATGCAGCGATCAGCGCGGCCTGCGCCGTCAGCGCCCAGCCTCGTCGGCGCCCGAACTGCCGCGTCACCACCGGCAGCCTCATGCGGTCGATCAGCGGCGCCCACAGGAACTTCAGCGCATAGGGCATGGTGACCAGCGCGAACAGGCCGATGTTGGTCCTGCTGACGCCTTCTTCGGTCAGCCAGACATTCAGCGTGGCCCCGGTCAGCGCCAGCGGCAGCCCCTCGGCGAAGCCCAGGAACAGGATCGCCAGCACGCGCGGGTCGCGGTAGACCGCCAAGGCCCTCCCCAAGGAGGACAGGCGACTTGCCCGCCAGGATGTCGCTTTCACCAAAAAGGCTCCTCTCGGGCAAAGTTCGGGGGCATCGGTTGGATGGGCGGTCGGTTGCCCCGATGTATAAAGGGCGCAAGCCCCCGCCGCCAGCGGCGCCGACGCGAACTTCCTTTCATCTGAAATCACTCCCGGTGGCGGAGCTTGGGGTGCCGCGGCACAGCATTGCCGGGAGGTGGGCCGAAACTGTGGAAAAGTTACCGCGAGTCGCGCTATAGAGTACCCCCCAACGGGATTCGCCGCCGGTCGTTCGCCGCCCGCCCGGCCCCCGTTCCGCAATCGTCAAGGAAGAGCAGGCGCGTCATGGTCGAGCGTTGGACACCCGCCAGTTGGAAGACGAAACCGGCGAAGCAGTTGCCGACTTATCCCGACCAGTCCAAGGTCGAGGCGGTCGAACAGCGTCTGTCCTCCTATCCGCCGCTTGTCTTCGCCGGCGAGGCCCGCCGGCTGAAGGCCAAGCTGGCCGAGGCCGCCGCCGGCCAGGCCTTCCTGCTGCAGGGCGGCGACTGCGCCGAGAGCTTCGCCGAGTTCCACCCCAACAACATCCGCGACACCTTCCGCGTCCTGCTGCAGATGGCCGTGGTGCTGACCTTCGGCGCCTCGATTCCGGTCATCAAGGTCGGCCGCATGGCCGGTCAGTTCGCCAAGCCGCGCTCGGCCGACATGGAAGACATCGGCGGGGTTGAGTTGCCGTCCTACCGCGGCGACATCATCAACGGATTCGATTTCACCAGCGACGCCCGCGTTCCCGATCCGGAGCGCATGATGCAGGCCTACACCCAGGCCGCCGCGACGCTGAACCTGCTGCGCGCCTTCGCCCAGGGCGGTTACGCCGACCTGCACAAGGTCCATCAGTGGACGCTGAGCTTCGTGGAGAAGTCGCCGGCCGGCGAGCATTTCCAGGAGTTGGCCAACCGCCTGGACGAGGCGCTGGCCTTCATGGCCGCCTGCGGCATCACCGCGGAGACGACACCGCAGATCCGCGAGACCGATTTCTTCACCAGCCACGAGGCGCTGCTGCTGCCGTTCGAGCAGGCGCTGACCCGCGTCGACAGCACCACCGGCGACTGGTACGACGTGTCCGCCCATATGCTGTGGATCGGCGACCGTACCCGCCAGCCCGACGGCGCCCATGTCGAGTTCCTGCGCGGGGTGAAGAACCCGATCGGCCTGAAGTGCGGCCCGACCACCGACCCGGACGAGCTGATCCGCCTGATCGACATCCTGAACCCGACCAACGAGGCCGGGCGCCTGACGCTGATCGTGCGCATGGGATCCGACAAGGTGGCGGAAAAGTTCCCGCCGTTGCTGCGCAAGGTCCAGCGCGAAGGCCGCACGGTGGTGTGGTCCTGCGACCCGATGCACGGCAACACGGTGAAGTCGACCACCGGCTACAAGACCCGTCCGGTCGAGCGCGTGCTGGCCGAGGCGCGCGGCTTCTTCGAGGTGCACCAGGCCGAAGGCACCCATGCCGGCGGCGTGCATTTCGAGCTGACCGGCCAGGACGTGACCGAGTGCACCGGCGGCGCCCAGGCGATCACCGACCACAATCTGGCGCTCCGCTACCACACCGCCTGCGACCCGCGCCTGAACGCCAGCCAGTCGTTGGAACTGGCCTTCCTGCTGGCCGAAAAGCTGAAGGAAGGCCGCCAGTCGCGCGACGCCCAGCGCCGCGCCGCCGTCGCGGCCGAGTGATCGAAGCAGAGTGATCGAAGCAGAGTGAACGGAATGGGGTGGGCGCCCTCGCGGCGCCTGCCCCGCCCTTTCCTACCGAACCACCATCCGGTCCAGCAGGATCTCCTTCACCCGCACGCCGCGAAGTTCGCGGTCGAGCACGCCGGCGATCGTACTTTTCATCAGCAAGGCTCCATCGGCGCCCGTCAATTGCTGCGGGTCGATCTGGCGCATGCGGTCGGACAGGCGGTCGGAGATGCGGGGCACGTAGGGATCGGCGACCTTGCCGTCCACCGACGGATCGATCTCCAGCAGCACCTTGACGTCGACCATCCGCGCGCTGCCACCCCCCAAACCGAAGGTCATCATCGGCAGGGCGGCGTATTTCTTATCGCTTCCCGGCTGCGCCTGGGGCGACGGTGCGCGGCTCTTGCTTGCCACCACAGCTCCCCCGGCGCCGAGCGCCGCCAGAAGCAGCAGTAGGCCGGTCAGAACCAGCGGCATCAGGGACACCGTTTCCCCATGCCGGTTGCGACGGACGAGCCGCACAATCGCCTTTCCGCCCCACTCACAGGGGTCTCACGTCCCATCGACGATGATGCTAGGCCGGCAACGAAGGCCGGTCAAATGCCGATCGATCCGCCACGCCGATATTCCGTCGGCTCAGCGAACAGGACTCACCGGCACATTGTCGATCAGCCGGGCCTTGCCCATCCAGGCGGCGGCCAGGAGCCGGGCGGGGCGGATGGCGGCGGTCACCGGCTCCAGCGTTTCGGCATCGCGCAGTTCGACATAGTCGATGGTGCCGAAGCCGGCCTCGGAGATGCGGCTGCGGATCCCGGTCAGGACGCCGTCCGCCGCGGCCCCGCGGGCCAGCGCCCCGGAGGCCGCGGTCAGCGCCCGGTGCAGTTCCGGCGCGCGGGCGCGCTCGTCGGCACTGAGATAGGCGTTGCGGGAGGACATGGCGAGCCCATCGGTCTCGCGCACCGTCGGCAGTCCTTCGACGCGGACGGGGATGTCGAGATCGCGGGTGAAGCGGCGGATCACCATCAGCTGCTGATAGTCCTTCTCGCCGAACACCGCGACGTCGGGCAGGGCCTGCAGGAACAGCTTGGTCACCACCAGGGCGACGCCGCCGAACATCTGCGGCCGGAAGGCGCCGCACAGCCCCTCCGCCGGGCCACCCACCGATATGGCGGTGGCGAAGCCTTGCGGATACATGGCGCGCACCGACGGGGCGTAGAGCGCATGGCAGCCGGCCGACGCGAGCTTGGCGGAATCGCCGGCCTCGTCGCGCGGGTAGCGGTCGAAATCCTCGTGCGGAGCGAACTGGGTCGGGTTGACGAAGACGCTGGCGACCACCCGGTCGGCCAACTCCCGCCCGCGCCGCACGAGGCCCAGATGCCCGTCATGCAGCGCCCCCATCGTCGGAACCAGGGCGACGGTCAAACCCTCCCCGCGCCAGGCCGCGACCTGTGCTCGCAGATCCTCGACCGTCCTCAGGATCGGCAGGTCGCTGGAGGTCTGGGCGGCGGTCAACGTCATGGCGGCGATCCTTGCGCGTCGAATTCGCGCGCTGGATAACGCGTCGGACCGTTCCTGTCCAGAAAAGCTTTCCGTAAGACAGACTCTTGCCGAAGCGACGGCGAAGGCATCCCCTTCCCCGCCGCGTCGACCCTGGAAAAATCAGCGCTTGATGGTGATGCCGACCAGATAGGCGAGGTTCGCCCAAGCCAGCAGCGTGGCGAGCAGGGCGGTGAAGGACGGGACGAAAATCACCGAGCCGATGATGATGGCGAGGACCACGACGAGCAGGGCGACAGAGAGCAGAGCGATGCGGGTATCGTCCATGAGGTGAGGCTTTCCGAAGCGGGTGACAGGGAATGACCCTATCTACCGCATTGCAACGCAAACGGGGCTGATCTGCGTCAATCGACCGCGGATTCGCCGATTATATAAGCAATGCATAATGCACGTTTTCGCGCGGGTCCGCCACGCCTCACCGCTTGCAGCGGCTTGGCCACAGGGTAAGGAACGGCAAATGAAAAAGGCTCCGGACTCTCGTCCGAAGCCTTTTTGATGGTGGGCGCGACAGGGATTGAACCTGAGACCCTTCGCATGTGAAGCGAATGCTCTCCCGCTGAGCTACGCGCCCTAACCCTGAAACTCTTTGCCCCGTTCCATCCAGCCGGTCCGGCTGGCTTTCCCGGGAGCGTCGCGACCGTCTGTCGTCGGCCCCGCCGCTGCGGTGGGCGGGTTTCTACGGCCTTACCTGCCGGGTGTCAAGCACCAGATTCATCACCATCTTAAAAAAGATTTCGCCGACCGCAGGAACCCCGGACCGTGCCCCATCCCAGCCCTCTCGGCCTCCCCAACCGTCTCGGAACGGCCCTATTGGCCGCCGGCCTGTCGTTTCCCCTTCTGCCGCTCGCTGCATCGGCGGCCATGGCGGAGCCGCTGAAGGCGACCTACCGCGTGTTCGTCGGCGGCGTCACCGCGCTGGACGTGGATGCGACGCTCGAGACGACCGGCGACCGCTACCGGATCGCGGTGTCGGCGGTGACGGGAGGCACCATCGGCCGCCTGTTCACCTGGAAGACGGAATCCCAGAGCGACGGCCTCCGTCAGGGCGATGACCTAAGGCCGACCGGCCACCGGCAATCCAGCCAGTTCCGGGGGGAGCCGCGCACCGTCACCCTGACCTACGGGCCGCAGGGCGACGTCTCCGCCTCCGTAACTCCTCCTCCGGAGACCGACAACCGCGAGCCGGTGCCGCCCGCTCTGCAGCGCGGCACGCTGGACCCGCTGTCCGCCGTCCTGGACCTGCTGTTCGCGGTGGGGGCGAGCGAACGCTGCGACCGGTCGCTGCCGGTGTTCGACGGCCGCCGCCGCTATGACATGATGTTCACCGAGGTCGGACGGCGGATCGTCGATCCGTCGCGCTATTCGGTCTTCGCCGGAATCGCCCAGCAATGCCGGGTCAGCTACAGGCCGGTGGCGGGATACGGCAAGTCGGGCCCGACGGGCCGCTTCTGGCAGCGGAGCAGCCCGGCGGACCGGCCGCCGGTGGATCTGTGGTTGGCCCCGGTCGCCGCCGGCTATCCGCCCCTGCCGGTGCGGCTGGAGACGGACAGCGATTTCGGCAGCGTGGTCGTCCACCTGACGGGCGTCACGCCGCCAGCGCCAGGGCATCCAACCGGAAGCACATCGCAGCCTGCGCGCTGATCGCGGATACGGGCATGCTTGCAGCGGGCGAGCAGGTGTCGATGACCAACTCCGACGGCTGTATACCGGCACGGAGCATCGCCTCCTTCAGCGATTCCCCCGAAGGCCAGAGAAGCCGGCCTTCCAGTTCCAGCATCGCGCCATTCAGAAGCGCCGAATAGCCGCCCAGTTTTCCCATGTGAACGATCCGAGCCATGCGAGAGGCCATGGTGGATTTCCTTCCGGTTGGGTATCGCCGTAGGGCGGAGTTGACGGCGCCACGACACGCCTCCGTCCGTTCCGCACCCGGCAGATTCTTGGTTGATTGATTTTCCTGCCGGATGCGGCCGGCGTCGGCAGCAGGAGCATGACGGCGACTGCCGGAGAACCGGCTGTCATGGCATCGTCCTGCAGCATTGCGCGCCCTCCCCCATCGACCCTAATACTGTAGGGGCTTTGCCGGGTTGGCGGGGGAAGCCGGAGGGATACCGCAGCTGTTCAAAGGGATAGTATCCACGTATGCATCGCCACGGCACCGGCGGCTGCGGCACCGAACGAACCGTCCGCAGCCTCTGCAGCGCGTCCGACAGCTCGGCGCAGGCAGGTGGAATCGGGAGTGAGCCTCTGTTATGCGTTGCGTCAAATCCTTGAGGAAGGGCCATGTCCGAAACGCCGAAGAACATCCACGAAGTCATGGTCCAAGCCGCTGCATACCATCGAGCCAGGCGCTTTCCAGAAGCGGAGCGGCTCTATCGCGCGATCCTTCAGGTATCTCCCGACTACCCTGCCGCCAATCACAACCTCGGCGCCATGGCAACCCATCTTGGCAAGCCGGACCTGGGCCTTCCGTATTTGAAGGCCGCATTGACCGCCGATCCGGGAGAGGCGCTTTATTGGCTGTCCTATGCCGAGGGCCTGCTGGCGGCTGGCCGGGATCATGAGGTGCAAGAACTTGTCGAGCAGGCACGGACAAGCGGCCTTGCCATCGACGTGGCAGGGTCCATCGAACCGCGGCTGAGGCAGCGCGACGACACGTTGAAGGCGGCGGCGGCCGATATTCACTCTCTTCTGCCTCTTTACGCACCTTCGTCAGCGGGAGATGCGCGCGCAGTGGCGGGATTGACGATGCAAGGCGCTGGACAGATCTTTCCGCTTCTTGCCCAGTTGGCGAAGCGCAAGCTTTCGCCCGGCAACGCCGGATCATTCAACGCAGAGGCAGAGGATGTGACCAACCTGGCTGCCGAGGAGTCGGCAGCCGAGAAGATCAAGCCATTGTTCGATTTGCACGGCAGCGACAAGGCACGCGCCCACAATTACCACCACATGTACGGCCATATCCTGCGGCACCCTGAAGCGGCAACCGCGGTCCTCGAAATCGGCCTTGGCACGAACAATGTGGATGTTGTTTCGAACATGGGCCAGTCCGGACGCCCCGGCGCGTCGCTGCGGGCATTCCGCGATTTTCTACCCAACGCCCGGATCTACGGCGCAGATATCGACAGGCGGATCCTCTTCCAGGAGGAACGAATCGAAACCTTTTTCGTCGACCAGACCGATCCCGCCTCCTTTACGGCATTGGGAAACAGCATCGGCGATCGCCTTTTCGACCTGATCATCGACGATGGTCTGCACAGCCCGGCAGCCAACGTCACGACAATGCTGTTTGCGCTCGACCGCCTTAAGATCGGCGGATGGTTTGTGGTCGAAGACATCGCACCGCAGTCGGCGTCCGTTTGGGAGGTGGTGCCCGCCCTGTTGCCCGCAGGCTATCGGGCTCGCCTGTTCCGCTGCCAGCTCGCCTATCTGTTCGCGATACAGCGCAGTGCATGAGAGCCGCGGGCGCGATTGGAATGCCTATGCGCCGGAAGATCGTTCCGGCGCACTCCACCAGACAAAGGTTAGCGGTCCTACTCGACAAGCGCCGGGGCGACTATGACTGCCCAGCGATCCAGATTACCCAGGAAATGACCGATACCAGGGTGTGATGACCGCATAGCTTGAACCAAAAGGCCGAGTTGACGGCTTGAGCGAGAACCATTACTTCCGTATCAATACTGGCAGCCCCGCTCTCCATGCGCTCATGAAGCGAAGGTGATTCTAGCAACCACGCAAAGTTTGCGACCGATGATCATCGGATTCCGTATGATTACATCTTCCATGCCTTCACCGGATTGCGGCCATCACCGGACACCCGTCGGGCGGGACCGGCGGCAATGAGCCGACGGAGCCGTCGCGATGCTGGGAACGGACGATTTGGCAGCTTAGGGAAAGCTGGAGGTCCGCTATACACATTCATTCATTGCAGGCTGAAACAAAAGTTGACTTGGGCTTCCTTCGCGTGTTGTGGCACACCACTCTCGGAATTGCCGATGGTGCAGTGCGCACTCCGGAAGATGCGTCGCCTGCAGGATCAGTGATGTCTTAACCTTTCCCCGCTTAAGTACGGCGCTTTCAGCAATCGGGTTTTCCTCCACCTCTTCCCGTCCACACACAAGGTTCGACCAGGAACACCGCCATGGCCCATCGTCCGCTCGCCTGCGTGATCCTCGCCGCCGGCAAGGGCACGCGCATGAAATCCGATCTGCCCAAGGTTCTGCACCGGGTGGCCGGCCGGCCGATGGTCGGGCATGTGCTGGCCGCGGTGAAGGCGCTCGACCCCGATCATGTGGTGGTGGTGGTAGGCCCCGGCATGGACAGCGTCGCCGCGGCCGTAGCCCCCTACCCCACCGCGGTCCAGCATGAGCAGCGCGGCACCGCCGACGCCGTGCGCGCCGCCTTCGGCCTGCTGGAGGGGTTCACCGGCGACGTCATCGTCCTGTACGGCGACACGCCGCTGGTCACGCCGGACACGCTGCGCGCGCTGGTGCAGGCGCGCCGGCAGGCGGCCGACCCGGCGGTGGTGGTGCTGGGCATGCGCCCTGACGATCCCGGCGCCTATGGACGCCTGATCCTGAACGCCCGCGGCGGGCTGGAGAAGATCGTCGAGTATCTCGACGCCAGCGAGGAGGAGCGCGCGGTCACCCTGTGCAATGCCGGCCTGATGGCGTTCGACGGTGCGCGCATGTTCGACCTGATCGGCAGCGTCGGCAACGACAACGCCAAGTCCGAATATTACCTGACCGACGTGGTCCAGATCGCACGCCGCGCCGGAATGGCCTGCGCCGTGGTGGAGGCCGCCCCGGCCGAGGTGGTCGGCGTCAATTCCCGCGCCGAGCTGGCGGAGGTGGAAAAGCTGCTGCAGCGCCGCCTGCGCAAGGCCGCGATGGACAACGGCGCCACGCTGATCGACCCCGACAGCACTTTCCTCAGCGTCGACACCAGGCTCGGCCGCGACGTGGTGGTCGGTCCCGGCTGCTTCTTCGGCGCCGGCGTGACGGTGGGCGACCGGGTGGAGATCAAACCCTACTGCCATCTGGAAGGCGTGCGCATCGACAGCGGCGCGGTCATCGGCCCCTATGCCCGGCTGCGTCCGGGTGCGGAGATCGGCCCGGACGTCCACATCGGCAATTTCGTCGAGGTGAAGAACGCGGTGATCGAGGCCGGCGCCAAGGCCAACCACCTGACCTACATTGGCGACGCCCGCGTCGGGGCCAAGGCCAACATCGGCGCCGGCACCATCACCTGCAACTATGACGGCTTCTCCAAGAGCCGTACGGAGATCGGCGCCGGAGCCTTCATCGGCTCCAACAGTGCGCTGGTCGCCCCGGTGGTCATCGGCGACGGCGCGATCGTCGGCGCCGGCAGCGTGGTGACGATGGCGGTGGAGGCCGACGCCTTGGTCGTCGCCCGCGGCAGCCAGAAGGCTTACGCCGGCTGGGCACAGCGTTTCCGCGAACGGAAGCAAAACGAGAAAGCGAAAAAGGCGTAAGGTCGGTTCGGGTCTTCTCTCCGGTCGGCATCTTTTCAGGAGCATCAGGTCCATGTGCGGCATCATCGGCATCAACGGCATCCACGACGCGTCCCCCCGGCTGGTGGAAGGCCTGCGCCGGCTCGAATACCGCGGCTATGACAGCGCGGGCGTCGCCACCCTGGTGAACGGCCATATCGAGCGCCGCCGCGCAGAGGGCAAGCTGGTCAACCTGGACATGAAGCTGCGCGACCAGCCGCTGTCCGGTACGGTCGGCATCGGCCACACCCGCTGGGCCACCCATGGCGGCCCGACGGAGAACAACGCCCACCCGCACGCCACCAAGCGCGTCGCCGTCGTCCACAACGGCATCATCGAGAATTATCAGGAGCTGAAGGACGAGCTGACCGGCCACGGCTACGTCTTCGAAAGCGCCACCGACACCGAGGTGATCGTCCATCTCGTCACCTATTACCTGGACCAGCAGGGCATGACGCCGGTCCAGGCGTCGGCCGCCGCCTTCAAGCGCTTCACCGGCGCCTTCGCCCTGGTGCTGATCTTCGCCGGCGAGCATGAGCTGATGATCGGCGCCCGCCACGGCACGCCGCTGGCCGTCGGCTATGGCGACGGCGAGATGTATCTGGCCTCCGACGCCTTCGCGCTGGCGCCGCTGACCAACCGCATCTGCTATCTGGAAGACGGCGACTGGGTCGAGGTCAGCCGCACCGCCGCCATCGTCCATGACGCATCGGATGCGGTGGTGGAGCGGCCGGTGAAGACCACCGCGGTGTCCGGCGCGCTGATCGGCAAGGACGGCTACCGCCACTACATGCTCAAGGAAATCTACGAGCAGCCCCAGGTCATCGGCGACACGCTGAACGCCTACATCAATCCGGAAACCGGTAATTTCACCCTGCCGGATTTCCCCTTCGATCTGGCGGGCGCATCCAAGCTGACCATCGTCGCCTGCGGCACCGCCTATTACGCCGGTTTCGTTGCCAAATACTGGTTCGAGACGCTGGCCCGCATCCCGGTCGAGGTCGACATCGCGTCGGAGTTCCGCTATCGCGAGGCTCCGCTGCCGCCGGGCGGCATCGCGCTGTTCATCTCGCAGTCGGGCGAGACCCTGGATACGCTGGAGGCGCTGCGCTACTGCAAGCGCCAGGGCCAGAAGATCCTGTCGATCGTGAACGCTCCGGAAAGCACCATCGCGCGCGAATCCGACGCGGTGCTCTACACCATGGCGGGTCCGGAGATCGGCGTCGCCTCCACCAAGGCCTTCACCACCCAGCTCACCACGCTTGCGTGCCTTGCCGTCACCGTCGGCCGCGCCCGCGGCGCCATCGACCAGGAACGGATGCAGCAGATCGCCCACGCGCTCCGCGAAGTTCCCGCCCGCGCCGCCGACGTGCTGGCCCATGACGAGCGGCTGAAGGAGCTGGCGCAGGAAGTGTCGGAGGCCCGCGACGTGCTGTATCTGGGCCGCGGCGCCATGTACCCGCTGGCCCTGGAAGGCGCGCTGAAGCTGAAGGAAATCAGCTACATCCATGCCGAGGGCTATGCCGCCGGCGAACTGAAGCACGGCCCGATCGCACTGATCGACGACAATGTCCCGGTAATCGTGCTGGTTCCGTCCGACGCCCTGTTCGAGAAGGTCGTGTCGAACGTGCAGGAGGTCTGCGCGCGGTCGGGCAAGGTCCTGCTGCTGGCCGACAAAAAGGGGATCGACAAGTTGAAGGACAAGGTCCGCTGGTCGGTCGAACTCCCGGCCTGCGACCCGCTGGTCGCCCCGCTGCTGTATGCCATTCCGGTACAGCTGCTGGCCTATCACACGGCGGTACTGAAGGGGACCGATGTCGATCAGCCGCGGAACTTGGCAAAGTCGGTCACTGTCGAGTAAAGAAAAAACGCGGAGTACCATCGTTGTTTACAGAGAATAAAGTCTCATACTGAAGAATAAACCGCCATACTCGAGAACAAAGCGTCATCCTGAATGACCTTGCACCGTCTGGGGATTCGGCGCACCATCGAAAGAGGTAGCCGCACCCCGGAGGTGCCATGGCTCGCCGCCGTTACGCGTTCGAGGAGGACAGAATCACCCCCTTCCATAAGGAAGGGCGCGGTACCGGACGTGGCGGCAACTACAAGCCGTGGCTGACCGTTCAGGATGTGCCGTCGCCAGGATCGCCTTTCGTACTGGTCGAGCCCGACCTCGCCCTTGGCCATCTCGGAGGCGAATTCGATGGTTCAGCGCGCGCTTCAGTACCGTGAGACTCAGCTTGGGCTTTGTGGCGAAGGCCACCTCCTCCGGCACCCAAGCCGTGCGGCGGCGTTCCTCGTCGCCGGCCCAGCCCTGCGGCCGATACGAAGCGCAGTCGATCAAGGCAAGACCTGTCGACCGGCATAGCCGAGGAAGACGCCGATCTGGCAGTTCTCGATGCGCCCGGCCATTCCGGAATATTGACGCTGTACGCCGACCGAACGCTCCCCCTTCTTCAGGAAACCGGTTTCGTGCAGCACCAGCACAGCGTTGGGATCGCCCAGATGCTCGACGGCGTAAGCCCGCAGGTCTTCGCGAACAGCGCCGGCGTCCCAACGCATCCGCGCCAGGAAATCCTGAACGCAGTCGGGGCTGGCAGTGCCAGTACACTGGCCTGCGCCTCGCGCAGCCAGTCATCGAATGGGTCGGGCTACCTGCCCTTCACCATCTCGCAGAGGCGGGTGACGAGGATGCTCGGTGTCAACGGGATCAGCACACCGTTCCTCAAGGCGCGTCCTTGATCGTTACGCGCAGCATGCGACGATGATGGAATTCAGGACAACCCGGCACTGAAGCGCCAAGGAGCGACCGGCCGAGACGAGTGCCGCGATCTTGGCGTTTCCCGGGCAACCTTGAATTGTCTTCGGGTCGCACATCATGCGGTCGCATTCACGAGATGGCCCGATACGGTCGAGATGAACGCACGAAGACGCTGAAGACGCCGTAGGTCCCTGTGATATCCCATCCAGATGTCTCGCGCCGGCGGCGGCATCGGCAGGTCCAGTCTGCGGATACCCGGGATCTGATTGCCGACCACGCGGGGCAGGACGGCGATTCCGACTCCTTGCCTGCACATGCGCCCCTGGACGTTGCGGTTGTTCGATCGCAGGACCGGCCTCGCGTTGGGAAAACTCTCGATGAGCCACGCGATGTCAGGGAAATGGCCGGTGGACGTGTCGTGGGTGATCAGCCG
>JBKHVJ010000336.1:0-6961 GCA_046570145.1 Alphaproteobacteria bacterium
CTGGCCAACAGCGCCACCGCCTCTTGCTTGAACTCGTCCGTAAAGATGCGCCGTGTCGTCGTCATTCTTGACCTCTCCGCTCCATCTGGAGCTTAGCAGAGGTGTCCACTGATTCGGAGGAGGGTCAGCTATGGCCTGTCGAAGCTTGGCGGCGAATTGCGCCGGGTCGAGTATGCCGGCCATGAAGCGGCACAGGGTGCCCGGCTCTACCGCTACTTGGTCGAGCTAAGCCGGGCCGAATACCAGATGGGCGCCAACCCGACGAGCGTGGCGACGATCGAAGTGGTCGTCGCCGACCGCAAGGCTGAGGTGCGCGCACATCTGGATCAGGCGCAGACCAGGGGATCGTCAAGCCCATCGGCACGGCGGTGGCCTGCCTGCGCCGCTTGGCCGACGGCGACCTCTCGGTCGACATTACCGGCGCCGACCGCCGGGATGAGGTGGGCGACATCGCCCGCGCCTTGGCGGTGTTCAAGGAGAACGCCCTCGACCGGCAACGCATCCAGGCCGAACAGGAAGCGGAGGCCGAGCGCAAACTGGCCCGGGCCGACAAGGTCAGCGAGACCATCCGCCTGTTCGACCGCGAGGTCAATGACGCCCTGACTGTCATGAGCGCCGCCTCTGCCGCGCTGGAGACGACGGCCCACTCCCTGTCAGCCACGGCGGAGGAGGCGTCGGGACAGATGGCCGCCGTCGGCAGCGCCGCGAGGCAGACTGCCTCGAACGTGCAGACGGTTGCCGCGGCGACCGAGGAGTTGACCTCAACCGTGCAGGAAGTCTCGCGTCAGATGAACGAGGCGCGCAATTTCGCCAGCGAGGCGGCGCGGCAGGCAGAGCAGGCGCAGGGCCAGGTTGGCGCGTTGACCGAGTCGGGCCAGCGGATCAACGACGTGATTGATCTCATCCAGGGCATCGCCAGCCAGACCAACCTGCTTGCCCTGAACGCCACCATCGAGGCGGCACGCGCCGGCGAGGCCGGCAAGGGCTTCGCCGTAGTGGCGTCCGAGGTCAAGCAGTTGGCCACCCAGACCTCGCAGGCGACCGACGAGATCCGCAGCCAAGTCAGCGCGATGCAGACTACCATCGGCGGAGCGGTTTCGGGCATCCAGTCGATTGCGGCGGTGATCTACCGCCTCAACGAAATGGCGACCATGGTGGCCGCCGCCGTCGAGCAACAGGGAGCGGCCACCGCTGAAATCGGCCGCAATGCCGTCGAGGCCGCGCAAGGTACCGCCGAAGTGACCCTCAACATCGGCAGGCTGAAATTCGCTTCGGAATCGACCGCAACGGGATCGAACCAGGTCCTGCAATCCGCTCAGCGAGTGGCAGAGCGGGCCGTCGCGTTGAAGGCCGGCATTCACGCCTTTATCACGGAGGTGAAGGAGGCGTGATGGGGGATGCCATCGTGTGAAGTCGCGCGACTTTGGCGCACAACGGGCTATTGCACGGATAGGGCTGATGCCGTAGGCCATGGCTCCGCCTCCGTTCAGGTTCCTGGCCGTGCCCTACAAAGCGAACGCTGCCCGCCGTCACCACATCACACGGCCGAAGCGGCGCGTGACCAATTGGGCCGCTTATGACGAGGCCTTGCGTCAGCGCGGCAGCCTCACCGTCTGGGTGAGCGACGAGGCGGTCGCGCAGTGGAAGGCGGCGCCCCGGACCACACCGGGTGGTCAGCCCCACTACTCGGACTTGGCGATCACCACGGCCTTGATGCTGAGGGCAGTGTTCCGTCTGGCGCTGCGCCAGACCGAGGGGCTGATCGGTTCCGTCTTGCACCTGCTCGGGCTTGATCTGCCGGTGCAGGATCACTCCACCATCGCGCGCCGGGCCCGGACGGTGACGCTGCCCTCAGCACCGCGCTCGAGCGGCGCGCCCATCCACCTGCTGGTGGACAGCACCGGGCTGAAGCTGTGTGGGCCGGGCGAATGGCTGATCGAGAAGCATGGTACCAAGAAGCGGCGCTCCTGGCACGCCTTGCACATCGGCATGGACGCGGGCAGCGGCCGGATTGTCGCCGCCACGCTGACCGACCGCGGCGTCGATGACGCCTCGCAAGTCGGCCCCTTGCTCGATCAGATCGCCAGACCGGTGGCCTCGCTGACCGGGGACGGCGCGTATGACCGGAGCGGCGTCTACGCGGCCGTGCACGAGCGCCATCCCGAGGCGGCCGTGGTGGCACCACCGCGCAGCGATGCCGTGCTCGGCGACACCGCCCAGACCGTGCCCAGCCAGCGTGACCGCCACATCCAGATAATCGCGCAGCAGGGCCGAATGGCGTGGCAGCGGGCCAGCGGCTACAACAAGCGGGCGGGCGTGGAAAGCCAAATGGCGCGCTGGAAGGGTGTCCTTGGCGAGGCGCTGCGCTTCCACTGTGACGCGGCGCAGGCCACCGAGGTGGCCATCGGCGTCGCGGTCCTCAACCGCATGCTCGACCTTGGACGCCCGAACTCGGTCCGCGTCGTCTGATTATCAACGGGGCTCGGGCAATCTCTTGCTCAGCTCACCTCGCTGCAACACGCCGATCGGGGCGCGTCGTCATGCCGTCCCATACCCCGCACGGCCCGCCCCGGCAACTGGGTGGTTAACAAGTTGACGGTACCGGATCTCCATATCCGTTGAGAGCCGATCCCCTTCAGGTGGTGTCACTCACCAGAAACAGGGGCGTCCATCCCATCAGAACCAACGCTGCTCTGAGCGGTACCGGTCAGCGCATGGCCGTGACCAATACGGAGACGATCCCGGGAAAGGCGAGCACGACCCCGACCGCCAGCAGTTCCAGGACGACGTAGGGACCGCAGATCCGGTAGATTTCGCCCATGCTGATGTCCGGCGGCGCCACCGCCTTCAGCGCGAACAGGTTGAGGCCGAAGGGTGGCGTGATGCCGCCGATGCCAACGATCATCGAGAACAGCACACCGAACCACACCGGCTCGACCCCCAGGGTCTGGATGGCGTTGATCACCAAGGGAATGGTGACGAAGATGACGGAAGTCTGATCCATGAAACAGCCCAGTACCAACGCGATCAGCAGAACGATCAGCACCGCGACGGTGGGGGAACTGGTCACGCCCGCCAGAAACTCGGCGAAACCCGGTGCGATCCCGGTGATCGCCAGGATCTGGCTGTAGGCCTTGGAACCGGCGACGATCAGCATGATCATCGCCGCGATCTCCAGGGCGTCCATCAGGCTTTCGTTGAAGACACGCCAGTTCATCCGGCCATAGGCGGCGGCGACGACAAAGGTCGCGAACGCCCCGGTCGCCGACGCCTCGGTCGGAGTCGCCACCCCCAGATAGATCACCCCGGTGACGAAGAACACCGGCACGATCATCGGCAGCAGCAGCAGCACCCCGCCGAGCCGTACGCGCAGAGTCGCCGGCACCTCCGCCAGCACGCCAGTAAAGCGGCGCGCCTTGATGGCAATGTAGCTGCAGAACAGCAGGATGACGACGATGGCCGGACCGACTCCGGCAATCAGCAGGTCGGCGATGGGAATGCCGGCGAGGCTGCCGATCAGCACGGCCCCGAGGCTCGGCGGGATCAGGTTGGCCAGCGTGCCCGATCCGATGATCGGTCCCATGGCCAGCGTGTTGTCATAGCCGCGCCGCCGCAGGTCGCCGACCATGGTCGCTCCCATCACCGCGGTGGAGGCGACGCTCGCCCCCATCAGCGCACCGTAAAGCGCCCCGCTGCCGATCGCGACGTAGCAACCCGATGCCCGCACGCCGGACAGGATGCGATCGACCGCGTCCAGCACGACGCTGCTCAGCCCGGTGCGGACGAAGATCGTCCCCATCAGCAGGAAGAAGGGGATCGCCGTCAGATGGATGCTGGCGACGCTGGAGAAGGAGGCATGGACGACGAAGGACAGCGCCTCCACCGATCCGAACAGGAAATAGGCGGCGACGATATTGATGATACCGAAGGCGAAAGCGACGGGGATGTTGCTGGCCATCGCCAAGACAAGGCCGCCGGCAAGCAGCAGAAACGCGGTGTACCATTCCATGACCGATCCCTCCCCTTCACTCGGCCGCCACGCGCGGGGCCGGCACGCCGCGCAGGTAGGCGCGCAGATCCTCGATGCCGTTCAGCGCGAACTCCAGGGCCATCAGGCCGCTGCCGACCGGCAGCACCCAGTAGATCGTCCATTGCGGAACCAGGATGGCGTCGGAGAACTGCGAATCACGGGCCAGGATGCGGGCCAATTCGCTCCACGCCAGCCATGTGAAGCCGGCGTTATAGAGGAAGCCGACCAGCCCCAGCACGGCGCCCAACAAGGGGCGGGTCTGCGGGCCGAGGGATTCCTGCAGCAGATCGACAGCGATGTGCCGCCGTCGCGCCAGCACCCAGGGCGCCGCCAGGAAGGTGATGTAGACCATGCCGTAACCGGTGATCTGGTCGGCCCAGACGACCGGTGAGTCGAAGACGTAGCGCAGCACGACGTTGGTGCAGACCAGCCCGACCAGCGCCACGAGGACGACGCGGCTGAACAGCTCCAGCGCCTTGGAGATGGGACGGACCATGATGGCTCCGTTGCGTGTGGAACGATGCAGGACGCCGAGGTCGCGCTCCGGCGCGCCGTTGGCTCATCGGATCAGTTCACGGCCGATCTCAGCTCGAACTTCTCGATGATCTCGTCCTTGTATTTGGAATTGCCGACCAGCCCGGTCAGAATCTCCTTGGGGATCGTCTGGTTCAGGATGGTCTTCAGTTCAGGGGACGACGGCACGACCTGCACGCCGTAGCGCGTCTTCATCTTGTCCATCGCCGCCGCAACGCGGTTCTTCATCCAGGCGAAGCCCTCGACCTCGGTTTCCCGCGCCGTCTCGTCCAGCATCCGCCGGAGGTCCTCCGGCAGCGCATCCCAGCTCTTGGCCGAGATGTAGGTCTCGGTCTCGATGTCGGCGACGTTGGCTTCGGTGACGAATTTCAGCAACTCGCCTTCGTTCAGCAGGTCGATCGACAGCGGATCGCGCAACGCGCCGTCGAGCAGGCCGGTACGCAGAGCCGAATAGACCTCGTTGCTGGCGATGCTGGTGGGCACGATGTCGAGATGACGGACCAGCGGTGCAGTGGTGTCGCCGAAGGTGCGGATCTTCTGACCGCGCGCGTCTTCCGGCTTGGCGATGGGCCGGTTCTTGGTCCACAGGTAGAAGGACAGGCCGGGGCTGGAATATTGCAGGAAGACGACGTCGGCCTTCTCCCGCGAAATCCTCTGGAGCAACGGCGCCGCCTGCTTGGCAGTGCGAATGTGCTCATCGAAGGGCAGATAGTGGAAGAACTGGAGGTCGCGCAACTCGTTGAAGTAGAGCGACGTCGCGACCATCATATCGAACTGGCCGGTCTGCAACGCCTTCAACTGGTCGAACGGCGCCACGATCTCCGGCCCGCCGATGACGCGGATGCGCGCCTTGCCGGTTGCCTTCTTATTGAAGCGTTCGATGAACAGCTTCACCACATGCATCTTGTCGCCCGCCGGGCCGTCGAGCGGGAAGGAGCTGATGAGGGTGAGCGTCCTTTCGGCCGCGGCGGCCTGCGTGACGGGGAACAGCGCAGCCCCCGCCGCCAGCAGGACCGAAAGCGCCGCGACCAGCCGCCCGCGGGAATCGCCCTGGATGGACCGGCGCCGGAACAATGGAATGGCCATGTCTTTTCCTCCGTGTTCGTTTTTCGTCGTCGCCTCGGACGTCCGCCGTCACGCCACCCGTTGCGGAACGGCGGCGCGGTAGCGGCCCCCCGGCAAGGGGGTCAGCACGATCCCGTAATCGGCCGCCGCCCGCTCCGGGGTGACGTAGCCGTCCTCGACATCGGCCAGCACCGCGTCGGGCGACCGTTCCCTCGGGTCGCCCCAGCCGCCGCCGCCCGCCTGCTCGATCGCCACGCGGGTGCCGGCGGGCAGCGACATCTGGACCAGACCGGGCAGCGACCGTTCGTCCGGCCCGCCCGGATTGATCAGCGTGTGCGAGATCGCCGCCGGCCCGCCGCCGTTGATGCCGCGCGCCCCGAAGGTACGCTGCGCCAGCCGCGAGATGAACTCAGCGTCCTGCAACAGCTCGAACTCCCGCCGGTAGCCGAGACCGCCGCGATGCTTGCCCGCCCCCGCCCCGTCGGGCCGGATCGAGAAATCGCGGACCAGGACCGGGAATTCGCGCTCGACGATCTCGATCGGCTGGATCGTCTCGAAGATCATGATCGGGTGGATGATGCCGCAGCCGTCGCCGTGCGCGGTGGCGCCCAAACCGGTTTCCACGATCTCGTAATGGACGTAGTTGTCGCCAGTCCCGCTGGCCTTGTAGCCGAAGGCGAGCGCGCCGACGCCCAGCCCGGAATCCGCCACCGCCTTGTCCGGCGCCAGCTTGCCCAACGCCTCCATCACGCAATTGAACACCAGATGCGTGGTTGGCATGTAGGAGTTGACCGCCGCCGGGAAGCGCGGGTTGACCACCTTGCCCTCGGGACAGACGAAGCGGATCGGCCGGCGCACCCCGTCGTTGTTGGCGATGGAGTGGTCGACGATCGACAGCACGGCGCCGATTGCCGCCGCCTGCACCACCTGGAAGACGGCGTTGGCCGGGCCGGCGCTCTGATCGGCGCTGCCGGTGAAGTCGATGGTCAGCTCGTCACCCTGCTTGGTCAGCGCGATGTGGACGCGGATCGGATCCTTGGACACGCCGTCGCCGTCGTGCCAGTTCTCGGCCTCCGCCCGGCCGTCCGGCAGGGCGGACAGCGCCGCGCGCAGCCGTTTTTCCGACGCGTCGAGAAGCTGGTCGATGGCGCCCAGCACGCCGGCGGTGCCGAACCGGGCGCACAGCTCGCGCATCAGCTCCGCCCCGATGCGGGTGCAGCCGATCTGGCCCCGGATGTCGCCGATCAGCAGGCGCGGCGTGCGCGAGTTGTTCTCCAGAATGCGGAAGACGCTACGGCTGGGCACCCCCGCCTCGACGATCTTCACCGGCGG
>JBKHVJ010000337.1:0-14827 GCA_046570145.1 Alphaproteobacteria bacterium
CGGTGTTCTTCATCAAGCGCGGCATGGCGGCCGGCTATGCCGGCGTGGAGAACGAGCTGTTCTTCCGTCCCAACACCATGATGCTGTTCGGCGACGCCAAGAAGGTCACCGAAGAGGTCGTCAAGGCAATGGAAGCGTAACGGACACCTCGACAGAAAAAGCGCGCCGCTCCGGTTGGGGCGGCGCGCTTTTCTGTTTTGCAGACGGCCTTATCCCACCACAAGATCGTCCAACCGGAAACCCGCGATCTTGTAGATTTCCTCCAGCGCCCGGCCGAACTCCACCTCGGGTTCGTTCGCCACGCGCTCGCGCATTGCCGCCAGGATCTCCTGCTTGCTGCTGAAGCGGACCGCCATGATGAAGGGAAAGCCGAAGCGTTCGCGATAGGCGCGGTTCAGGTCGCGTTGCTCCTGCGCCTCTGCATCCGTCAGTTCGTTCAACCCGGCCCTGGCCTGTTCGGTCTGCGAGAAGGCGGTCAGGGTGGCCGGGCGGCTGGCGCGGTCGGCAAGGTCCGGATGGGACAGGATCAGCGCCCGCTGTCGCTCCGTCCCGGCACTGCGGACGATGCCGGTCATCGCCGCGCGCAAAGCCGCGGCATCGGCAAAGGGCCGGTTGTCCCAGGCGGCTTCGGCCACCCAGGGGCTTTCCTCGAACACCGCGCCCAGCGCCGCGACGAAGGCGGCGCGGTCCATCCGGTTCAGGTCGTCCAAGCTGTAGGGCATCTGCGCTCTCACTTCGCGGTGTAGGGGTGTTCGGCGATCCAGTGGCGGGCGATGTCGAGCCGGGTCGCCACCCAGACCTTGTCATGGCCCTGCACATAATCGAGGAAGCGGGCCAGCGCCGCCGCACGGCCGGGGCGGCCGACCAGACGGCAATGCAGCCCGACCGACATCATCTTCGGCGCGCTGTCGCCCTCCGCATGGAGCGTGTCGAAGCTGTCCTTCAGATAGGCGAAGAACTGGTCGCCGCTGTTGAAGCCCTGGTTGGTCGCAAAGCGCATGTCGTTGGCGTCGAGCGTGTAGGGCACGATCAGCTGCGGCCGGCCATGGCTGTCGTCCCAATAGGGCAGGTCGTCGGCGTAGGAGTCGGCATTGTAGACGAAGCCGCCTTCCTCCGCGACCAGCCGCCAGGTGTTGGGGCTGCAGCGGCCGAGATACCAGCCGAGCGGGCGCTCCCCGGTCACGCGGGTGTGCACCTCGATTGCGCGCAGCATGTGCTCGCGCTCGACCTCGGCGGGGAGATGCTGATAGTCGATCCAGCGCCAGCCATGGGTGGCGATCTCCCATCCCGCGGCCTTCATGGCGGCGACCACCTCCGGATTCCGCTCCAGCGCCATCGCGACGCCGTAGACGGTGACCGGAAGGTTGCGTTCGGTGAACAGGCGGTGCAGCCGCCAGAATCCGGCGCGGGAGCCGTATTCGTAGATCGACTCCATGTTCATATGGCGGGCGGCCGGAATCGGCTGGGCACCGACGATCTCCGACAGGAAGGCCTCCGACGCCGCGTCGCCGTGTAGGATGCAGTTCTCGCCGCCCTCCTCGTAATTGATGACGAATTGCACCGCCACGCGGGCGCCGCCCGGCCAGTTGGCCTGCGGCGGGGTGGCGCCATAGCCGATCATGTCGCGGGGGTAGCCCTGGGGATGGGCGGTGTCGGTCATCGTCGTCTCGCTCTCACGCTGCGGTCGAAGCGGGGACTACGCTAAGCCATTGGCGGCAGGGGGTTCAATCTGCCGATTGGGCGCGGAGGTGAAGACAGTTTCCGGATTTCCGCGGGTGGGCAGGGGAGGGCGGTTGGGCTTAAGCTGCGATATCCAAAGATGCATCGCTGCGGAGACCGTACCCCATGGGCCGCCTGACCACCCACGTCCTCGACATCGCCGCCGGCCGTCCGGTGCCGGGCCTGCGCATCCGCCTGACCAACCTCGACAGCGGCACCGTGCTCGGCGAGTTCACCACCAACGCCGACGGCCGCCTCGACGCCCCGGCGCTCCAGGGCGACGATTTCCAGCCCGGCCGCTACGAACTGCTGTTCATGGCCGGCGAGTATTTCCGCCGCACCGGCACCATCTCAGGCGACGGCCCGGATTTCATCGACGAGGTGCCGCTGCGCTTCGGCATCAAGGACGCCTCACAGCACTACCATGTGCCGCTGCTGGTCTCGCCCTGGGCCTATTCGACCTACCGCGGCAGCTGATTCCCCTTTCGGTGCCGCTTTCCAGCCTGTGGAAAAGCCAACCCGTTGATTTGCCGTGCGCACCATCGGCGCGCTTAGCTGTCCTCACGAACAATCGCGTTTGGTGAGGAGTCGAGCGATGGCGAGAATGACGGCGGCGGAAGCGGCGGTGCGGGTGCTGGAGCGGGAGGGCATCGACGTCTGCTTCGGCGTCCCCGGCGCCGCGATCAACCCCTTCTACGCGGCTATGCAGCGGCGCGGCACCATGCGCCATGTCCTGGCCCGCCATGTGGAGGGCGCCTCGCACATGGCCGAAGGCTACACCCGCGCCAATGCCGGCAACATCGGCGTGTGCATCGGCACCTCCGGCCCGGCCGGCACCGACATGATCACCGGCCTCTATTCGGCCATCGCGGACTCGATCCCGATCCTGTGCATCACCGGGCAGGCGCCGCGCGCCCGCCTGCACAAGGAGGATTTCCAGGCGATCAACGTGCCGGACATCGCCCGGCCGGTGACGAAATGGGCGCTGACCGTGCTGGAGCCGGCCCAGGTGCCCTACGTCTTCCAGCAGGCCTTCCATCTGATGCGCTCCGGCCGTCCGGGTCCGGTGCTGATCGACCTGCCCATCGACGTCCAGATGGCGGAGATCGAGTTCGACGACGAGACCTACGAACCGCTGCCGGTCTACAAGCCTTCGGCCACCCGTGCCCAGGTCGAAAAGGCGCTGGCGATGTTCGCGGCGGCGGAACGGCCGCTGGTCGTGGCCGGCGGCGGCATCATCAACGCCGACGCCTCCGACAAGCTGGTCGAGTTCGCCGAACTGCTGGGCGTGCCGGTGATCCCGACGCTGATGGGCTGGGGCACCATCCCCGACGACCATCCGCTGATGGCCGGCATGGTGGGGCTGCAGACCGCCCACCGCTACGGCAACGCGACGATGCTGAAGTCCGACTTCGTGCTGGGCATCGGCAACCGCTGGGCCAACCGCCACACCGGCTCGGTCGAGGTCTACACCAAGGGCCGCAAGTTCGTGCATGTCGACATCGAACCGACCCAGATCGGCCGCGTCTTCATGCCGGATCTCGGCATCGTGTCCGACGCCGGCGCCGCGCTCGACCTGTTCATCGAGGTGGCCAAGGAATGGAAGGCGGAGGGCCGCTTCAAGGATCTCGGCGGCTGGGTCAAGGACTGCCAGGGCCGCAAGCGGTCGATGCACCGCCGCAGCGACTTCGATCAGGTGCCGATGAAGCCGCAACGCGTCTATCAGGAGATGAACAGCGCCTTCGGCCAGGACACCACCTACGTCACCACCATCGGCCTTTCGCAGATCGCCGGCGCGCAGTTCCTGCACGTTTACAAGCCGCGCCACTGGATCAACTGCGGCCAGGCCGGCCCGCTGGGCTGGACCCTGCCGGCGGCGCTGGGCGTCCGGGTGGCCGATCCGAAGCGGCGCATCGTCGCGCTGTCCGGCGACTACGACTTCCAGTTCATGATCGAGGAGCTGGCGGTCGGCGCCCAGCACAAGCTGCCCTACATCCACGTCCTGGTGAACAACGCCTATCTCGGCCTGATCCGGCAGGCGCAGCGCGCCTTCCAGATGGATTTCCAGGTGCAGCTGTCCTTCGAGAACATCAACGCGCCGGAGATCGGCGTCTACGGCGTCGACCATATCGCGGTGGCCGAGGGGCTGGGCTGCAAGGCGATCCGTGTCACCGAGCCCGACCGCATCCAGGACGCCTTCGCCCAGGCCCAGGCCTGGATGGACGAGTATCAGGTGCCGGTCGTCGTCGAACTGGTGCTGGAGTGGGTGACCAACATTTCCATGGGCACCGACATCGACAACGTCACCGAGTTCGAGGAGACGCTGGATCTGCCGGTGGAGGAGAGCGAGACCGTTCTGGTCTGACGGCCCCATCCCGTCCGGCCGGAAGCCGCCGGGGCGCTGACGCGCTCCGGCGGCTTTTTCTTTTGAAGGGCTTGCTGCGTCGCGGAAATTCCCTCGTCGCAGCGCCCGTGCTAGCGTCGGGCCCGACCCGTAACCCACCGATCCGGACCAATCGTCCGACAGGGAGTCCGCGCGAGCATGGCGTTGCTTGAGAACATGCGCATCTTCGTCCGCGTCGTCGAGCTGGGCAGCCTGTCGGCCGCCGGACGGAACCTGCGCATGTCGCCGGCCATGGTCAGCCACCGCATCCAGCAGCTGGAAACGCATCTCGGCGTCCGGCTGCTGAACCGCACGACCCGGCAGTTGCAGGCGACCGAGACCGGCATGGATTTCTACCAGAGCTGCCTGGAGGTTCTGGAGGCGGTGGAGCGTGCGCACAGCAGCATCGCCGCCGGGTCCGGCGTGCCGTCGGGCAGCGTGCGGGTGACGGCGCCGCTGGGCTTCGGCCGCCGCATCCTGTCGCCGCTGGTGCCGGATTTCTGCGCCGCCCACCCGCTGGTGGAGGTGCGGCTGCGCCTGTCCGACCATCTGCTCGACCTGTTGCGCGAAGCGGTCGACGTGGCTGTGCGGATGGCGGCGCTGAAGGATTCCAGCTTCGTCGTGCGCAAGATCGCCGACGTGCGCCGCGTGCTGGTGGCCTCCCCCTCCTACCTGTCGGAGCGCGGCCGGCCTTCGATGCCGGCGGATCTGTCCGGCCACAACTGCCTGCTTCTGCGCTTCCCCGGCACCCAGCAATATCAATGGAGCGTGCTGGAGGGCGGCGAACCGGTGAAGCTGCCGGTGTCGGGCCGTTTCGACGCCGACGACGGCGACGTGCTGACCGGTTGGGCGCTCGACGGCCGCGGCATCGCCATGAAGCCGCTGTGGGAGGTCGCCGAGCATCTGGCCAGCGGCGCCCTGGTGCCGGTGCTGCCGGAGTTTCCGCCGGAGCCGGTGACGCTGGCCGTGCTCTATCCCCATCGCGCGCTGGTGCCGGCCAAGGTGCGCGCCTTCGCCGACCATATGGTGCCGAAGATCAAGGCGGCGCTGACGGCGATTTCACCGGACACGATCGTCTGAAATCGATGCCGGCTGCCGGACCGGGCAGCTGAAGTCCGTAGCGGAGCCGCTTGGACTTGAAGGGCCCCCTTGCCCTGCAACGCCCGGTCTTGCCAGCCGAGGCCGAACTGTGCAGAGTAGAAAACGTTATGATATAACGTTTCATTCTACCCCCTGAGGACAGGCGATGGCTGGAAGTGCCGACGATCCCTTCAGCGTTCCCGAGGATTTCACGCGTGCAATCGCCATCGTGCGCGCCGTGTGGTGCGATGACGACGTGTCGGAACGAGCGCTGGCCTGGGCGATGGTGGTCGAAGCGGTCAATCGCCTCGCCATCCTGAACGGTCCCGCCAGCACGAGCCATCTGCTGGCACGTCTCGGCGAAGCGGTCGGCGAAACCTCGACCCCGTCGACGCTGACCCTGCAATGAGCGGGGTGACCAACAACCGCATCCGCGGGGCGCTGTCATGGCGCCAAGCCAAGCCGGTCCTGCTTCATCCCAAGCTTTTCCTGGGATTCATCGACTTCCAGGCTGGGCAGCCGTTCGATTACCGTCGGCTCGACGGCTGGGCGATGCTCGATCAGCACCGCTACGAGAATGGGCGGGAACTTGCCGCCGAATGCAAGGCCGCCGGCATCGCCGTGGTCTGGACCGACCGTACCCGCATTCCGCGCCCCTTGAAGACATTGGTGATGGAACGGGCGCTGTCCCGCTCGCCTGCCGAAAGCCGGAAAGCCGAACAAGGCGGAGGCCGTCTCCGGCCATGGGGTTCCGAAGACCAAGGCGGCGCAGCCGGTGCGAACATCCATATGGCGGATGCCGACGGGCGTTAGGGAGACTCCCGACTGGTTCGGAGTTTCTTCTCGCCTATGAATAGCTGCAATGCCGTATGCAGGTGCCGCTTGGTCCGTATCCTTGCTTTCACTTCCCGGTTCGACTTGTGGCGTACCCGCGAATTGAAATGTCGGATCGGTGATTGAAGGCTATCGCGCATCCATCCGGCCCACTGAAGGGATGGAGGAACCATGTTTCCGTTCACCAGGGATGCAGTCGGCGACCGGGCCAAGCTCGACGCGCTGGACCGGTCGCAGGCCGTTATCGAGTTCACGTTGGACGGGACGGTGGTTACGGCGAATCGCAATTTCCTGGACGCGATGGGCTACCAGCTGGACGAGATCAAGGGCCGGCCCCACAGCCTCTTCGTCGATCCGGACTATGCCCGGAGCGAGGAATACCGGACCTTCTGGAACGATCTCCGCGCCGGCCACTTCAAATCCGCCGAGTTCCGCCGCCTAACCCGGTCAGGTCAGGAAATCTGGCTGCGCGCCACCTACAATCCGATCATCGGGGCGGGCGGGCGCCCGACCGGCGTGATCAAGTTCGCAACCGTGATCACCGAGGAGAAGACGAAGGCGGCCGAAGCCGATGGCCGATTCGCCGCCATCGACCGTAGCCAGGCGGTGATAGAGTTCGCTCTCGACGGCACGGTGCTGTCGGCCAACAGTCGCTTCCTCGATCTGATGAACTATGGCCTGGACGAGGTGCGTGGGAAGCATCACAGGATATTCATGGATCAGGCCGAGGCCGCCAGCCTCAGCTATAGCTCGTTCTGGGACAAGCTTCGTCAGGGAGAACATCAGGCCGGGGAATTCAGGCGCATCGCCAAGGGTGGCGGCGAGGTCTGGATCCAGGCGACCTACACGCCGATCCGCGACCCGGCCGGGCGCGTGTGGAAGGTGGTCAAGTTCGCGACCGATGTGACGGAACAGCGCCGCCGCAGCGACGATTTCCGCGCCCAGATCGAAGCGATCAACCTTTCCCAGGCGGTGATCCAGTTCCGGCCCGACGGCACGATCCTCGACGCCAACGACAATTTCCTGAAGGCGGTCGGCTATCGGCTGGATGAGGTGGTCGGTCACAACCACAGCATGTTCGTCTTCCCAGATCAGCGCGATACGGACGAATACCGCGAGTTCTGGCGGATCCTGCGCAGCGGAAGGTTCCACTCGTCCCTGTACCGGCGTCGGGCGAAGGACGGAGCGGAGGTCTGGATCAACGCCAGCTACAATCCCGTGCTGTCCGACAAGGGCGAGGTGCTGAAGGTCGTGAAGTTCGCGTCCAACGTGACGGCGATGATCCACACGCGGCTGAAATCCATCGATTTCGCCAAGCAGACGGCGCAGAAGGTCGGCACCGTTGCGGAAGCGGTCGAGCGGATGTGCAACGCCGCGACGCAGATTTCCGCCGACATCCTGAAATCGCGTGAAGTGGTGGACGAGATCGACCGCCGGACCGCCACGGCGGACAGCGCCACCGGCCGGCTGAACGAAGCAGCGGCGGCAATGGACGGCGTTGCCAAGTTCATCGATGCCATTGCATCGCAGATCAAGCTCCTGTCTCTGAACGCCACCATCGAAGCGGCGCGGGCGGGAGAGGCGGGGCGCGGCTTCGCCGTCGTGGCGACGGAGGTGAAGTCGCTGGCCGAACAGACCTCCGACGCCACCGAACGCATCGGGGTCGAGATCGTCGCCATGCAGGAAGTCGTCCGTCAGGTGGTGGACGCGCTGGGCGGAATCGCCAGATCGGTGGACAGCGTGAAATCGACCGTCCATGGCGTCACCGCCGGAGCGGAGGAGCAGAAGGCCCTGACCTCCGGCGTGGTATCCGACATGCGTCAGGCCCAGAATGGCGTCGAGGCGATCAACCGCAATCTGGAAGATATGCTGATCCGCGCCCGCTGACCCTCACACCCCCCGTGCCCGCACCAGCAGCACCCGCGCCTCTTCCGACGCGCGGTGCAGGTGGGGAAGGAACTGCACCTCCATCTCCGGGCAGGTGACGCGGGCGGCCTGGGCGCTGATGTTCATCGCCGCGACCACCCCGCCGGCCGCAGTGCGGATGGGCACGGCGATGGAGCGCAGCCCCAGTTCCAGTTCCTGGTCCACCAGCGAGAAGCCGCGGTCGCGCACCCGCTCCAGCTCGCGCTTCAGGGCATCCGCCGCGGTGATGGTGCGCTCCGTGTAGGGCTTCAACGGGACGCGCGCCAGATAGGCGTCCAATTCCGACTCCGGCAGCGCCGCCAGCAGGACGCGGCCCATCGAAGTGCAGTAGGCCGGCAGGCGGCTGCCGACATTCAGCCCGACCGACATGATCCGCTTGGTCGCCGCGCGGGCGATGTAGACCACGTCATCCTCGTCCAGTACCGCGGCGGAGCAGGATTCCTGCACCGCCCCGCTGACCTGTTCGATCAGCGGGTCGAGGATGGTCGCCAGCGGGGCCGAGGACAGGAAGGAATAGCCCAGCGCCAGGATCTTCGGCTTCAGATGGAAGGTCCGGCCGTCCGACCCGGCATAACCCAATTGCATCAGCGTCAGCAGACAGCGACGCGCGGCCGCCCGCGGCAGGCCGGTGATCTTCGCGATGTCGGCGATGGTCAGGTTCGGCTCGCGTTCCGTAAAGGCACGAATCACCGACAGGCCGCGCGCCAGCGAGGTCATGAAGTTCGGATCGGACGCCTCCTCCGCTGCAGCGGACGGTGTCTTGTCTGCGGCCCCGGCCAGATGCTGGGTTTCGGCCATGCGCGGGTCCCCTCCCCGAAGAGCGATCCTGAAGCGCCAAAATAGGGCGATTATCGCTCATTGACCAGAGAAATCGAACGAATACGGCGCCAACTCCGTCGGCGACGGAAATAGTTCGATGTGCCCGCAATTGGTCTTGCGGGTGTCTGGCATCTGGTATACCGTATCGATAATTCAAAACGACGCGCCACAGGGCGTCATCCGAACGCTCGCACAGGAACGCTCACGACAACAAGCGGCGCCGCCGGCGTCGGCGCGCAAAGGGTCGGAACCGTGATGAACCGCGATAGATTCAGTGTCGAACCCCTGGAACAGGGAATGAGTTTCAAGGCCAAGGCCTACCAGTCGCTGCGACAGGCCATCACGCAGATGAACATCTACGGCCAGAGCAGCGAGATCAGGTTGGACGAACGCCGGCTGTGCGAAGCGTTGGGTGTCAGCCGCACCCCGGTGCGCGAGGCGATGGCGCTGCTGGAACAGGAGGGGTTCATCCGCTCCCAACCGCGGCGCGGGATCTTCGTGGTGCGCAAGACGAAGGCCGAACTGGTGGAGATGATCACGGTGTGTGCCGCCCTGGAAGGCATGGCGGCACGCCTGTTCGTCGAGAACGCCACCACCGAGAAGCTGGAACTCCTGCACGCCGCGTTCGACAAATACACGAAAGCCGAGTTGGCGGAACATGTCGCCGAGTATTCCGACGCCAACATCGTCTTCCATCAAAGCATCGTCCAGGCTTCGGGCTCCACGCTGATCTCGGATCTGACCGATCGCTTCTTCATCCATATGCGTGCGATCCGCCGCGCGACCATGGGCCTCGGCGACCGTGCCGACCAGTCCATCCACGAGCATCGGGACATCATCGAGGCGCTGGCCGCCCGCGATGCCGATCTCGCGGAGCGTCGGGTGCGGGAACACACGCTCGGTCTCGCACAGTACGTGGAACGGCATTGCGCCTTCCTCGACTAACCGATCTTGAACCTTTTTGGAGCTCGGGGAGGAGTTACCCTTATGTCTACTGCGGCTGCAACGATCACTAAGAACCAGGCCACGGAAGCATCTGTTGTCGAAGACGCGCCGGCACTGACCGACGGCTTCCAGCTCGTCATCGACGCGCTCAAGCTCAACGACATCAACAATCTGTATGTCGTCCCCGGCATTCCGATCTCCGACCTGCTGCGCATGGCGCAGGCCGAGGGCATGCGCGTCGTCTCGTTCCGGCACGAACAGAATGCCGGCAACGCCGCCGCCATCGCCGGTTTCATGACCAAGAAGCCGGGCGTCTGCATGACGGTTTCGGCGCCGGGCTTCCTGAACGGCCTGACCGCGCTGGCGAACGCCACCACCAACTGCTTCCCGATGATCCTCATCAGCGGCTCGTCGGAGCGCGAGATCGTCGACCTGCAGCAGGGCGACTATGAGGAGATGGACCAGCTCGCCATCGCCAAGCCGCTGTGCAAGGCCGCCTTCCGCATTCTGCACGCCCAGGACATCGGCATCGGCGTGGCGCGCGCCATCCGCGCCGCGGTGTCGGGCCGTCCGGGCGGCGTCTATCTCGATCTGCCGGCCAAGCTGTTCTCGCAGGTGATGGACGCGGCCGAGGGCGCCAAGTCGCTGGTCAAGGTGGTCGATCCGACTCCGGCGCAGTATCCGTCGGCCGAGGCGGTCAACCGCGCGCTCGACCTGCTGAAGGGCGCCAAGCGTCCGCTGGTCATCTTCGGCAAGGGCGCCGCCTATGCCCAGGCCGATGAGACGATCCGCAGCTTCGTCGAGAAGAGCGGCATCCCCTTCCTGCAGATGAGCATGGCCAAGGGCCTGCTGCCCGACACCCATCCGCAGTCGGCCGGCGCCGCCCGCTCGCTGGTGCTGCAGGAGGCCGACGTGGTCATGCTGGTCGGCGCGCGGCTGAACTGGCTGCTGTCGCACGGCAAGGGCAAGACCTGGGGCAAGCCCGGCTCCAAGAAGTTCATCCAGATCGACATCGAGCCGAAGGAGATGGACAGCAACGTCGAAATCCATGCTCCGCTGGTCGGGGACATCGCGTCGGTCATGGAAGTGCTGCTGAAGGGCATCGAGGGCGGGCTGACCCCGCCGACCGACTGGATGGCCACCGTCGCGGCCAAGCGTGAGCAGAACGTCGCCAAGATGGCGCCGAAGCTGATGAGCAACGCGTCGCCGATGAACTTCCACGGTGCGCTGGGT
The DNA here is from genome assembly GCA_046570145.1 of Alphaproteobacteria bacterium. Taxonomy (GTDB): domain Bacteria; phylum Pseudomonadota; class Alphaproteobacteria; order Azospirillales; family Azospirillaceae; genus Azospirillum. Next base: position 10,940 of record JBKHVJ010000337.1, read on the forward strand.
GCGCTCCGCCGCGTCATCAAGGAGCGGCCCGACGCCATGCTGGTCAATGAGGGCGCCAACACCCTCGACCTCGCCCGCGGCATCATCGACATGTACGAGCCGCGCAAGCGGCTGGACGTCGGCACCTGGGGCGTGATGGGCGTCGGCATGGGCTATGCCGTCGCCGCGGCGGTGGAGAGCGGCAAGCCTGTTCTGGCGGTGGAAGGCGACAGCGCCTTCGGCTTCTCCGGCATGGAGGTGGAGACGATCTGCCGCTACAACCTGCCGGTCTGCATCGTCATCTTCAACAACAACGGCATCTATCGCGGGACCGACGTCAACCCGACCGGCGGGGCCGACCCGTCGCCGATGGTCTTCGTTCCCGACTCCCGTTACGACAAGATGATGGAAGCCTTCGGCGGTGTCGGCGTCCATGTCACCAACCCGGACGAGTTGTACCGCGCCGTGACCGAGGCGATGGACAGCGGCCGTCCGACCCTGATCAACGCCGTCATCGACCCGGCCGCCGGCACCGAAAGCGGCAACATCGGCAGCCTGAACCCGACCAGCTCGGTCCGGAAGATGCCGTCCTAAAAAACAGCCGACCAACACGACTTTGAAAAGCAGGGGGAGAAATACATGGGCAAGGCACTTCAGGGCGTGCGGATTCTCGACTTCACGCATGTGCAGTCGGGGCCGACCTGCACCCAGTTGCTCGCCTGGTTCGGCGCCGACGTCATCAAGGTCGAACGGCCGGGCGAGGGTGACATCACCCGCAGCCAGCTGCGCGACCTGCCGGACGCCGACAGCCTGTATTTCACCATGCTGAACCACAACAAGCGGTCCATCACGCTCGACACCAAGACGCCCAAGGGCAAGGAGGTGCTGGAGTCGCTGATCAAGACCTGCGACGTGATGGTCGAAAACTTCGCCCCCGGCGTGCTCGATCGCATGGGGTTCACCTGGGAACGCATCCAGGAACTGAACCCCGCGATGATCGTCGCGTCGGTGAAGGGCTTCGGCCCCGGGCCGTTCGAGAACTGCAAGGTGTACGAGAACGTCGCCCAGTGTGCGGGCGGTGCGGCCTCGACCACCGGCTTCGACGACGGCCCGCCCATGGTCACCGGTGCCCAGATCGGCGACAGCGGCACCGGCCTGCATCTGGCGCTGGGCATCGTCACCGCCCTCTACCAGCGCCGGGAAACCGGCCGGGGCCAGAAGGTGCTGGCCGCCATGCAGGACGCCGTGCTGAACCTGTGCCGCGTCAAGCTGCGCGACCAGCAGCGTCTGGCCCACGGGCCGATGAAGGAATACCCGCAATACCCGAACGGCGAGTTCGGCGACACGGTGCCGCGCGCCGGCAATGCGTCCGGCGGCGGGCAGCCGGGCTGGATCCTGAAGTGCAAGGGCTGGGAGACCGATCCCAACGCCTACATCTACTTCATCGCCCAGGCGCCGGTTTGGAAGTCGATCTGCAAGGTCATCGGCAAGGAGGATTGGATCACCGATCCCGATTACGCCACCCCGGCGGCCCGCCTGCCGCGCCTGATGCAGATCTTCGGCACGGTGGAGGAATGGACCAAGACCCTGACCAAGTTCGAGGTCATGGACATCCTCAACAAGTACGACATCCCCTGCGGCCCCATCCTGTCGATGAAGGAGATCGCCGAGGACAAGTCGCTCTACGAGACCGGCACGCTGGTCGAGGTGGAGCACCCGACCCGCGGCAGCTACCTGACGGTCGGCAACCCGATCAAGCTGTCCGACAGCCCGACGGAGGTCACCCGCTCCCCCCTGCTGGGCGAGCACACCGACGAGATCCTGCGCGACGTGCTGGGTTTCAGCGAGCGCGAGATCGTCGACATCCGTGACAGCGGCGCCATCGGCGTCGTGGAGCGGCTGGCGGCGGAGTAAGCCGCCTTAGGAATTCCAGTTCCCTCCCCCGCCCAGCGGGGGAGGTCAGGTGGGGGGCAATCGCTCCCACCAATAGTGCCTTCGAATATTCAAACGCGCTTCCCCTCTCCCCGACCGTCCCCTTCCCGGTCGCCTGAGAGCCGAAGCCCGGACTTTTAAAAATCCGCCGCCCGTCAGCCGAAGCATTTCCGGCTCCCCGCGGCCTCCAAAAGACAGATTCAGAGACGCAAACCATGAACATTCACGAATATCAGGCCAAGGAACTGCTGCGGGGGTACGGCGTCGCCGTTCCGCGCGGCGGTGTGGCCTTCACCCCGGAAGAGGCTGCATCGGTCGCCCGCGAACTGGGCGGTCCGGTCTGGGTGGTGAAGTCGCAGATCCATGCCGGCGGCCGCGGCGCCGGCCGGTTCCAGGACAACCCGACCGGCAAGGGCGGCGTCCGCGTCGTCAAGTCGGTCGAGGAGGTCGCCTCCAACGCCGCCGAGATGCTGAACCACGTGCTGGTGACCAAGCAGACCGGCCCGTCCGGCAGGCAAGTCAAGCGCCTCTATGTCGAGGAAGGCGCCGACATCAGGCGCGAGCTGTATCTCGGTCTGCTGATCGACCGTGCCACCGGCCGCGTGACGATCATCGCCTCGACCGAAGGCGGCATGGAGATCGAGGAGGTCGCCCACAACACGCCGGAGAAGATCGTCAAGGTCGCCGTCGACCCGGCCACCGGCATCCAGGGCTACCACACCCGCAAGGTCGCCTTCGCGCTCGGCCTGGAAGGCAAGCAGGTTTCGGCCGCCGCACGCTTCATCACCGCTGCCTACAAGGCCTTCACCGAACTCGATTGCGCCATCGTCGAGATCAACCCGCTGATCGTCACCGGCGCCGGCGACATCCTGGCGCTCGATGCCAAGATGAGCTTCGACGACAACGCGCTGTTCCGTCACAAGGACGTTGCCGCCCTGCGCGACGAGGCCGAGGAAGACCCGGCGGAGATCGAGGCGGCCAAGCACGAGCTGAACTACGTCAAGCTCGACGGCAACATCGGCTGCATGGTCAACGGCGCCGGCCTTGCCATGGCGACGATGGACATCATCAAGCTGTACGGTGCCGAGCCGGCCAACTTCCTCGATGTCGGCGGCGGTGCCACCAAGGAGCGTGTCACCGCAGCCTTCAAGCTGATCCTGTCCGACAGCGCGGTCGAAGGCATCCTGGTCAACATCTTCGGCGGAATCATGCGCTGCGACGTGATCGCCGAGGGCGTGGTCGCCGCGGCCCGCGACGTGAAGCTGCATGTGCCACTGGTGGTCCGCCTGGAAGGCACCAACGTGGCGCTCGGCAAGCAGATCCTGGCCGAATCCGGCCTGCCGATCCTGTCCGCCGACAATCTGGACGACGCAGCCAAGAAGATCGTCGCCGCCGTCAAGAAGGAGGCCGCGTAACATGGCTGTTCTCGTCGACAAGAACACGAAGGTGATCTGCCAGGGCTTCACCGGAGCCCAGGGCACCTTCCACTCCGAGCAGGCCATCGCCTACGGCACCAGGATGGTCGGCGGCGTCACGCCCGGCAAGGGCGGCGCCAAGCACCTCGACCTGCCGATCTTCGACACCGTCGCCGAGGCGGTGGAGAAGACCGGTGCCAACGCCTCCGTGATCTACGTGCCGCCGCCCTTCGCGGCCGACGCGATCCTGGAAGCGATCGACGCCGGGATCCCGCTGGTGGTCTGCATCACCGAAGGCATCCCGGTGCTGGACATGGTCCGCGTCAAGCGCGCCTTGAATGGGTCCGCCACCCGCCTGATCGGCCCGAACTGCCCCGGCATCATCACGCCGGACGAGTGCAAGATCGGCATCATGCCGGGCCACATCCACAAGCGCGGCAAGATCGGCATCGTGTCGCGCTCCGGCACGCTGACCTACGAGGCCGTCGCGCAGACCACGGCGGCCGGTCTCGGCCAGACCACCTGCATCGGCATCGGCGGCGACCCGGTCAACGGCACCAAC
>JBKHVJ010000338.1:0-14166 GCA_046570145.1 Alphaproteobacteria bacterium
AGTTCGTCCAGGCCATCGAGGCCGGCGGCGTTGCCACCATGGAGGTGATGGCCCGCGACCTCAAGGCTCTCGGCCTCTACGCCGCCCGCTCGCTGTCCTTCGAGGGGGTCCGCTACGAGATGGTCGAGCACCGGTTGATGCCGGGGCAGGTCGCCATCTACGACGCCTACGCCGCCGCCTTCCAGGTCATCCATGCCAACCTGACCGCGGCGCTGGAGGCGGCCAACGTCACCGGGGCCGGCGGCACCCTGAACCGCGCCGCCAAGGCCGCCGCCCGCTCCGCTTTCGAGGGCGCCAAGCAAAGATTTTTCAACCATCTGATTTCTGCCATGAAAACGCCGACCGTGCTCAAGTCCATTGAGCGCGACCTTGCCGCCGGCCACGCTGTGGTGGTGCAGCTCGTCTCCACCGGCGAGGCGCTGATGGAACGCCGCCTGTCCGACATCCCCACCGAGGAGTGGGACGATTTGTCGATCGACGTCACGCCGCGCGAGCTTGTCCTCGAGTACCTTGCCCATTCCTTCCCGGTGCAGCTGCACGAACCCTTCACCGACGCCGACGGCAATCTGTCCTCCCGGCCGGTGTGGCGGGACGGTCAGCCAGTGCCGTGCCGGGAAGCGGTCGAGCGGCGCGCCCGCATGATCGAGCGGTTGGCGGCGCTGGAGCCGGTGCCGGGGGCGCTCGACCAGATCGTCCAGCGCTTCGGCGCCGACATGGTGGCCGAGGTCACCGGCCGCTCGCGGCGCATCGTGCGCAAGACCGATCCCGGCGGGGACGAGCGGTTGGCGGTGGAGAGCCGCCCCGGTTCGGCCAACCTCGCCGAGACCCAGGCCTTCCTCGACGATGAGAAGCGTATCCTGGTCTTCTCCGACGCCGGCGGCACCGGCCGCAGCTACCACGCCGATCTCGGCGCGAAGAACCGACGGCTGCGGGTGCATTACCTGCTGGAGGCGGGCTGGAAGGCCGATGCCGCCATCCAGGGATTAGGCCGTTCCAACCGCACCAATCAGGCGCAGCCGCCGCTGTTCCGCCCGGTCGCCACCGATGTGCGGGCCGAGAAGCGCTTCCTCTCCACCATCGCCCGCCGGCTCGACACGCTGGGCGCCATCACCCGTGGCCAGCGCCAGACCGGCGGGCAGGGCCTGTTCCGCGCCGACGACAATCTGGAATCCGTCTACGCCCGTGCCGCCCTGCGCCAGCTCTACGGCCTGCTGCACGCCGGCAAGGTCGAGGGTTGTTCGCTGGGCGCGTTCGAGGCGGCGACCGGCTTGGCGCTGTGTGACCGCGACGGCGGCCTGCGTGAGGAGCTGCCGCCGATCACCACCTTCCTCAACCGGCTGCTGGCCCTGACCATCGGCTTGCAGAACACGCTGTTCACCGTGTTCGAGCAGCTGCTCGCCGCCAGGATCGAAGGCGCCATCGCCTCGGGCACCTACGACCGCGGCGTCGAGACGCTGGTGGCCGACAGCTTCACGGTGACGAACCGGCGCACCCTCTACACCCACCCGGCGACCGGAGCGGAGACCCGGCTGTTCACCCTGGCGCGGCGCGACCGCAACCGGCCGCTGGGTCTGGAGGAGGCGTTGGAGAAAGGGGAGGGGCCGCAGGCACGGCTGCTGGTCAACGCCCGCTCGGGCCGGGCGGCGGTGGCGGTGCCGGCCGCCGGGCTGATGCTGGACGACGGCACGGTGAAGCGCCGGGTGCGGCTGCTGCGGCCGCTGGAACGACTGACGGTGACGCTGACCGAACTGGCGCAGAGCCACTGGCGCCCGGCCGAGCCGGAGGCCTTCGCCGCCGTCTGGGAGACGGAGACCGCCGCGGTGCCGGAGTTCTCGACCAGCACCCTGCATCTGGTGACCGGGCTGCTGCTGCCGGTGTGGCAGCGTCTGCCGGACACGAACCTGCGGGTGGTGCGGTTGCAGACCGACGACGGCGAGCGGATCATCGGCCGGGTGGTGGCGCCGGACGCCCTGGCCGAGGTCGAGCGCAATTTCGGCAGTGGTGGCGCAGCGGTGCCGTCGGCGGAGCAGGCCTGGACCCTGGTGCTGGAGGGGCGGGCGGTGCTGCATCTGGCCGACGGGCTGCGGCTGCGCCGGGTGACGGTGATGGGCACCCACCGGATCGAGCTGTCGGGTTTCACCGAGGGCATGGTGGAGCGGCTGAAGGCGCTGAGGCTGATGTCCGAGATCATCGCCTGGACGCTGCGGCTGTTCGTGCCGGTGGGCGAGCGTGGGCCGGCGGTGTTCGCCGCCCTGCTGGACCGCCATCCGCTGCTCCGTGTTGTCGACCGGACGGGGCCGTGAAGGGGACGGCGCCATGTCCGCCGCGTCGGAGATGGCGCAGCGCCTCGCGCGGGAGGCCGAGGCGGTGTGCCGCCATTACCTGCCGCATGGGCGGCGGGAGGGGCGCTACTGGCGGGTCGGTGACGTCCACGGCACGCCGGGGGAGAGCCTCTACGTCCGGCTGCACGGGACTGCCGCGGGCCGATGGGCCGACGCTGCCACCGGCGAGCACGGCGACCTGCTCGACCTCATCGGGCTTAACCGCGGTCTCGGCCGGCTGGCCGAGGTGCTCGACGAGGCCCGTGTCTTCCTCGGTTCACCGCGGGCGCCGCCGGAGCTGCGGTGGCAGCCTCCAGCCCCCATCGGATCACCGGAGGCCGCCCGCCGTCTGTTCGCCCGCTCCCGGCCGCTCGCCGGCACGCTGGCCGAAGCGTATCTGCGCAACCGCGGCATTCCGGATGTCCGGACCCTCGGTTGTCTGCGCTTTCAGCCGCGCTGCTGGTACCGCGACGCCGGTGACCGGCTCGCCGAAGGGCCGGCGCTGATCGCCGCGGTCACCGGCCTGGACGGTCGCCTCACCGGCGTGCAGCGCACCTGGCTCGACCCGTCCGGCGGCGGCAAGGCGGCGATGCCGTCACCGCGCCGGGCGCTGGGCCACCTGCTCGGCAACGGCGTCCGCTTCGGCGTGGCCCGCGACATCCTGGCGGCGGGGGAGGGCGTCGAGACCATGCTGGCGCTGCGCACCGCCCTGCCGGCCCTGCCCATGGTCGCCGCGCTCTCGGCCGGCCACCTCGCCGCCCTGCGCCTGCCGCCGACGCTGCGCCGCCTCTACGTCGCCCGTGACAACGACGCCGCCGGACGCCGGGCGGCGGACCGCCTGGGGTGCCGCGCCGAAGCCCTCGGCATCGAGGCGCTGGTCCTGGCACCGGTGCTGGGCGACCTCAACGACGACGTGCTGGCGTTCGGGCAGGCGGCGCTGCGGGCGCATCTGCGGGCACAGCTCGCCCCGGAGGATGTGGCGCGCTTCTGGATGGGCGGCGGCTGGCCGTGGGGAGCCTGAGTCTCGGCGGACGGGCGCCGGTCGGAACGGGCGGAGCCGGTCCGGCCGGCGGGAGGCCGCGGCCACGGCCTTCCAGCGGGCGATCGGGCGGCAGCCGGGCCGGTTCCGCAACGGCGGGGCGCAACTTTCTTCCCCGGCCGGCCAAGCCGGCCTTCCTCGCGGGACAAGAAAGCCGCCCCCCGCCGTCCTCCGCTGACGCTGCGGCCCAGGAGGGTGCGGACCCGCCCCGCCCGCCGCTGGGGGATCGCCACGAAGGCCGCGATGGGCGCGGCCGATCCTCCAGCCGAAGGGCCACCGCCATGGTCACCGACCGCGACGCCGCCGGGCTCCGCCACGCCTCCTCCCCCACCGACCACGCCCTGACCGAACTCCAGCTCTACGGCCACCGGCCCTTCGAGGACGATCCCGATCCCCGGCCGCTGCCCGACGAGACCGCCATCCGCGCCGCCCTGGCCGACGTCTTCGACGTCCTGGTCTCCACCCTGCAGGACACCCGCCTCGAACCCGACTTGGCCGACCTGCTGTGGTCGACCGTCAACCTGTTCCACCGCGCCGCCGACCGGGTGCAGCGCGAGCTCGACGACAACGAGGACGCCCAGAAGCGCAGCCAGCGTGAGCAGGACGGCTCGGAGATCCGCTCGGTCGAGCTGGAACGGCTGCTGGCCGAGGGACTGACGCTGATCGAGCGCCGCACCGCCATGGAGGTCTTCCGCGACCATGCCGCCGAGCTGTTCGAGGTCCACACCGGCTCCGGCTGGCGGCCGCGCGCCGGCTCGCTGGTCAGCCACCGCACCCTGACGGCATCGCTGATCGACAGCCGCGACTTCCTCGCCGCCAAGCGGCGGGCCGAGACCGAGCCGCTGCTGCCGGCCGGCCCGCGCATCGCCTTCACCGGTGGGGTGGAGTGCAACGACCATCACAGCATCTGGGCGGTGCTCGACAAGGTCCGAGCCAAGCACCCGGACATGGTGCTGCTGCACGGCGGCAGCCCGAAGGGAGCGGAGCGGATCGCCGCCTGCTGGGCCGAGCACCGCAAGGTGGTGCAGGTGCTGTTCCGCCCCGACTGGGCCCGCCACGCCAAGGCGGCTCCCTTCAAGCGCAACGACCGCCTGCTGGAGGCGCTGCCGATCGGCATCGTCGCCTTCCCCGGCTCCGGCATCGCCGCCAACCTTGCCGACAAGGCCCGGCGCCTCGGCATCCCGGTCTGGCGCTTCGGCGACGGCGGCGCCTGAGCGCTGCCGTTCCGGCGATCCGCCTCGGCGGATCGCCGGCTTTCCGTAAATCCACCGTGTTTTACAGCTGGATCGGTGACTTCATACCGGCAGTTTTCTTTGCCTCTCTTGCCGGAGAGCGACCGTCCGAAGGGCTATGGGCTAAGCGTAACAAGCGTGCTACGAACGGGGGTGGAAGCATGGCATATCTTTGAATTTTGTACTTGTTCTGTTCGGTGCTGCGGATCAGACTCGCGATCCAGAGCAGAAGGGAGTGGATTAAACAATCATGGCGCGTCCATACGCGAGCGAGATGGCGAAACTGGCTGAGACGTTCACCTGGGCAGCCGGCGCCGATCTCCATCCGTTGCGTCAAGCGGTCCGCCTCGCTGGCTTGGCGCCGCTTCGTGCGATCGGTTCTGGCGGTTCTCTCACTGCTGCCCATGCGCTTGCTGGCCTGCATCAACGCTTTACGGGGCGCATTGCCGCGGTGGCCACGCCGCTCGAAGCCGCGGACGAGCCGCTCGATACGGGCGTGGCGACTTGGCTGTTGAGCGCTGGTGGTGGCAATGTTGACATCATCGCGGCGGCAAAGGCGCTCATCCAGCGTGAACCCCGCCAAATTGGAGTGCTATGCGGTCGCGACGACAGCCCGTTGGCAGAGCTCTGCCGTCAGCATCCCTTCGTTGATCTCCTGACTTACTCGCCTCCAGCCGGCAAAGACGGCTTTCTCGCCACCAATTCGCTTCTAGGCTTCGTAGCTCTCCTCACGCGGGCCTACGCTCTCGAGTTCGGCGCGGAAGCAGACTGGGAGGACACGGCCGAGCGTTTGCAAACATTGCTTCTGGAAGGCTCCGCTACACTCAAGTCGTGGGAGGCAGCCACGACGCCATTGTGGGCGCGGCCCACGACATTGGTGCTATACGGCCCCACCGCTCGAGTCGGCGCCGTAGACCTGGAATCGAAGTTCACTGAGGCGGCGATCGGCAATTTGCAACTTGCCGATTACCGCAACTTCGCACATGGCCGGCACCATTGGCTGGCCAAACGGGGTGAGACGAGCGGCGTGCTTGCCTTTGTTACCGACTCCGACCGTGCGCTTGCTGAACGCACCCTCGACCTGATCCCGCCGGACATCCCTCAGGCGCGGATCGAACTGGCGGGTGGCCCCGGCGCGACGGCCTTGGCTTCGCTCTTGGCGGCCCTCCGGATCACCGGCTGGGCTGGGTTCACGCGCGGCATCGACCCCGGACGTCCGGGCGTTCCCGAATTTGGACGCAAGCTCTACAACCTTCCCTTGCCGCGTTCAGGGCGCAGTTCGGCAACGGCGCGTCTCACACCAAGGGAGTCGGCTGCCATTGTCCGGAAAGCGGGCGTCGATCTTGGCCAACTCGTCACCTCGGGTGAACTCGACCGGTGGCGTAGCGCGATCGTTACCTTCCGCTCCCGCATGTGCGAAGCCCGCTTTGGCGGCATCGTTCTCGACTACGATGGCACCATCGTTGACACGCGCCATCGATTTGAGCCTGCGTCGGCGGAAATGTCCGCCGAACTTGTGCGCTTGGCAGAGGCAGGCGTCCGGATCGCCGTTGCGACCGGGCGCGGACGATCAGTCCGACATGACTTGCAACGCATTCTGCCGCGCCCGCTCTGGTCTCAAGTCCTTATCGGTTACTACAATGGAGCAGAGGTGGCGCCGCTGGACGACGACGAGGCGCCGAACGGGGCGGAGACCGCCTGTGCCTCGCTCCAGCCGCTTGTTGACGCTCTGCGCAGTCAGCCGGAACTCGCCAAATGTGCCCGCCAAGAGAATCGGCCTTTCCAGATCACATTGGAGGCACTTCGGGTAATGCCAGAAAGCCGGCTTTGGGACTTGGCTCAACAGGTCATTCTTCTCGCCGATGCGAAGGGCGTCACCGTCACCCGCTCCAGCCATTCGATCGATATCGTCGCTGCGGGCGTTTCCAAGCAGAACGTTGTCCGGCGACTCCGCGAGGCGGTCGGGGATTCGCACATTCTCGCCATTGGTGACCGGGGCCGCTGGCCGGGGAACGATTACGAATTGCTGCGTGAACCGTTTGCGCTGAGTGTCGACGAAATTAGCGTCGATCCGGCGACCTGCTGGCATCTGGGTGAACCGGGACAGCGTGGTCCTGCCGTAACGTTGGGTTACCTGTCCGCGCTCAAGGTCGACGGAGGACATCTGCGGTTCGGTGAGGGAGCGTTGCGATGAATCAAGATCTCGGCCTCAAGGTGCTTGGCCAGATCATGAACTGGACCGACGACACCGCGCGCCAGGAATTTCAGTGGCTGAGGCTGATGGCGCGTCTGAAGTACGACGGCTACCGTGACTTTCAGGCTGGTATGCGTTTCATTGAGAGTCTGGCCACTTGGCTTCAGCAATTCGCAGCGGGCGAGCGCGATACGGCTTATGCTTTCGTACGCCAAGCGCTGGTTTATATTGGCCCAGGTGAGATGCAGCGGCTGGTGGAGCAATTTTATCCGCGTACGGTGCGCGACCGCCTCATCCGCACCGTGGCCGCTGAACGTGGCATGCCGCACTACCGTGTTCTCGCCGATACGGACGCCCGTGCTGCGTGTGAACGCCTGCGTCGCCAAACTCTGTTTATGGGTTTGAGTGATGGCGCGCGGATCGACACCATCCGCCATGCCAATGCGGGTCTTCTCAGCAATGAGCAGCTTGTTCAAGGCACGCAGGTCGACACGGAAAAATGGAAAGATCTTCTGGACAACCTTCGCAAAGATCTTGGTGATGCGGAGGCGCGGTTCCGGTTAATCTATTTGGTTGATGATTTTGCCGGTACTGGAACTTCGTTTCTCCGATACGACGAAGAAAAGTCAAAATGGAAGGGAAAGCTGCTCCGCTTCAAAGACTCGGTTGAGAACGCGACCGCAGCTTTGGATGGGGACAAACTGTTCGATGACGGTTGGGAGCTCTGTATCCATCACTATGTTGCCTCCTCGGCAGCCGAGGCGGCGATTGAAGAACGGTTGACCAAGACGATGGAGGTGTTCGGTACGGGGTGGGCGCGCGCCATGCACGCTTCCTTCGGCATGGTCCTTCCGCGGGATCTGCCGATCGATGCTGTGCCAGACCGTTACGCCGATTTCCTGAAGCTGACACAGAGCTGCTACGATCCGATAATTCGCACCAAGCACACCGACGTGGGGGGAGTGACCCACCTCGGCCTGGGCTATGGTGGTTGCGCACTTCCGCTCGTGCTCGACCACAACACGCCCAACAATGCGATCGCACTGCTTTGGGCGGAGACGGATGGTGGCGATCGTGACGGCGTGATGGCTCCGGCGATGCGCCCGCTTTTCCGTCGCCGCCAACGGCACGCCTGAGGGGGATGCAGATGGTCAACCCTTTCGAGAAGCGCGCGACCGAATATCTTCGTGACGACGAGGCCTTCCTCGCCGTGGTCACGCCTGAACCTCTTGCGACGTTCTTCCAGAAACCTGCGAAGGAGGGACGTCTTTATGACCGCTTGGCGATGGTGATCGGTACGCCCGGCAGCGGGAAAACCACCCTCGCACGGCTCTTCCAGTTTACGACACTCCGAACCTTGCTGCGTAACCGCGGCATGACCAGCTATAAGCCTCTAATCGATACGCTGACCACCTGTGGGGCGATCGAAGACGAGCGCCCGACGCTTATTGGCGGCCGGCTTCCGCTCGAGGCCGAGTATCGGGAGTTTTGGGAATTCCCTTATCCCGAGGATCTCAAGACGGGGTTGATGATTGCGCTCCTCCAGGCACGCACTGTCCTGGCTTGGCTTCGTAACATTCAAGCCTCAGGTGTTCCGCTCGACCAAGTCGACATCGTGCCGCGTGCCGATTCGGATGCAGCCCTTACGGCTATCGGCGGCACGGCGGGGCCGGCACTTCTCGCCCGTGCTCGCGAAGTCGAGTTCGCAATTTATCAGATCTCAGCGGCATTGGTACCGCCCGATGTCGAAGACATCGACCGGGAGGCGGCGGCTGTCTACCGTCCGTTCGACGTGATCGAGGCATTCCGGATCACCGATGGTGAGGATGTGTTGCGGCTCCGTCCGCTTGTCATCTTCGACGACGCTCACAGCTTGCATCCAACCCAACTCAATGCACTGCGGCGCTGGCTCGCGCGGCGGGAGTTGAAGGTTGCTCGCTGGGTGCTGACCCGGCTCGATGCTCTGACGCCCAGCGATGTGCTCTTGGATCAGGCGACCGACACTGAGGAACCGGGCCTAAAGCGTACCCGCGAGATTACCGTCATTTGGATGCAGAGCAACGAGGATCGCGCGAGCCAGCGGCGGGCGTTCCGTAAGATGGCCAAAGATATGGCAGGTCGTTATCTGAGCCAAATGGAGGTGTTCAACCGGCGGCGCCTCCATAATCTCGGCGACCTGTTGTCAACGACGCCCGAAGTGATCGCGCCGGGAAAGCGTGATAAACTTGCCGAATACGTTGACGTGCTCCAGCGTCGATACAGCGTTTCGGCGGAGCGTCGTCGCAGCCTTGAGAAAGAGGTCGATGACTATTTGGCCTCGGCCGACGAAAACGGTGAGGATCTGCGGCTCGGCATGCTTGCAATCCTATTCGAACGCTACGCCAAGCGCATTCCGCAACGTAGTCTTTTCGAGGACAGCGCGGATGACGTCGAACCCAACCGGCCACTGACAGCCGACGCCGGGGTTGCCGACGGTGCTCGCATCCACCTGCTGCACAAACATGATCGCCCCTACTTCTTCGGCATTGATACCCTGTGCGACGCGAGTTCTGAGAACGCTGAGCAGTTCCTTCAGCTTGCGGCCCGCCTCGTCTTGCAATCCGAAACTCAACTCGTCCGGCGTGGCAAGGACGCGATGTTGACCAGCGGCGTCCAGCACAAGCTCTTGCGCGAGCGAGCTTCCGAGATGGTGCGGGAATGGGATTTTCCGCAATTCCAGCTCGTTCGGCGACTGGCGGATGGGATTGCGGAAGAGTGCCTGAAAAAAAGTATGGAAGGAAATGCTTCACTCGGCGGCGGGGCAACGGCCTTCGGCATTCCCCAGGAGGATTTCGACGCCATTCCCGAAACCCATCCGCATCTGGCGCGGGTGCTCCAGTTCGGAGTCGCCTACAACGCCTTCGGGTTGGTGCCCAACCATGGTACCAAGAAGCGTTTGTGGTGCCTGATCGAACTTGGTGGCGTTCTTCTGCTCCACCACGGGTTGACGCTGAAGCGGGGTGGCTTTCTCGAACGTCGCAATGAAGATCTTGTCCGCTTGCTCGGCGAGGTCTGAAATGGCACGTGATCGCCGTTGGGATCCCTGTGTTGCCCACCGTGGCAAAGAGGTGGACAGCTTCCTGTCGGATTATTTCATCCAACCGGGGCGGCTGGCGTTCTTCGTCGCCGGCGCCGGCTTTGACCCGCGCTCACGCGCCGTTGCAACCCGGCTCGCTGCGGCCGGTGCGCCGGTGCGCGCGCTATGGGTGCAGGAAAATCGGCCCAACCCGCACCAAGGGCAGGTGGAGCGAGCCGCCACGAACACGACAGAGTTGCTTGCCGCCTTCGCGGAACGGGAGCTCGTGCCGGTTGAGATTTTCGGGTCGGACGGTGCCGTCGTTGGGGGACGAAATATCATCAACGTCCTCAATCGGCAGAGCTTCGACAGCGTGACGGACGTGGTGGTTGATATAAGCGCACTATCGGTTGGAACGAGCTTCCCGATCATTCGCTACTTCGTCGAACGGATCGGCCGCCGCAAGGGTCCGGCCAATCTCCATGTATTTGTCGCCCATGACCCGCGCCTCGATGCCGACATTCGCTCCATCCCGAGCGATGCTCCCGGTTATGTCCATGGCTTCAAGGGCGGTTCAACGCTGTTCGCCGCCGCCGCCGCTGCGCGGCTTTGGCTGCCGCAGCTGGCGGCTGGACGCCGCAGCGCGCTCGGACGGCTCTACGACTTTGTCGAACCGCACGACACCTGCCCCATTCTTCCCTTTCCGGCGAGCGACCCTCGTCTGGGCGACGCTCTGGCCGCAGAATACCTGACCGAACTTGAAAGCACTTGGGCGGTGGACACGCGCAACATCGTATACGCGGACGAAAGCGATCCACTTGACCTGTACCGTACGATTCTCCGCCTGGACGACCTGCGTCAGCCTGTTTTTGCCGAAACCGGTGGGTCAATGCTGGTCCTATCACCGCTCGGCAGCAAGGTGATGGCGCTCGGTGCGCTCATGGCAGCGCTGGAGCGCGATTTGCCCGTTGCTCACCTTGAGCCGATCGGCTACGAAGTGGGGCCGGCGGTACCGGTTGAGATTGTCGAACCAAATCTAATTCATATTTGGTTAGAGGGTGATGTCTATCCCCAACCCCGGCCGTCGTTGGTGGCAGAAGGGAGGCCAAAACCATGACTTCTGTCGTACAGCCTAAGATTTTCGGAGCCGGCTTGGTCGCCCTTGATTTGGTCATGGGTCCCGACCCCGAGACTCCCGTGCGCTCTTGGGCGGGCGGTACTTGCGGCAACGTGCTCTCTATCTTGGCTTACCTCGGCTGGGGCGCCTATCCGATTGCCCGGATGAACGGTGACCCGGCGTCCGATCGCGTGCGTGCGGACATGGCGAGGTGGGGTGTTCACCTCGATTGGGCGAGCTGCGCACCGACGACCCACACCCCCATCATCGTCCAGCAGATTTCGCGCGGGCGGGATGGACGTCCGAAGCACCGTTTTTCGTGGTCCTGCCCCCATTGCGGTCAATGGTTGCCGGCTTTCAAGGCAATTACCGTAGCTGCGGTGGAAGCGGTCAAACCTGCACTCACTGACGCGTCGGTGTTCTTCCTGGACCGCCTCTCTCGTGCCACCCTCACGCTCGCGGCCGAAGCATCTGCCCGTGGTGCAGTTGTGGTCTTCGAGCCTTCGGGTAAAGCGACTGACAAGCTCATGGCAGAGGCGATCGCATTGGCTCATGTCGTCAAATATGCCGACGAGCGGCTTGCGGGCGTTGACGGTATTATGGCGGAAGGTTCGGCTACCCTGCTTGAGGTTCAGACGCTTGGAGAGCATGGATTGAAATATCGCCACCGGCTCGGCGGGGGGCTCTCGAACTGGGTCCACCTCGGGGCGGTTCGCGCGCCGAGGCTGGCCGACACCTGCGGTTCTGGCGACTGGTGCACGGCTGGCCTCATCGCCAAGGCGGCCGCCGGAGGGCAGGCGGGGCTCCGGCGCGCAGGGCCGAGTGGCGTCGAGGCGGCGCTCCGTTACGGTCAAGCCCTCGCAGCCTGGAACTGTGGTTTCGAAGGCGCCCGTGGGGGTATGTACATTGTCGAGCGGGATACATTTGAAGCGCAGATCTCCCGGTTGCTCCGAGGTGAAATCGAAAGCCTCACAGACATGCCGGTGATGGTGGAATCTACCCAGCCTGTCGCCTGTCCAGCTTGCCCACCCGTAGCATCCAAGCCTCGTGCATCAAAAGGCCTGCGGGCAGAACGAGCGGCCTGAAACAAAGGGTTAATCAGTTAAGCTTGTCCTTTGTACCAAGGAGCGATTTGTTTCCCTAGTAAGCGGTGTTCTGGCCCCACCTTCTGGCGGGATCAGGGCGGAGCGAGTCTCCCGGATCGCATGATCGGGAGAACGGTTTATGTCTACGCTCGACCTTACGCTTGACCCGGAGCCCGTGCGGGTGCGCCGCATGGAGGTGATCGCGGGCGAGGTGTCAATCGGCTTGAGATAGGGGGCTCTTCCAAGTTTTATGTGAATGACCTGGGCGTGTTTCACCTTTTGCTGTTCGCGTCAGGCGTGAGCGAGGACCCGAGCGCGCAGCAGCTCGAAGCCGGCCCGGCCATACATTGTGCGCTTGATCGCCTTCAGCCGGTTGACTTGGCCCTCGACCTGCCCGCTGCTCCACGGCTCGCTCAGGGCGGCGCGCACCGCGTCCTCGTCGCGGCGAATCCCGGCGGCAAACGGCGACAGCGCGCTGATCTCCGCCTCGCGCAGCCAGCCATCGAATGGGTCGGGCACCTTGCCTTTCACCATCCCGCAAAAGCGGGTGATGAGGTCGGCGGCCATCGCGATCGACGGTGAGCGCTCCCGCAACGCCTGGACAAAGCGGTGGTCCTCGTCGGTCAACCTGTCGGACTCGCCGGCCAGGAGCCGAACCGCACGCCGGGGCGTCGGAGGTTCGGGCTGCTTCGCCGACACCGACTTATCGGAGGTCCCCCTCGCTTCGGCGGACGGATCCTGCCGCCGGCGCCGGGTTCCCCAATCCCGTACGACGCTGTACTGTCCGGGAAACCCGCGCTCTTGAAGTTCCCGCCACAGCGCCGCGGTGTTCCGGCAACCTGCCTGCCAGCGGTCCTCCAGATAATCCTGGTACGGATTGAGGATGCTGGTGCCGCGGTCGGCATGCCGCCATGTCGGGGCATGGCCGGCGCGCAGCCAACGGCGCACCGTTTTGCGCTCGACACCGAGCGAGCGGGCAACCGCCCGGGTGGACAGGCCCTGGTCGCGCAAGCGGACCGCTTCCGCATAGCGGGCGTCGCGGCGCTCCTGAGCCGCTTGCGCCCGCCGTTCTGTGCTGCGCCGCCGCCGCTCCGGTTCGGCGGCGACCGGCTGGGGAGCTTCACTCATCTCCCCCGGCGGCTCCAATGGCGCGCTCGCCATCCGGGCGGCGGCGCGGAGGTCACGATGATGGTGTTCCAGAACAGAGCGCAGGGCATCGCTGGCGTTGCGCAGCAGATGCCATCTGTCGGCGATCTGGAGGGCGTCCGGCGCCCCACGTGCCGTCCCCTCGGCATAGGCGCCGGCGCGGTCGCGCACGACGACGGTGACGCTGGGGTGGGCTGCCAGCCACGTCGCCAGCGTGTCGGCGCCGCGGTCGGGCAGCAGATCGATGACACGCCGGCGTTCGAGGTCGCACAGGATCGTTCCGTAGCGGTGGCCTTTGCGCCAGGCCCATCTATGGACGGCCCCCGCCCTGCAAGAGCTTTTCACAAGTGACGGCTATGAAAGTCGGTTGCTGCCATCTATTCGGCCTGTGTGTGCAGCCTTGCGGCTGCTGGCCTTGATGAAATCCGCGGATCGACACCCAATCAATCATACGAGCTTGGCGGCTCTCTGGGCCTGTCGGGGTACGCCGATCCCGGTCCGACCGGTATGCCATCACGTCATGAATTGCCCTCGCAACCGAAGGGGGGCCAGTAATCCCATGTTCAGATTGCCGGAGCGGCAGTGGACATGGACAATCGGGTGAGCATCGTCATCGCCTTACCTCTTTGTTCGACCGCCGGGACCACCTCTCCGTCCCGACCTGCTTCCCGACCAGCGCCGCGCGCAGGCACCGACAAGGCCGGCCCTTTGGGCCGCCGCGCCAGCGGCTTGGCCTTGTCGGAAACGAGCACGGCGGTAATCTTCGAACGGTCGGGCCTGGACCTTGCCGTCTTCAGCTCAAGCCTCCGCCGGTGTCGGTGTCGGTCGCCGAGTGTCAGGCGACACGTCAAACTGGTCCTTCCGCGTTTTCGGTGCAGCGTGAATGCACTTTCCAGCGGCAGTGAGCACATAGAGGGAACGGAATCCCTCTCTGAGTGCTCTGATTTCCTTGTCCAAATCGCTGCTGTCCCTGCTCC
>JBKHVJ010000339.1:0-5805 GCA_046570145.1 Alphaproteobacteria bacterium
CCCCTCCCCTGCGCCAGAAGGACGACGCCATGCGTGGCGAGCATCACCACCCGTCCTATCGGGATCGCTTTCGGGCGGCCGACAAGGACATCGAGATCCAGGCCAACCACACGCGTCGGAGCCGGATGCCGCGAGGGCACGAACTGTCCCAACAGATCATGCGTGCGCAGGCCTTCCGCATGGTCGAAGAGGAAGATCGCTCCTGGCACATCATCTATGGCCGCGCGTGCGTTGGCGTGATTCGCGAGAACGCGAACGGGTCCTACTCCTGCGGGATGTTCAACGAGCCTGCGCATCGGTCGCCGAAGAGCGCTCTACGCCGATTGGCCTGCCGGGTCCTGCGTATTGATCCGAACGCCATTCAGGACGACGGCGGAAAGCCCGGACGGTGACGTCTCACGGGGCTGCGAATTCCGACATCATCCGGCCATCCATTCCGATTTGATCCCGGCCACTGATTCCGACATCAAGTCGGCCACCCGTTCCGATCGGCTTCCGGCCACCGGTTCCAATTGGGATCCGGCCACTCCTCTGGTTGTGGAGGGGTAGGGGCTGGGATGACAGCTTGCCCAACAGGTCAGCATCAACCGATGCATCGCTCTTTCCGTCCCAAGCAGGAACGAAGGCACGATGCGAAAGAAGAGGCTGACGATGAGGCAAATCCGAGAACTGCTGAGGCTCAAGCACGACTCCAGGAAGCTGAGCGACCGGGCGATCGCCCTTCAACTCGGTGTCGCGCGCAGCACCATCCAGGACTACATGGCCCGGATCACCGGCGCCGGACTGGACTGGCCCTTGCCTGAGGATCTCACCGACGCCGTGCTGGAGGAGCGTCTGTTCGGGCGCCCCGACACCCAGACCGGGATCCGGCGGCGCGTTGAACCCGATTGGCCGAGTGTCGCCCGCGAACTCAAGCGGCCGGGGGGCCATCTCCTCATGCTCTGGGAGGAGTATCGCCAAGCCCACCCCGACGGCTACGGCTACAGCCGGTTCTGTGACCTGTACCGCGAGTTCGAACGCAAACTGGCGCCGACCATGCGCCAGCATCATGTCGCGGGCGACCGGGTCTTCGTGGATTACTCTGGCAAGACCATTCCCATCATCGACCCGATCTCGGGCGAGGTGCGGACGGCGGAGTTGTTCGTCGCGGTGCTGGGCGCCTCCAACTACACCTACGCCGAGCCGACCTGGAGCCAGAGCCTGCCGGACTGGATCGGCGCGCATGTCCGCATGTTCACCTTCTTCGGCAAGGTGCCCCGGCTCGTGGTGCCCGATAACCTGAAGGCCGGGATCCAGCGCGCCTCCTTCTACGATCCCGAGGCGAACCCGACCTACGCCCGGATGGCCGAGCATTATCGTGTCGGCATTCTCCCGGCACGCCCGCGCAAGCCGCGCGACAAGGCCAAGGTCGAGGGCGGCGTTCGCCTGGCCCAGTCCTACATCCTCGGGCGCCTGCGTAACGTCCCCTTCTTCTCGTTGGCGGAGTGTCAGAAGGCCGTCACCGAGGCCGTGGAGCAGATCAACACCCGCGTCATGCGCAAGCTCGGCGTCACCCGGCGTGACCTCTTCCTTCAAATCGAGCTTCCGGCGATGACGGCGCTGCCCGAGACGCCGTACGAATATGCCGAGTGGAAGCGGGCGCGCGTCAATCTCGACTACCATGTCGAGGTCTGCGGCTTTCTCTACTCGGTGCCTCACGCCCTGATCCGCCAGGAGATCGAAGCCCGCGTCACCGCCAACACGGTGGAGGTGTTCCATGCTGGCCAGCGGGTAGCCGTCCACGTCCGGCGTTTTGGCGGCGCCCGCCACGCCACCCACCCCGATCACATGCCGAGCAACCACCGGTTCTACGCCGGGTGGAGCGAGGCGCGGTTCCGGCGGGATGCCGCCGCCATCGGCCCCAACACCGAGGCGCTGATCCTGGCTGTGCTGGCCAGCCGCCGCCACCCCGAACAGGGCTTCCGCTCCTGCCTGGGCATCCTCAAGCGCCTGCGCGGTGTCGATCCCGTCCGCGCCGAGGCGGCCTGTGCTCGGGCCGTCGAGATCGGCGCGCTGTCCGCCACGAGCCTTGGCTCGATCCTGGACAACAACCTCGACCGCAAGCCTCGGCGCCAAGCCGCCGATGCTCCGCCCCTGCTGCACGCCAACATCCGCGGCGGCGGCTACTTCCATTGAGGACATCAGGCATGCTGAACCATCCCACCCTGGACACCCTCCATGCCCTTGGCCTGCACGGCTGCGTCAAGGGCTTCAAGGCGCTGGAGGCCGACCCGGCCGCCACGGCCCTGTCACATGCGGAGTGGCTGGGTTTGCTGCTCGATCACGAACTCACCCAGCGGCGTCAGAAGCGCTTCGAGGCGCGGGCCAAGCGCGCCAAGCTGCGCCAGGAGGCGGCCGTGGAGGACGTCGTACCGGGCCGGACGCGGCCTCGATCGGGCGCTGTTCCTGAAGCTGACCTCCTGCCAGTGGATCCGCGACCACCGCCATCTGATCCTGTGTGGGCCGACGGGCATCGGCAAAAGCTGGCTGGCCTGCGCGCTTGGGCACAAAGCCTGCCGGGAGGACTTCTCGGTTCTCTACCACCGCGTTCCCCGGCTCTTCGCCGCCCTCGATCTGGCTCGGGGCGATGGGCGCTACGCCAAGCTGCTGGCCAGCTTGGCACGCGCCGACCTGCTGATCCTCGACGACTGGGGGCCGGAGACCCTGACGGCGGATCACCGGCGTGACTTGCTGGAGATCGTGGAGGACCGCCATGGGCGCGGCTCGCTTCTGATCACCAGCCAAATCCCCACGGACCGCTGGCATCAGGTCATCGGGTGCCCCACCTTGGGCGACGCCATATTGGATCGCATCGTTCACGCGGCGTATCGCATCGACCTCACGGGCGAGTCGATGAGGAAAACCCAGCAGCCGAAGGACTTCGACTGATCCCGCAGGCGCCCGGCGCTCGCCCCCACTTCCCACAGGCCCCTCCCAGGGGCGCCGCTGCGTTAGCTGAGGAGGGCACTCCGCGGCGCCCCTGGGCCCCTCCCGTGGAAAGTGGGGACGACCGCTGCGAACGGCACAACCTTGACCAGAAATGTCCCGTCATGGGATGAAGCACGTGACCTGTTGAAGCGACGTCACCCACCTGGCCGACTTCCGATCGGTACAGGTGGCCGGGATCAAATCGGAACAGGTGACCGGATCCAAATCGGAATCCCTGGCCGGATAAATCGGTATCCGCACGGGGCCGACATCGGGCTTTACGCGACACCCTTTCCATCCCCCAACGGGGCGCCAAGGAGCGGCCCCCAACGAGGATACTGTGAGCGCCAATCTCCCCCCATCCCTGCCGTCGAAGTCCGACTTATACCGCCGCGCCTAAGCATTGACACATTGGAGCCACGGGTAACTTGTGAGGGAGCGCAGTCGCTCCGGTGTGGCGGTGAGGGCGTTCCAGGCATCACAGCAGGCCTGGACGACGGCGCCGTAGTCGTCCAGGAGCCGGTGGGACAGAAAGCGCTCGCGCAGGTACAGCCAGACGCGCTCGACCGGGTTCAGTTCGGGGCTATAGGGCGGCAGCGGTACAAGCGTGATGTTGCCCGGCACGACGAGCGCCCGCGCTCCATGCCAGCCGGCCTGGTCGAGCACGAGCACCGCCTGGACGTCCGGTTCCAGGCTGCGGGAGAAGCCATCCAGGAACAGGCTCATGGCGGTGGTGGAGACGGTCGGCATGACCAGCGTGAAGTCGGCGCCGCTGGCCGGGCAGACAGCGGCGTAGAGATAGGCCGAGGTGAAGCGCTTGTCGCACAGCCCGGCCGGACGCTGCCCGCGCTCCCACCAGCGGTGCGCGGTGCGGCCCTTCTGGCCGATGCGCGCTTCGTCCTGGAACCAGAGTTGGAGGCGACGCTCCGGATGCGCAGCGGCCGCGGCCTTCAGCGCTTCGCGCAGCCCCTTTTTTGGAAGGCGGCCTGGGCCTTGGCGTTGGACTGCGGATGGCGGGGCCGCGTCTTCTGCTTCGACAGGTTCAGCCGACGCACGATGCGCGACAGACTGGCCGGATGCAGCGTCTTGGCGAAGCGTTCGGCGATCACCTCGCACAGGATCGGCAGGGTCCATTCCACGCAGCCGTGCCGTCTCGGATCGGGGCCGGCCAGGATGATGGCCTTGAGCGTCGCCTGTTCGCCCTCGCTCAGCCATTCCGGCCGGCCGGGCAGTGGACGATCATAGAGCCCGGCGACGCCTTCGGCGTTGTAACGCACCACCGCATCGCGCAGGGCTTGGCGGTCCATGCCGACCAACCGCGCCGCTTCCGCCCGGCTCACCCCGTCGAGCGCATGGGCGATGGCGAACATCCGGGCCGCCACCCGCCCTTTGTTCTCCCGCCGCGCCAAGGCACGCAATTCGCTCGCGCTCAGGTCTTCCCGGATCGGCAACGCCGCTGGCATTCGCTCCTCCCCATCGCGATGGGGTATCGAATCACGGATTGCCGGCCTTGGGAATCCCTCTCAGTGAGTCAGCGGCTCCGCTCACCGGTATGATTCACCGGAGGGACCACAGCGACGAGGTTCGCCATGGCCGCTCCGGTCCCGCTGCGCAGCGATTACGATGCCGCCGTCCTGCGGCGGCTTGCTCGTTCTTCTCACGATCCCGGCCAAGTCCGCCGGCTCCTCGCCCTGGCAGCGATCTATGACGGAGAACCGTGATCGACCGCGGCGGAAATCGGTGGGGTCAGCTTGCAGACGGTGCGCCACTGGGTGCTGCGCTTCAACGACGCGGGAGCGGCGGGCCTGTTGACCGGCAAGGCACCGGGCCCGCAGCCACGTCTGGCGGAGCATCATCGGGTGGCGCTGCGCCAGATCGTCGAGGAGGGGCCGATCCCGGCGGTGCATGGGGTGGTGCGCTGGCGGATCATCGACCTGTTGCAGTGGCTCTGGGACGAGTTTCGCGTCTCGGTTTCGAAGCAGACGCTGAGCCGAGAGCTGCGCGCCCTGGGTTTTCGCAAGCTGTCGGCCCGTCCCCGCCATCATGCCAAGGATCCCGACGCCGCCGAGGCGTTCAAAAAAACTTCCCCACCCTGCTGGCGCAGGTCGCAGCGCAGGAGGCTGCCGGCAAGCCCATAGAGATCTGGTGGCAGGACGAGGCCCGCATCGGTCAAAAGAACAAGATCACCCGCCGCTGGGCGCGCCGTGGCACCCGGCCGGCAGCGCCGCACGATCAACGCACGCGCTCGGCCTATCTGTTCGGCGCGATCTGCCCGGCCCAGGGCAAGGGGGCGGCTCTGGTGCTGCCCCGCTGCACGAGCGAGGCGATGGCGCTGCATCTGAAGGAGATCGCCCGCGCTGTGGCGCCCGGCGCGCATGCCGTTGTGCTGCTCGACCAGGCAGGTTGGCACACTTCGGCCAAGCTGCCGATCCCCAACAACATCACCCTGCTGCCGTTGCCACCGAAGTCCCCCGAGTTGAACCCTGTGGAGAACATCTGGCAGTTCATGCGCGACAACTGGCTCTCCAACCACGTCTTCGCGTCCTACCAGGACATTCTCGACCACTGCTGCTTTGCCTGGAATGCCCTCGTCGAGCAGCCTTGGACCATCATGTCTATCGGACTGCGCGACTCGGTACATGTCAACGCGAATGAGACAGCTGGGATTTGAGTTCAAGCTCGGGACACTTGTGTGATTGACTGCACCAGCAAGCTGGTCGCCGCGTCCGTCTGCTTGCAGGATGCCGGCGGGCTCAGGTCGCGCAAGGCCCTTCCGTCCCGCCCCTCAGGGCGGGTCCCTCGAGAAGGGCCTTGCCCGCCCTCTCGCGCGCCGGCGTG
>JBKHVJ010000340.1:0-9632 GCA_046570145.1 Alphaproteobacteria bacterium
ACCGACCACTTGCCCTTCAGGTCGGCGTCGGTCACGTCGATGAACTTGCCGTTCTTGTACGCGGTCGCCTTGAAGGGCTTAATCTCGCTGTTGATCAAGGACATTAGTGTTCTCCGATGGGGTGCGATGAATGGTTGTCGCCTCGATCCCCGGCCGGTGGCCGTGACATGCCCGACTTAGTGCGGCGCACCGGGTCGAACAAGGGGGGCTGTATCGAGTGGCTGGGGTGAGGCGGCGTTCCGTTGTCCCGTTGACCCGAGGAGGAATACGGGAAATCAGTGATCAAGAGAAGTAGAAAATACCAATTGAACTGATCGATAAATCCGATTACATATCCCGGCATGAAGCCGCTCCCCACCCTGCGCCAGCTCCGCTATCTCGTCGCCGTCGTCGATCGCTGCCATTTCGGGCAGGCGGCGGAGGCGTGTCTCGTCAGCCAATCCACGCTCAGCGCCGGCCTGCAGGAATTGGAAGACCTGCTGGGTGCGACACTGGTGGAGCGCACGCGCCGTTCGGTGCTGCCGACCCCGCTCGGCCGCGAGATCGCGGAACGGGCACGCCAGCTGCTGAAGGGAGCGGAGGAGCTGGTGGACATCACCCGCTCCGCCGCCGACCCGATGTCGGGCGCCCTGCATCTGGGGGTGATCCCGACCATCGGCCCCTTCCTGATCCCCCGCGTGATGCCGGCCCTGCGCGAGGCCTTCCCGCGCCTGCGCCTGTATCTGCGCGAGGACCAGACCGCCCGCCTGCTCGGCCAGCTGAATGCCGGCAGGCTCGACGCGGCCCTGCTGGCCTTGCCCTATCCGATGGGCGACCTGGAGACGGAGGACATCGCGGAGGACCGCTTCTCCTTCGTCTGCCCCACCGGCCACCGGCTGAGCGGCAGCGACCCGGCGCAGCCCGTCGCGGTTCCATCGGAGGATCTGCTGCTGCTGGAGGACGGGCATTGCCTGCGCGACCACGCCATGGCCGCCTGTGCGCTGGACGCCACGCCGCACAACACCGCCTTCCAGGGCACCAGCCTGCACACGCTGGTGCAGATGGTGGCGAACGGGCTGGGGGTGACGCTGCTGCCGCAGATGGCGGTCGATTCGGGCATCCTGCGCGGGCTGGATCTGGCGGTGCGTCCGCTGGCCGGCGACCGCCCCGGCCGCCGCATCGCGCTGGCCTGGCGCCGCACCTCCGGCCGGAAGGAGACCTTCCAGCGGCTGGCCGAGGCGCTGCGGGCGGAGATGACGCGCAACGACGGCTGAGGGTCCGTGCCGGAAAGAATCGCTTGGTCCGGCGGGTGCGAGGTGGTTTAAACGGGACGGTTTTCCCCTCGTTCACCCTGCCGTCCACGCCTTTTTCGGGACACCCCGCGTCATGGTCACCACCGACACCGCTTCCGCCCCTGGTCCTCTGTTCGACCGCGTCGCCATCGTCGGCATCGGTCTGATCGGCTCCTCCCTGGCGCGGGCGCTGGCGGAGTATGGGATCGCGCGGCAGGTCGTCTGCGCCGACCGCAACCCGGCGGCCTGCGCCAAGGCGCTGGAGCTGGGCATCGTGACGGAGGCCACGACCGATCTGGCCGCGGCACTGTCCGGTGCGGAGCTGGTGGTGCTGGCGACCCCGGTCGGCAGCTTCGCCACGGTGGGCGAGGCCATCGGGCCCTTGCTGAAGCGTGGGACCATCGTCACCGACGTCGGCTCGGTCAAGCAGGCGACGCTGCGCGACATCGGACCGCATCTGCCCGACGGCGTCCACCTGATCCCCGGCCATCCGGTGGCGGGCACCGAGCATTCGGGCCCAGAGGCCGGCTTCGCCACCCTGTTCCAGGGCCGCTGGTGCATCCTGACCCCGGCGACCGGCGCCGACCGCCATGCGCTGGCGCGGGTGACGGAGATGTGGCGCCGCGTCGGCTCCACCGTGGAGGTCATGGACGCCAACCACCATGACCGGGTGCTGGCCATCACCTCGCACCTGCCGCACCTGATCGCCTACACCATCGTCGGCACCGCGTCCGACCTTGAAGAGGACACCAAGTCCGAGGTCATCAAATTCTCGGCCGGCGGCTTCCGCGACTTCACCCGCATCGCCGCCAGCGATCCGGTGATGTGGCGCGACGTGTTCCTGAACAACCGCGAGGCGGTGCTGGAGATCCTGCAGCGCTTCACCGAGGATCTGACCGCGCTCCAGCGCGCCATCCGCTGGGGCGAGGGCGAGCAGCTGCAGGACCACTTCACCAAGACGCGGGCGGTGCGCCGCGGGATCATCGACGCCAAGCAGGCTTAACGCCCCCTCTCCCCCGCTTTCGCGCAAACTTCGTTTGCGCGAAAGTGGGGGAGAGGGAAATTCCCGGCGGTTTGGTTCCTGTTCCCTACGACGCCCGCAACGCCCCCAGGAAGCCGTCCACCTCCTGGCGCATCCGTCCCGCATCGCCGGTGACCGTATCCACCGAGCGCACCATCGCGCCGCTCGCCTGTTCGGCGGACGCGGCGGCGGCGGTGACGGCGGCGATGTTGTCGGAGACGCTGCGGGTGCCGTCGGCGGCGTCCTGGATGTTGGCGGCGATCTCGCCCACGGCGGCGGACTGCTGCTCGACAGCGGCGGCGACTTCGGCGGCGATCTCGTTGATGCGGGCGATGGTGCGGGTGACGGCGCCGATGGTGTCGACCGCGGTGCCCGACGCGGTCTGGATCTCGGCGATGCGCGCCTGGATCTCGGCGGTCGCCTTGGCCGTCTGGCCGGCCAGCTGCTTGACCTCGCTGGCGACGACGGCAAAGCCCTTGCCGGCCTCCCCGGCGCGGGCCGCCTCGATGGTGGCGTTCAGCGCCAGCAGATTGGTCTGGCCGGCGATGCCGGAAATCATGTCCACCACCTTGCCGATCTCCTCCGCCGCTTCGGCGAGGCTGCCCATCACGGCGGTGCCGCGTTCGGCATCGCGGGTGGCGTCGGCGGCGATGCCGGCGGAGTCGGCGACCAGACTGGCGATGCCGGCGAAGCTGGCCGACAGCTCGGCGGTGGCGGCGGCGACGCTGTCGACGTTGGCCGAGGCGCGGCCGGCGGCGGACGACACGGCGTCGGAATGGCGCGCGGTCTCGGCCGCACCCTCCGCCATCGCGGTGGAGGCGGCGGCCATCTCGGCGGTGGAGGCCGACAGCGCCTCGACCAGCCGCTTCACCGTCGCCTCGAAGCCGTCGGCGAGAGTGCGCAGTTCGCGGCGGCGCTCCTCGGCGGCGGCAGCCTTCAGCCGTTCCTGCTCCTGCTGGAGGCGTTCGGTGTCGAGCATGGTGTCGCGGAAGACGCGGGCGGCGGTTGCCATGCGACCGATCTCGTCGCGGCGGCCTTCCTCGAAATTGGCGGAGAAGTCGCGGGCGGCAAGCCGTTCCAGGGAGCTCGCCACGTCGAGGATCGGGCGGGAGATGCCGCGCACCAGCACGACGCCGAATCCCAGTGCCAGCAGGGTGCAGAGCGTCACCCCGCCCAGAACCATGCCGTGGGCGCTGTTGTAGACCTCCGCCCCCTGGTCGGCGACGGCACCGGCATCGGCCATCGTGCCGTCGACCAGCGCGTCCAATGCCTCCTGCACGCGGGCGAAGGCGACGGCGCTGGGGCGCTTGAAGATGCTGGCGGCGGACTGGGCGTTGCCGTCGCGGGCCTGGGCGCGCACCCGGTCGGCGGCGGCGGCATAGACGGTCCAGGCTTCGTCGAACGCCGTCAGCCGCGCCGCCCCTTCCCCGGCGGTGAAGCGCGTGCCGGCTTCCTGCCGGCGGGCCGTGATCTCGGCCACCGCATCGGCCCAGCCCTTTTCCGCCTGGTTGACCTGCATCTCGTTGGTGGCGAGCGCATAGGCCGCCTCGGCGATGCGATGACTCTGCGCGGCGGAGGTCAGTCGGCCGGCCAGTTGGGTCGCCGGCAGGGACCGGCTGCGCATGGTTTCCGCAGCGTTGTTTAGGATTTCCAGCCGGCTGAGCGTGAACAGGCCGAAGGTGCCGGCCATCACCACAGTGCCCAGCACGGCGACAATGATCTTGGCGCGGATGGTGAGGCGCCCGAATGCACGAATTTTAGCCATTTTGCCCGCATCCCCGCCAAGCCATCGGCAAGAGAAACTCCCAACCGACGGTATTATCCGACCCTCAACCTTACTAATCCGAATGTTTAAAATTATCAACGCGGAAGGTGAGTGGAACGGTCGGAGATTGCAGGGAAACGGAAATGGTCACGGCCCGGAAGGCCGGACAACGGAGACCTGAAAACGAAACGGCCGCCGCACCCGGTTGGTGCGGCGGCCGTTTCGGGACCGGCTGAGGATGGAGATCAGGCGGCCTTGCGAACGGAACCCAACTCGGTGAACAGCTTCACCACGGCTTCGACGAACTCGTTCAGCTGGTCCTGGCCGAGGGCCGAGACCGTGACGTCGTCGACGACCAGCGCCTCGTCGCTGATCCGGCCGCCGGCGGCGGTCAGGTCGGCGCGGTAGGCTTCCGGAGCGGCCAGCAGACGGCCGCGCAGCTTGCCGGGGATGGCGAGCAGCTGGATGCCCTGGTCGATGGCGGCGATCGGCTTGCCGGCATCCAGGAAATGGCCGACGATGCGGCGGGTGTGGGCCGACTGCTGCAGCTTCGCCACGCTGCGCTCACCGCCCGGCAGCAGCAGCATGTCGAAGTCGGCGCCCAGCGCCTCGCTCAGATGCTTGTCCACCGGGAAGTAATGGCCCCAGGACTTGCCGTGCCAGCCGTTGACCAGACCCGTCTCGGTGGAGATGGTACGCAGCGTGGCGCCGGTCTTGATCAGGGCGCGTTGCGGCTCGGTCATCTCCGCTTCTTCGAAGCCGTTGGAGACGAGGATGGCGATGGACTTTCCTGCGAGCGATTGATCCATACTGTCTTGTCCTTTCATCGTTTCACCAAAAACGCCGGGGCGTCTCCGATGGCATGTCGGCCAGGGGAGAACCCGCCGGGGCCCCGCCGGAGCAGGGGGGCGGTCGGGAAACGGTCATCGCCGCGCAAGGGGATGCGCGGCGGCCAGTTCCGCCCGCCGGGACCCCTAGGTCGGGTGCCGGCGTGTGGGACCTTTACGTCCCGGATCGGTTTGTTTTCAGCATGCGGACTTAATTGGTCCCGATGCGGTGCCAAGTCAACAACGGATTCCGCGCCGCACCCAAGACTGCGGCCTCGCGAATCCGTGCTTCCAGAACGGTTCCGGCGTTATTTTCCAGCCCCGTTCAAGACTTTCGGCCCAGCCGGGCCGTACCACCGGTTGATGCGGCGCAGGGCTGCCATACCACAGGGGCGTGGCTTCGCGGGCGGCTTATCCCCAATGAACCGCTTCGGATCCTTTCGGACACAAAAAAGCGGCCGGGGGGAAGGCCCCCGGCCGTCGGCAAGTCAAAGCATCAGCCGTTCGAAAAGATCCGGCTCGCACACCGGATCACGGACCAATCCCTATGATCGGAACCTGCGATCAATGGAACTGGTCAGCCTCGGTGCTGTCCTTGTACGCGGTGGTCGAGGAGGTGCCGCCGGAGATCGCCGTGGCGACCGCGTCGAAGTAGCCGGTGCCGACTTCGCGCTGGTGCTTGGTGGCGGTGTAACCGTCCTTCTCGGCCGCGAACTCGGCCTGCTGCAGTTCGGAGTAGGCGGCCATGCCGCGCTCGGCGTAACCCTTGGCGAGCGTGAAGGCCGAGTAGTTCAGGCTGTGGAAGCCGGCCAGCGTGACGAACTGGAACTTGTAGCCCATCGCGCCCAGCTCGCGCTGGTACTTGGCGATGGTGGCGTCGTCCAGGTTGGCCTTCCAGTTGAAGGACGGCGAGCAGTTGTAGGCCAGCATCTTGCCCGGGAACTGCTTGTGCACGGCCTCGGCGAAGCGGCGCGCCTCGTCCAGGTTCGGCTTGGAGGTCTCCCACCACATCAGGTCCGAATAGGGCGCGTAGGACAGGCCGCGGGCGATGCAGTGATCGACGCCCATGCCCTTCTTCAGGCGGAAGAAGCCCTCGGTGGTGCGGCCGCTGTCGAAATCGATGAAGGGATGGTCGCGCTCGTCGATGTCCGAGGTGATGAGCTGCGCCGACTCCGCGTCGGTGCGGGCGATCACCAGGGTCGAGGTGCCGCAGACGTCGGCGGCCAGACGGGCGGCGTTCAGCGTGCGGATGTGCTGCTGCGTCGGGATCAGAACCTTGCCGCCGAGATGGCCGCACTTCTTTTCGGACGCCAGCTGGTCTTCCCAGTGCACGCCGGCGGCGCCGGCCTTGATCATCGACTTCATCAGCTCGAAGGCGTTCAGCGGGCCGCCGAAGCCGGCCTCGGCATCCGCGATGATCGGCGCGAACCAGTAGGTGTCGCCCTTGCCCTCGGAGGTCTGGATCTCGTCGGCGCGCTTGAAGGCGTTGTTGATGCGCTCGACCACCGCCGGGACCGAGTTGACCGGATACAGGCTCTGGTCCGGGTACATCTGGCCGGCCGTGTTGGCGTCGCCGGCGACCTGCCAGCCCGACAGGTAGATCGCCTTCAGGCCGGCCTTGACCGCCTGCATCGCCTGGTTGCCGGTCAGCGCGCCCAGCGTGTTGATGTAGGGCTCGGTGTTCAGCAGTTCCCACATGCGCCGCGCGCCCAGCTCGGCCAGCGTGTACTCGATCTTGACCGAGCCGCTCAGACGCTTGACGTCGTCCATGGTGTAGTCGCGGCGGATGCCCTCGTAACGGGCGGCGTGGATGGCGGCCTTGGTCTTTTCATCGAGCGACATGGGTCAGGTTCCTTGTTGTCCGGTGCGCCCGGTCGATCGGGGCGGAACTTGGGTCTCGGGGCGGGCCTTTTGTCGGTCCCTGCGGCCTGATGTGCGGCGGCGTTTCCTCCCGCCGTAATCAACCGCACTTTGCCGTCTTCGGGGCCGCTTGCGCTTTACAGCGCGGCCGTGGATCAAGAGTTAAACCGCCCCCGAGTGCGTTGCAATAAGCCCTTGTTTGTAAAAAGGTCCGTTTGTAAACTGCCGTTTTTACAATCCTGTAAATCCGTAAATCTTGTAAAGTCAGAGAAAGTCGGAGGGCCTGTCGTGGCGACCATGGAAAAGAAGGCGATGCTGGGTCCGAAGGTCCGCCGCCTGCGCCGCGACCACGGCCTGACCCAGGCCCAGATGGCGGAGCAGCTGGGCATCTCCCCCAGCTATCTGAACCTGATCGAGCACAACCAGCGCCCCGTCACGGTGCCGCTGCTGCTGAAGCTGGGCCACCAGTTCGGCGTCGATCTGCAGGCTTTCGCCGAGGACGAGGAAAGCCGGCTGGTGGCGGGATTGCGCGAGGTGTTCGCCGACCCGCTGTTCGACGGCTCCGACATCAAGAACCAGGATTTCCGCGAGTTGGCGGCGGTGGCGCCGACGCTGGGGCAGGCGGTGGTGGCGCTCTATCGCGGCTTCCGCGGCGCGCGCGACGACCTGCAGGCGCTGGCGGAGCGGGTGGCCGACCGCGAGAAGCTGCATCTGGTGCAGAGCGCCGGCTTCCCGCAGGACGAGGTGCGCGACCTGTTCCAGACCCATTCCAACCATTTCCCCGACCTGGAGGCGGCGGCGGAAAGCCTGTGGCAGGACGGCCGGCTGGAGCGCGGCGATCTCTATCGCGGGCTGGTCGATTGGCTGGGCACCCAGCACAGCGTGCGCGTCCGCCTGCTGCCGTCGGAGGTGATGGGCTATGCGGTGCGCCGGTTCGACCGCCACAGCCGCCGCATCCTGCTGTCGGAGATGCTGGCGCCGTCGGGCCGCACCTTCCAGCTCGCCTGCCAGATCGCGCTGCTGCGCCACCGCGACCTGCTGAACGGCATCGTCGACGCCGCCAACCTGTCCGGCGACGAGGCGCGGCGTCTGGCCCGGATCGGGCTGGCCAACTATTTCGCCGCGGCGGTGCTGATGCCCTACGCCCGCTTCCACGAGGCGGCGACCCAGGTCCGCTACGACATCGAGATCCTGCGGCGGCGCTTCGACGCGTCGTTCGAGCAGGTCTGCCACCGGCTGACCACCCTGCACCGGTCGGGGGCCAAGGGCGTGCCCTTCTTCTTCATGCGGGTGGACAGCGCCGGCAACGTGTCGAAGCGCTTTTCCGGCGCCGGCTTCCATTTCGCCCGTTTCGGCGGCGGCTGCCCGCGCTGGATCGTCTACGAGGCGTTCCGCACGCCCGGCAAGATCCACAGCCAGATGGCGGAGATGCCGGACGGCACCGCCTATTTCTCCATCGCCCGCACGGTGGTGAAGGCCGGCGGCGGCCACCGCAGCCCGCCGCAGCAATTCGCCGTCGCTCTCGGCTGCGACGTCCAGCATGCGGCTCAGGTCACCTATGCGGACGGGTTCGACCTGTCCAACACCAGTGCAGCGACGCCGATCGGGGTGAATTGCCGGCTCTGTCCGCGGCTGGACTGCTCGCAGCGGGCGTTTCCGCCGCTGAATCATCGGCTTATCGTCGACGAGAACCTGCGCGGCCTCTCCCCTTACCTGTTCGCCCCGCCCAGTGCCGAATGAGACGGCGATTGACCGGGATCAATTTTGTACGGCAGTATTTGTGTTGTTTGCCGGAAAGCCCGTCATTTGACTGGTATAAATCCGTGGCCATCGACCGGGTTTGTTGATAGGTTTCGGCCGTTGCGTCGCGGCAGCTCCGCTTGCGTGTTTGCGCACCGGCCACCTGAACGCAGCGTCCCGGACAATGGCTAGAACAGTGCCAACGGAGTTGGCCTCGACAGGTTTTGGAACGCCCCCATGAGCAATCTGATCAAAGAGCGCGTGCTGACCGTTCACCACTGGACCGACACGCTGTTCAGCTTCACCACCACGCGCGATCCGTCCTTCCGCTTCCTGCCGGGGCAGTTCACCATGATCGGGCTGGAGGTCGAAGGCCGGCCCCTGCTGCGCGCCTACAGCCTCGTCAGCGCGCACTATGAGGAGACGCTGGAGTTCTTCAGCATCAAGGTGCAGGACGGCCCGCTGACCTCGCGCCTGCAGCACCTGAAGGAAGGCGATACGCTGCTGGTGAACCGCAAGGCGACCGGCACGCTGATCACCGACAACCTGCTTCCCGGGCGGAACCTGTATCTGCTGAGCACCGGCACCGGCCTGGCGCCGTTCCTCAGCATCATCAAGGACCCGGAAATGTACGAGAAGTTCGACCGGGTGATCCTGACCCACGGCACCCGCACCGTGGCGGAGCTGGCCTATGACGACCTGATCCATCACAGCCTGCCGGAGAACGAGTTCTTCGGTGAGCAGGTGAAGGAGAAGCTGCTGTATTACCCCACCGTGACGCGCGAGCCCTTCCGCAACCAGGGCCGCCTGACCACGCTGATGGAGACCGGCAAGCTGTACAGCGACCTGGGCCTGCCGGAACTGGACGCCGAGAAGGACCGCGTGATGATCTGCGGCAGCCCGGCGATGCTGGCCGAGACCACCGCGATGATGGAGAAGCGCGGCTTCGTCATGGGCACCAACGGCGAGCCGGGCGGCTTCGTCATCGAGAAGGCGTTCGTCGAGCGGTGAGGGTGTTGGGGGTCTGACGTCCCCACAAAGTCACACCCTCCCGGCGGAATAATTCCCCCTCCCGCACGTTTACCAATCCGTGACGAAGGCACGTCACTCAATCCTTGACCGACTGGTGGGCGCGCTTCCTTTTGGGG
>JBKHVJ010000341.1:0-16898 GCA_046570145.1 Alphaproteobacteria bacterium
CTCGGGCATGCGCGGCGGCCAGCTATCGACGCCGATCCGTACGGCCACCGGCTACCACATCCTGCTGGTGCGCGGCCAGCGGCCGTTCGGCAGCAGCGGCGGCGAGGTGCCGATGCCGGCCGCCCAGCCGGCGGCCCCCCGTCCGCAGCCGCGCCCGGACGTGGCCAAGGCCACGGTCAACATGAAGCAGATCATCATCCCGATCGAATCCAAGGAACAGGCAAAGTCCGTCAAGGAACAGGCGGAAAAGCTGCGGAAGTCGATCAAGAGCTGCGCCGATTTCCAGACCCGCGCCAAGGAGACCGGCATGCCGGAGTCCGGTGACATGGGCACCATGCGCGTCAAGGACATGGCGCCCGGCCTGCAGAACCTCGCGCTCGGCATTCCGCTGGGGCAGGCCAGCCCGGTCCTGATGAGCCAGGCCGCGGCGGTGATCCTGATCGTCTGCAAGCGCGACGTGCCGATGATCCAGCCGCCGCCGGAAGCCCAGCCGGCCCCACCGCCGCCGCCGCCCCCGACTCCGATCAAGGAGGCCAAGCTGCCGGGCCGCGAGGAGGTGGAGCGCGACCTGATCAACGAGCGGTCTGAACTGCTGTCGCGCCGCTACCTGCGTGATCTGCGCCGCACCGCCTTCATCGAGACGCGCCTGTGACGGCCGCCCTGCCGGACAGCTTGCCGTTGGCGCTCACCATGGGCGAACCGGCCGGCATCGGCGGGGACATCACTCTCAAGGCCTGGGCGGCACGCCACGAACTGGCGGTGCCGCCCTTCGTCGTCCTGGACGATCCCGGCCGGCTGCGTGCATTGGCGGCGAAGCTGGGAATGACGGTGCCGGTTCGGGAGGTCGCGTCCCCCGGCGAGGCGGTGGCGCTGTTCGATCAGGCCCTGCCGGTCCTGCCGGTGCGGCTCGGCAATCCGGTCGTCGCGGGCGCTCCCGATCCGGCCAATGGTGCGGCGGTCATCGCCAGCATCGACCGCGCGGTCGCCCTGGTGCAGGCGGGACAGGCTGCCGCCGTGATCACCAATCCCATTCAGAAATCGTCGCTCTATGCCGCCGGCTTCCGTCATCCCGGCCATACCGAATATCTCGCGCATCTGGCCGGCCTGAGCGAGGAGCCGATCATGATGCTGGCCGCCGCCGACCTGCGGGTGGTGCCCGTCACCATCCATGTGTCGGTTCGCGATGCGGTCGACCTGCTGACCACGGACGCCATCATCCATGCCGGACGCATCACCGCGGCGGCGCTGGTCCGCGACTTCGGCATCGAACGGCCGCGGCTGGCCGTCGCGGGCCTCAACCCCCATGCGGGGGAGGGTGGGGCGATGGGGCGCGAGGAGATCGACGTCATCGCTCCCGCCATCGCCACCTTGCGAGCCGACGGCATCGACGTGTCCGGCCCACGTCCGCCCGACACCATGTTCCACGCAGCCGCCCGCCGCGGCTATGACGCCGCGCTGTGCATGTATCACGATCAGGCGTTGATCCCGGTGAAGACGGTGGATTTCGACAGCGGCGTGAACATCACGCTGGGTCTGCCCTTCGTCCGTACCTCGCCCGACCACGGGACGGCCCTGGACATTGCCGGAACCGGAGTGGCGAACGCGACGAGCCTGATCGCGGCGTTGAAGACGGCAGAGGAAATGGCGCGGAACCGGCAGCGGCTGGCCACGCCCTGAGCGCCGTATCCGCCAAACGAAAAAGGAGCGCCGGTGCGCTCCTTTTTTCGTGCCGTTGGCAGTCCCGGTATCAGCCGCGATCGTCCGGATCGTACATCGTCGGGCCGCTCTGGTGGTCGTGGTGCGAAGGCCCCTGCTCGCGGTGATGATGGGTGCGGGCGATGAAAGGCGCCAGTTCCTGAAGTTCGATGAAGTTGTCCGCCTGCCGCCGCAGTTCGTCGGCCACCATCGGCGGCTGAGAGCGTACGGTGCTGACGACGCTGAAGCGCACGCCCTTGCGCTGCACCGCCTCGACCAGCCGGCGGAAATCGCCGTCGCCCGAGAAGAGCAGGATGTGATCGACATGATCGGCCATCTCCATCACGTCGATGGCCAACTCGATATCCATGTTGCCCTTGATCTTGCGCCGGCCGGAGGCGTCGGTGAACTCCTTGGTCGGCTTGGTCACCATGGTGTAACCGTTATAGTCGAGCCAGTCGACCAGCGGACGGATCGGGGAGTACTCCTGATCCTCCACAAGCGCGGTGTAGTAGAAGGCACGAACCAGTCGGCCTTCCCCGGCAAAGCCGTCCCGCAACCGTTTGTAATCGATGTCGAAGCCCAATGATCGCGCTGCGGCATAAAGGTTCGCGCCGTCAATAAAAAGGGCGAGGCGCTCTTCCTTGTAAAACAACTTGCTGACATCACGCGGCAAAGTCGAGTTGCGGTCCAATGCCAGGATCCTTTCGTCGCTGCTTATTAAAAATGGATGGAACATGCGCAAATGCCCGCGTTCCAATATTGAAATCTAGTGTATGGGGGGCGAAGATACAAGAGGGCAACGGTTGCCTACTGTCTATGGACGCATTCCGCCCCGAATGGGAAAGCCTCTCTCGGATTTCCTCTGACGCAATGCAGCAGCGCTGTCGTTCGCGCTTGCACCTATCGGGCCACATCCATATAGTCTAGAGCCTCCTATGAATCCGGAGTTCGTCTGGCATGGCCCGCGTTACCGTTGAAGATTGCGTCCTGAAGGTTCCGAACCGTTTCGAGCTGGTCATGATGGCTGCCCAGCGCGCCCGCGAGGTCGCGAGCGGCGCTCCGCTGTCGATCGACCGCGACAACGACAAGAATCCGGTCGTGGCGCTCCGCGAGATCGCGGACGAGACGGTGTCGCTCGAGTATCTGAAGAACGCCCTGATCAAGGGGCACCAGAAGCATGTCGAGCCGGACGAGCCGGAAGAAGAGATCGTCGAACTGATGGCCGGCGAGAACGACTGGGCCGCCCGCGGCAACAACTCGCTGGGCGATGAAGACGGCATGAGCGAGAGCGACGGCGAGGAGTTGGGCGAGGACGACGACGTCGCCGCCGACATGGACGCCGAGCCGGGCGCCGGTTTCGCCATGACCGAGGATCCCGACGGAGACCTCTGATTCTGGACAACGACCGCAGGACCTGGAGGGGGCGCAACGTCCCCTTCCCGAAGAGAAAGGCGGGGAGCATCCGGCTCCCCTTCGGTTCGAACAGAACCACCACGAACACTTCTGAGGCGCCGCGCGCGCCGGGTCGGGCCGCATGATCCGGCAGTACGAGCTTGTCGAGCGCGTCAAGGCGTATGATCCCAACGCCGACGAGGATCTCCTCAACCGCGCTTATGTCTATTCCATGAAGGCGCATGGATCGCAGACGCGCGCGTCGGGCGATCCCTATTTCCTCCATCCGCTGGAGGTCGCCGGCATCCTGACCCAGATGAAGCTGGACGCCGGCACCATCGCCACGGCGCTGCTTCACGACACGGTCGAGGATACGGTCGCCACGCTCGAGGACATCGAGCGGGTGTTCGGCAAGGAAATCGCCCGGCTGGTCGATGGCGTCACCAAGCTGTCGCGGCTGGAGTTGAACAGCGATCAGGCCAAGCAGGCGGAGAATTTCCGAAAGCTGGTCATCGCAATGTCGGAGGACATCCGCGTCCTGCTGGTGAAGCTGGCCGACCGGCTTCATAACATGCGCACGCTGTTCCACCTGAAGAAGCCGGAAAAGCGCCGCC
Organism: Alphaproteobacteria bacterium; assembly: GCA_046570145.1. Lineage (GTDB taxonomy): Bacteria > Pseudomonadota > Alphaproteobacteria > Azospirillales > Azospirillaceae > Azospirillum. The sequence continues at coordinate 3,705 of JBKHVJ010000341.1, forward strand.
GCATCGCCCGCGAGACCATCGAAATCTACTCGCCTTTGGCCGAGCGCATCGGCATGCACAAGATCAAGGACGAGTTGGACGACCTTGCCTTCGCGGAGTTGAACCCGGACGCGCGCGACAGCATCCTGGCCCAGCTTGCCCGCCTCCGGAGCGAGGGCGAGAACCGCGTCCAGACCATCATCACCGAACTGCGTGAGCTGCTGGCCTCCGAAGGGTTGCCGGACGCGACGGTGTCGGGGCGCGAGAAGTCGGCCTATTCGATCTGGCGCAAGCTGCAGCGCAAGAATGTCAGCTTCGAGCAGCTGTCAGACATCATGGCCTTCCGCATCACGGTCGGCTCGGTCGGCGAATGCTATCAGGCGCTGGGCGTCGTCCATGCGCATTATCCGGTCGTGCCCGGGCGCTTCAAGGACTACATCTCCACGCCCAAGCCCAACGGCTACCGCAGCCTGCACACCGGCGTGATCGGCCCCGGCCGAAACCGGATCGAGGTGCAGATCCGCACCCAGGACATGCACGAGATCGCCGAGCTTGGTGTGGCCGCCCACTGGGCCTACAAGCAGGACCACCAACCGCGGCCGAACGGCGGCGAGTACCGCTGGCTGCGCGAGCTTCTGGACATCCTGGAGCATGCGCAGAAGCCGGAAGAATTCCTGGAACACACCAAGCTGGAGCTGTTCCAGGACCAGGTGTTCTGCTTCACGCCGAAGGGCGACCTGATCGCGCTGCCGCGCGGGGCGACGCCGGTCGACTTCGCCTATGCCGTCCATTCGCAGGTCGGCGACCATTGCGTCGGCGCCAAGATCAACGGCCGCATGCTGCCGCTGCGCACCCAGCTGCAGAACGGCGATCAGGTCGACATCGTCACCTCCAAGGCGCAGACGCCGGTTCCGGGCTGGGAACGCTTCGTCGTCACCGGCAAGGCCCGCGCCCGCATCCGCAAGTTCCTGCGCACCCAGCAGCGTGCCCAATACATGGAACTGGGCCGCGGCATGCTGATGCGGCAGTTCAAATCGGAAGGCTACGAGTTCACCGAAAAGGCGCTGGAAAACGCCATCAAGATTTTCCAGCAGCCGACGGTGGACGATCTGATGGCCGGTGTGGGCTCCGGCCTGCATTCGGTGCGCGAGGTCTTCCACGCCGTCTTCCCCGGCCACAAGGCCCAGGCCGCCCCCGCCGTCCGCGAGGTGGAGGAAAGCACACCGAAGCCGAAGGCGAAGGCACGCAAGGAATCGGCGCTGCCGATCCGCGGCCTGATCCCCGGCATGGCCGTGCATTATGCCCGTTGCTGCCATCCGCTGCCCGGCGACCGCATCGTCGGCATCGTCACCACGGGCAAGGGCGTGACGATCCACACCATCGATTGCGAGACGCTGGAAAGCTTCCATGAATCGCCGGAACGCTGGATCGACGTGTCGTGGGAGACCGGGCCGGATTCGCCGGAGGAGCATGTCGGCCGCATCAGTGTCGTCATCGCCAATGAACAGGGCTCGCTCGGCACACTGTTCACGGTGATCGGCAAGAACCAGGGCAACGTCATCCATCAGAAGATCACGAACCGCAGCACCGACTATTTCGAGCTGCTGATCGACATCGACGTGAAGGATGCGAAGCACCTGACCAACATCATGGCCGCCCTGCGCGCGACCCCGGCCATCCATTCGGTGGAGCGGGCACGGGGACGGTAAAATCCCTGTCATCCGCAGGTGCATCGGTCGGTTCGGCGTGACGGAACGCCGGAGCACCGCTATATAGACGGAATCGCACCCGCCCGTTCCGGCGGGCGGCGACGCTTTGGAGTCCGTGCATGTCCCGTTTCCTGCGCCTCGGCGTGAACATCGACCATGTGGCGACCGTCCGCAACGCCCGCGGCGGGGCCCATCCCGATCCCGTGCGTGCGGCGAGGCTGGCCATCGAGGCCGGGGCCGACGGGATCACCGCCCACCTGCGCGAGGACCGGCGCCACATCGTGGATCGCGACATCGAGCGGCTGATGGTCGAAATCGACCGTCCGCTGAACTTCGAGATGGCGGCGACCGACGAGATGCTGGGCATCGCGCTGCGCCACAAGCCGCACGCCGCCTGCCTCGTCCCGGAAAAGCGCACGGAGGTGACGACGGAAGGCGGATTGGACGTGATCGGCCAGTACGACCATCTGGTGCGGCCGGTGGGAGACTTGAGCGCCGCCGGCATCCGCGTCTCGCTGTTCATCGATCCGGAGCCGGCGCAACTCGACGCCGCCAAGCGGCTGGGCGCCCCGGTGGTCGAACTGCATACCGGCGCCTATTGCGAGGCCGTCGAGCCGGCGGAGCGCGAGGCGGAACTGGCGCGCATCGTCCGCGCCGCCGCCCATGCCGAGGCGATCGGGCTGGAATGCCATGCCGGTCATGGCCTGAGCTACGACACCGTCGGCCCGGTGGCGGCGATCCAGACCATCGTGGAGTTGAACATCGGCCATTTCCTGATCGGTGAGGCGATCTTCGTCGGTCTGACCAACTCGATCGCGCGCATGCGCAAGGCCATGGACACGGCGCGAGCCGCGGCGGCCTCCGCATGACGATGTCCGGAACCATCCTCGGCATCGGCAACGACCTGATCGACATCCGAAGGGTCGAGAAGTCGCTGGAGCGCTTCGGGCAGCGTTTCATCGACCGCATCTTCACCGAGGTCGAGCAGGCGAAGTCCGAACGCCGCGCCGGTTCGGCGGCGAAGAACAACGCCCGCGCCTCGACCTACGCCAAGCGCTTCGCCGCCAAGGAGGCCTGCTCGAAGGCGCTCGGTACCGGCTTCCGCGACGGGGTCTTCTGGCGCGACATGGGGGTGGTCAATCTGCCGTCCGGCCAGCCGACCATGCGCCTGACCGGCGGGGCTTTGGCCCGGCTGGAGGCGATCACGCCGCCGGGCATGCGCGCCCGCATCCATGTCACGCTGACCGACGAGTACCCGATGGCCGAGGCCTTCGTCGTCATCAGCGCCGAACCGATTGAGTCCGCCTCCACCCAGTCCACGATGCCCACCAATACGGCGACCCCAGAATGACCTTTCAGAAAGAAACGGCGTCCAACGCCAAGAACAAGGAATCCGGGTTCGTCGAAACCGTGAAGACGGTGTTCTTCGCGGTTCTGATCGCTTTCGGCGTGCGGACTTTCGCGTTCGAGCCCTTCAATATCCCGTCTGGGTCGATGATTCCGACGTTGTTGATCGGCGATTACCTGTTCGTGTCGAAGTTCAGCTACGGCTACAGCAAATACACGGTCGGCTTCGGCCTGCCGCTGTTCGAGGGCCGGATCCTGGGCTCTCAGCCGGAGCGGGGCGACGTGGCGGTGTTCAAGCTTCCGCGCGACAACAAGACCGACTACATCAAGCGCGTCGTCGGCCTGCCCGGCGACAGCATCCAGATGATCGGGGGCATCCTTCACATCAACGGTCAGCCGGTGAAGCGCGAGCGGATCGAGGACTACGTGACCACGGACTCGCTGGGTCGCAGCATCCGCACCGCGCAGTTCATCGAAACCCTGCCCAACGGCCGCAGCCACCGCATCATCGAGGAGTCGGACAACGGCCCGCTCGACAACACGCCGGTGTTCAAGGTGCCGGAAGGCAGTCTGTTCATGATGGGTGACAACCGCGACAATTCGCTGGACAGCCGCGTGCCGTCGCAGGTTGGCTTCGTTCCCATCGAGAACATGGTCGGCCGCGCCGAATTCCTGTTCTTCTCGCTCGACGAGGGCACGCGCTTCTACGAGATCTGGCGCTGGCCGGTCGATCTGCGCTTCAGCCGCCTGTTCAACGGAGTCCGGTAAGTGTCCACCGTCACCAAGGCGCCCGCCGATGCGGACGCCGGCTCCGAAACCGAGACCGACGGTGCCGTCCAGTCTGCCGATGTGGCGGAACTGGCGCACGCGCTGGGTCATGAGTTCGCCGATCTGTCGCTTCTGCGCGACGCGGTCACCCATCCCAGCCTGATGGGGTTGGAGCGGGCCGGCCGCAAGTCGCACAAAGGCCCGGGCATCGCCTATGAGCGGCTGGAATTCCTGGGCGACCGCGTCGTCGGGCTGGTGGTCGCGCAGTGGCTGCTGGAACGCTATCCCAACGAGCGCGAGGGTGCGCTCGCCAAGCGGCATGCCGCGCTGGTGCGCCGGGAATCGCTGGGCCGGGTCGCCGATACCATCGGGCTGGGCGCCTATCTGCGTCTGTCCCCTGCGGAAGCGTCGAGCGGCGGGCGCGAGAACCGTACCATTCTCGGTGACGCCTGCGAGGCGGTGCTGGGCGCCATGTATCTCGACGGCGGGCTGGAGCCGGTGACGCGCTTCGTCCGCCAAGCCCTGGCGGGCGAGATCGACAAGGCGACGCCGCCGCCGCTGGACAGCAAGACCACGCTGCAGGAATGGGCGCAGGGGCGCGGGAAGCCGCTGCCCCGCTATGAGCTGATCGAACGCAGTGGCCCGGCACACGAGCCGCTGTTCGTTGTTGCCGTGCATGTGGCGGGCATGGATCCGGTCTCCGGGTCCGGTTCGTCCAAGCGTATCGCGGAAAAGAAGGCGGCCAGCACATTGCTGCGCCAGGTGGGAGTGCAAGTCGATGACTGACGGTCGCGACGACATCGACAAGACGAAGAGTGAGACGCCCGGTTCCGAAGCTGCGGAGCCGGCGCGCGAGTCCCTGACGCCGGAGTCCGTCCAGGACGACGAGGCGCTCGACCATGAGGACGGCGACGTCGAGGGCGAGGACGCCGAAGAGGGCGACTTCGAAGACGACGACTATGAAGACGGCGACTATGAGGACGATGACGAGGATGCTCCGCGCGGGCAGCCCATCTCCGTCCTGCCGCCTCTGCCGACGATGCCGGAACACCCGCGCTGCGGCTTCATCGCCCTGGTCGGCGCGCCGAATGCCGGCAAATCCACGCTGCTGAACGCGATGATCGGCAGCAAGGTGTCGATCGTCAGCCCGAAGGTGCAGACCACGCGCACCCGCGTGCTGGGCATCACCATCCAGGGCGATGCCCAGATGATCTTCGTCGACACGCCCGGCATCTTCAAGCCGAAGCGTCGGCTGGACCGCGCGATGGTGGCGGCGGCCTGGCAGGGGGCGGAGGACGCCGACGTCATCGGCGTGCTGTACGACGTGTCTCGCCGTTCCATCGACGAGGACACCCGCAGCATCGTCGCCCGCCTGAAGGAGCAGGGGCGCGAGGCGATCCTGATCCTGAACAAGATCGATCTGGTGAAGCGCGACGTCCTGCTGGGCATCGCCGATGCCTTCCGGCAGGAGGGGATTTTCTCCGACATCTTCATGGTGTCGGCCTTCACCGAGGACGGCGTCGCCGACCTGAAGCAGTTCCTGGCCGACCGGCTGCCCGAAGGGCCATGGCACTTCCCGGAGGACCAGATCTCCGACATGCCCATGCGTCTGCTGGCGGCGGAGATCACCCGAGAGAAGCTGTTCCTGCAGCTTCACCAGGAGCTTCCCTATTCCGCCACGGTCGAGACCGAGGTGTGGGAGGAGTTCGAGGACGGGTCGGTCAAGATCTCGCAGGTCATCTTCGTGCAGCGCGAAAGCCAGAAGGCCATCGTGCTGGGCAAGGGCGGCCAGCGGATCAAGGCTCTCGGCTCCGCCGCGCGCGGCGAATTGCAGGGGATGCTGGAGCGCCGCGTCCACCTGATCCTGTTCGTGAAGGTGCGCGAAGGGTGGGTCGACGATCCGGAACGCTACTCGGCTTGGGGACTGGACTTCGGGGCTTCGTAATGAAAAAGGCCCTCTCCCACAAGGGAGAGGGCCTTTTCCTTTCAATTGCCCGCGGCCGGTGGTCTGGCCGGTCGCCTTATGCGGCCAGCAGGCGCAGATGGCCGTCGAAGTCGTCGAGCGCGCGCATGAGGTCCATCATCGCCTGATCGGCCTGGGCACGGGCGAAGGGCCATGCATCGTCATCGGCCAGATGGGCCGCCTCGATGCGGGCGATGGCGCGGTTGTTCAGGCCGCGGAGACGGTCGAGCGTGCGCTCCCACGTCTCGCGCCGGTCACTGTCCGCGCGCTCGACCATGGACCGGAGGGTCTCCATACGGTCGGTGGCGCGAAGGACGAGATCGCGGCTCAGCGTGTCGAAGGCGTGCCGATTGCGGCGGCTCATGAAAAATCCTCCTTTGATCCTCAACCGTCTCAGACGTCTCGGCCGGACGAAAAACGATACCGCCGCGCCAAAGCTGCGAAACGCATCGGAAGCGCAGTCCGCACAGCCCGTTTGGGAGATGGCCGCGATGCGATAGCGAAATGCGTGAGCAGTTGCGGGACAGCCGTTCGAATCCAAATCCCGCCGGGTTGCCCGTTCCTTTACGGAAAAGGCAAACCCGGTGGCCGAGGAAGTCTTCCTGGTTGGATTGCGTTTCCTCCAGGGCCGGTTTCATCCAGCCCATTGGCTTTTTTATACGCCGCCATTTTGACGACGTTCTTTTGTTTTGGTGACGCTTTTGTGCCGGATTGGGTGTGCCGGGTCAATCCGCCCAAAAATCATAGACGGGGTGCATTCTGTCGCAGCCGAAAGGTGAGGTTGTAGACCCGGTAGCGACCTGAAAGTCGGAAGTGGTAGAGCTTGCGATTGCGCGGTTCAGCCGGCAGCGGCTATTCGGCCGCGATGGCGTAAGCGGGAACGGCTTCGGCATTCGCCGGTTCGGGCACCGCGGAGCCGCAGCAGAGGGCCGGAACGGCGGTCACTGCGATGGTGGCGGCCTGCTGAACCGAAGCGGCGCGATGCTCGCTGGCCATGCTGCGCATCATCGGCACGCATTTGCCGCACTGGACTTGGCAGTTGTGATGGCGGAACACCGAGGCCGGGTTGTTAGCGCCATTGTCCAGCGCAGCCTTGACCTTTTTGTCGTTCAACGCGTGGCAGATGCAGACGTACATAAGCCCTCGGCGATGGTCGGTGTGAGAGGATTGCCTTGCTCCCAGGAGTACCTGAGACTGAGAATCGTTGTCAACGTCCACTTTGCGAACCGGTCGCATATAAGAAGTTTGGAGACGCTTTGTCACAGCCCCCTTCGCGTAACTGCGAAAGGGAGGGGATCGCATCCTTGCGCTTGCAATCGCAGGCCGGCGGCGGTAGCCCCTGGGGCATGGACGACAGCACCCCCCAAAGCACCTCCGCTTCCCTGCCGCAGACGGCCCCCAGTGAGACCGCTCCCGGCGCGGCGACAACCCCGCTCGGCCAGACGGTCTATCTGGCAGCCGACGGCTTCCTCGACGATCTGGTTGCGGAACTGGGGGAGGTCGCATCGGTCGACGGCCGGCTGGTCTTCGTCGACGGCCCTGCACGGCCCGCGGCCTGGGCGCAGAACATCTGGCACGATCCGGTGCGCATCGAGTTCGCCTCGATCAAGAGCGGCGCGAAGGCGCTGCGCGGCATCCAGCGCAATTGGGCGCTGTGGTCGCAGCGGCACCACCGCCGCGCCGCCCTGATCCAGGAGAATCTGCCGCACGTCTCGGCCAAGCCGGTGGTCTTCCCGTCGCCGCTGCCGACGGCGCCGCTGGGGTCCTGGACGCTGACCGACGAGTCCACCATCATCGCCGCCGCGCGCTGCTCCAGCCCCTTTCGCAACGGCGAGGTCACCTTCGTCGAGAACCGCACGGCTCCGCCCAACCGCGCCTATCTGAAGCTGTGGGAGGCGCTGACGCTGTTCGGGGAACAGCCAGGGCCCGGCGACCGCTGTCTCGACCTGGGCGCCTGTCCCGGCGGCTGGACCTGGGTGCTGCACGAGTTGGGCGCGTCGGTGGTCAGCGTCGACAAGGCGCCGCTCGATCCCGCCATCGCCGCCCTGTCACGGGTGGAGATCCGTCAGGAAAGCGCCTTCGGCCTGAAACCGGCGACGGTCGGTCCGGTGGACTGGCTGTGCTGCGACGTGATCTGCTATCCGACGCGCCTGCTGCGGCTGGTGAAGGAGTGGATGGACAGCGGGCTGGCGAAGCGCTTCATCTGCACGCTGAAGTTCCAGGCCGAAACCGACCACGAGACCGCCCGCGCCTTCGCCGCGATCCCCGGCGGCCGGGTGCTCCACCTCCACCACAACAAGCACGAGCTGACCTGGATGTGGCCGGCGAAGTGAGGCCCGGCACTCACGCCAGCGCCCGGCCCTCGGCGTAGCCGTAGCTCACATAATGCTGCTTTGCCCCGGCGATGCTGCCACCGACGGCGGCATTCACGTCGGGGTTGGCGGCAAGATAGGCGGTGGCGTTGAAGGCGGTGAGGGAACGGCCTTCGAAGCGTCCGTTGACGATGTAGTGAAGCTCCACCGCCTCGCGGTCGTTGCCGAAGGCGGCGATCAGGTCGGGGTTGCCGGCTTGGTAGGACAGCGTGTCGAACAGGGTGGAGTTGCGGCCCTCGCGATAGCCGTTTTCGATGAAATGGCGGGTCGCGGCCCCGACATCGCTGCCGAACGCGTTCAGCAGGTCGCCATAGCCGGCCAGATAATTGTAGGGATCGAAGCCGCTCAGGCTGCGCCCCTCATAGACGCCGAAGCTGGCGAGGTGCTGGGTCGCTGCGGCGGTGTCGGTGCGGAAGGCGGCGATCAGGTCGGCGTTGGACGCGATGTAGCGCAACGTGTCGAAACTGCCGGACACGCTCGCCGACAAGGCCGTGCCCGTGTCGGAAAAGCGCAGATACTCGATGTTGGTCAGCAGGTCGATCCCGTCGGCGCCGTTGACGATGAAACGGCCACCGTCCAGTTGCTGCACGCGGTATTGCGACCGGCTGCCGCTGAACACCGCGGTGTCGGTGCCGCCTCCGCCGTCCAGGACGTTCCCCAGCGTGTTGACGGTAATGCTGTCGTCGCCGCTTCCGCCGACCGCCAGCTGGACCGTGGTGCCAAGGGCCAGTGCCAGGAAGATCGTGTCACCGGCGCTGCTGAAATGGCCCGCCCTCAGGTCCAGCGACAGCGATGCCGTCTGCGTGCCGCCGTTCAGCGTGTTGCGGCCGTTCGGATCCCACAGCGTGGTGAAGCTGCCGGTGTTCAGCGTGTAGCTGGTATCGCCGGCCCCGGTCGACATGTTGGCGCCGTAGAGATACTGGATCGCGGCGATATCGTAGAGGCTGGGAACGGTCAGGTATGTCCCCGACGGCAGGGCGCCGTTGTCGTTGTAGGACATGATGCTGTACGCATAGTTGTCCGTCGTGGAGGGCAGGAAGGGACCTTCGGTTCCGTCGCTGCTGCCGGCGTCGTAGTTGCCGGGATGCTTCAGGCCCAATGCGTGGCCGATCTCGTGGACAACGGTCATGTAGCCATAGCTGCCCGCCGTCGGGGTGACGTTGCCGGCACTGTCGTTGGCGAGGAAGACGTCGCCGCCCTGCGACGCGGCGGACGGGTAATAGGCATAGGCGGCGGTGACGCCGTTCTGCCGGTTGGTGCCGAACCGCATCGTGGCGCTGGAGACGTCGGCCGTCTCGACGAAGCTGATGTTGGCGACGGCGCTCCACGTCGCCAATGCCTGACGGACGGCGGCGCGCTGCTCGCTGTTCATTGTCGCGAAGCCGGTGGCGTCGGCGCCGGCCACCTGGCGCGAACTGGTCGCGAAGGCATAGGTGACGGTGACCGCAGCCCCGACGGAGCCGCTGTCCAGCACCGCTCCCCCGGCACCCCAATGCGGCGTTCCGCTGGCCACAAGGGCGGCGATGTAATCGGTCAGCGCGGATTGGCTCATGGATGCTTCGCTCTCGCAAGGCGTCGGGGACGGATGAGGGGCAGGGGGCAGGGGGCAGTCGGCAGCCAGCAGGTGATACGCGGGACGGGCGCCGATCAGGCGCGGCGCAGGGCCAGTTCGATCGATGGACGGAGCATGGACGCGGCGGCATAGCCGATCTCCACCGCCTCCGCCGCGCGGTCGAACTCCAGGATGCCGATATGGGCCAGCCTGGGCGCGATCAGAACGTCCGGCGGCTCGCCCGCCAGACGGGATCGGGTGATGCGATCCTGCATGATGTCGATGGAGCCCGCCATCACCTCCAGTGCGTTCGGCATCGGTTTATGGACATGGGCGTCATCGATCTGGTCGGCTATGAAGCGGGTGCGCCGGCTCGGTTTACGGCCGAGCCAGGTGGAGATCTGGCTGGTCAGATGCGACAGCGCCGGGGAGCCCGCATCGCCGCCGGCCACCACCGCCTCAGGCACCGGAGCCTTGGCGACGGGCTTGCCGGTCACGCGCGCGCCATTTCCCCGGCCATTGGGGCGGCCGAGCGGCGACAGTTCGCTGTTCAGGTTCACCGCCACCACCACGTCGGCCCCGAGCGCCCGGCAGAGCGACACCGGCACCGGGTTGACCAGCGCGCCGTCCACCAGCAGGTGATGATCGCGCCGTACCGCGGGAAACAGGCCGGGCATGGCCGCAGACGCCATCACCGCCGACATCAGTGGCCCGTCGCGCAGCCAGATCTCGCGCCCCGTGGACAGGTCGGTGGCGACCGTGGCGAAGGGCAGCCGCAGATTCTCGATCAGGATGTTGCTGCGTTCGTTGTCGAAGCGGCCGAACGCCTTTTCGGCTGCGACCAGCCCGCCGCGCCGGAAGGTGAGATCGATGATGCCCAGCATGCCGAGCCATCCCATTTTCTGCGCCCAGGCCTGAAGCTCGTCCATCTGGTCGGTCAGATAGGCTGCCCCGACGGCGGCTCCGATGGAGGTGCCGCAGATGATGTCCGGTTCGATCCCGATCTCTTCCAGCGCGCGCAGGACGCCGATATGCGCCCAGCCCCGGGCGGCCCCGCTGCCCAGCGCAAGCCCGATCTTCAGGTCGGTTCCCTTCGCCATCCGCATCCCCTGTCGGTACCGCCCGGCCAACCCTGGCGGCTTGATCTAGAGCGTATCATCTAGGCATCGCCGACCGGTATCGGAAGCGGCCGGAAGAGGCACGCCGCCGGCGCACCGCTCATCGCCGCGCGGGAGATGGGAAATGTCGAGAATTTGGCCGATCTTTGACCTGCATCATCGGCCAGGACACGTCGACTGTGGCATTTCTGTGCCAGTTCGGTGGGAAGAGTGCTTCTGTGCTGGGTGTTAACCATGCGTCAACTGGACCCGGCGCAGTTTCGTTGCGTTGCAGTGTAGTTCTCGAAACCGGAAGGTCTGTCATGGCCGACGAACTGAAAAGCTTCAGGAAGGACTGGAAACGCTGGTCGCCGGCGGAACGGCTGGTTGCCGTCACCATTCTGATCCTGATCGCCCTGCTGGGTGCGCCGGCCGCCGCCGGACTGTTCTGATCGCTCGCTCCGCCCGCCCGCTCCGCCCACCACTGCGGTTGATTGCGGGTGGACACAGTGTGGCGAACGGGCCACGGCTGCGCTCCGCCAGGGCCGTCTTTACGGGCTCTTAACCCTCGCGCCATAGGCTTGGTCGGCTCGGACAGTTCCTGGGACGGTTGGGCGCCACAAGCGGCCGGAGCGTTGCACCTCCGCCCTGCGGCACCGACGGGCGCTCGCTGGAGGGCGCCGACCGGGGAGGATCCGGCATATTCCGCCAAGGCCTAGCCCCTCTCGCTGGACACGCCCGATGACCTTCTCCGCCCATTCCGCCGTGACGGAACAGAAGCTTCTCAGACAGCGCCTCGACGCCGCCTTCGTCGAGGCCGCCAAGCCCCTGTCGCGGGACGAGGTGTCGGACATCCTCCGGACCATCCTGGGCAGCATGGACGGCGACATCTCCGCCACCGACCTGCGCCTCTACAAGGAGGTCGTGGACCTCGCCAAATACATCGAGACGGCCAAGCAGGAGATCGCGGCGCTCCAGCCCGCGGAAATCCGCGACGAGCATATCCGCACCGCCACGGACGAGCTGGACGCGGTGATCGGCGCGACGGAGAAGGCGACCTTCGCCATCTTCGACGCCTGCGACGCCATCAGCGCCATTGCCGGGCAGTCGGATGCGGAAACCGCGGCGAAGCTGAACGACCAGATCACCAAGATCTTCGAGGCCTGCAACTTCCAGGACATTACCGGCCAGCGCATCAGCAAGGTGGTGCGGACGCTGAAGCATATCGAATCGAAGGTGGACATGATCGTCGCCGCCTTCGGCAGCGAGGTGCGCCAGAACCATGCCCCCCGACTGGCCAAGTTGGCGGCGGAGGACGCCGAGGCCGCCGTCCATTACGAGCCGATGAGCGTGGAGGAGGCGGACAAGCAGCTTCTGCATGGGCCGCAGCTGCCTGGCAACGCCATGGACCAGGACGAGATCGACCGCCTGCTGGCCAGTTTCGACTGACGCCATGCTGGCCGGCAAACCCACCAGCGGGTCCACCAGCGCTCGGACGACCCAGAGCCGCGGACCGGGACCGGGCGGCGTCGGGCTTCTGACGCTGCGGGCCGGCCGTGGGGGTGGGGAGGGGCATGCCAACCCCAACAACGGCAGCATCCTGCTTCTGCTGTCGCTGTTCCTGCTGCTGCTGGTCTTCTTCATCGTGCTGAACGCCCATTCGGTTCAGACCGTGCAGAAGGTGAAGGCGGTCGCCGCTTCGCTGGAGCGCACCTTCCCGAGCTTCGTCATCGATCCGCGCCTGCACGACGGGACGGAGACGGTGGCGTCGCGCGCCGGGACGGTCTTCGCGGTGCAGCGGCTCGACGGCGTCGGCACGCTGTTCGCCACCGAGATTGCGGTCGCGAAGGTGGAAGTGGTCGCTCCCGGCCAATTGCTGGAGGTGCGTCTGCCGGCCGACGACCTGTTCGTTCCCGGCACCATGATGCTGCGGCCGGACCGCCAGGGACTGATCGACCGGATCGCCGACGCGCTGCGCCAGTCGCGCCAGGGCGAGCGGGTGGAGTTGGATGCATTGCTGGGCATCGGCCCGACGGGGACGCCCAGCCAGCCGCCGGGGCCTGTCGCGCGCGCCGGGGCGCTGGCCCGGGCGCTGATCGCCGACGGTGCACCGCCTCGCAACGTAACCGTCGGCATCGAGCGCGGCGAGCCGGGCGGGGTGCGCCTGATGTTCTCTCTGCGCTGGGACGAGGATGGGGTGGCCAAGCGCAGGCCCGAGGTGCGGAAATGATCCGCGTTCCCGATATATCCAGCCGGTCGGCGACCGAGGATCGCGGTGGGCAGCGTAAGACACTGTGGCTGATCAGCTTCACGGACCTGATCTCCCTGATGCTCGCCTTTTTTGTTTTGATGTATTCGATGAGCGAGCCGGAGGCCGAACGCTGGACCCGTCTGGCGAAGGGCGTGG
>JBKHVJ010000342.1:0-19224 GCA_046570145.1 Alphaproteobacteria bacterium
TGGACGCGCCGGCGGGGGCGGACGTGGTGGATGCCGGCGGCTGCTACGTCATGCCCGGCGGCATCGACCCGCACACCCACATGGAACTGCCCTTCATGGGCACGGTAACGACGGAGGATTTCTTCAGCGGCACCGCCGCCGGCTTCGCCGGGGGCACGACGATGATCATCGACTTCGTCATCCCCAACCCGAAGCAGAGCCTGATGGAGGCCTACCACACCTGGCGCGGCTGGGCGGAGAAGGCGGCCGGCGACTACAGTTTCCATGTCGCGGTGACGTGGTGGGACGAGAGCGTGCGGCAGGACATGGGCACGCTGGTGGCCGACCATGGCGTGAACAGCTTCAAGCACTTCATGGCCTACGAGAACGCCATCATGGCCGATGACGAGACGCTGGTGAACAGCTTCCAGCGCTGCCTGGAACTGGGCGCCATCCCCACCGTCCATGCCGAGAACGGCGAGCTGGTCTTCCAGCTCCAGAAGAAGCTGCTGGCCCAGGGCCTGACCGGACCGGAGGCGCACCCGCTGTCCCGCCCGCCGGAGGTCGAGGGCGAGGCCGCCAACCGCGCCATCCAGGTGGCGAAGGTGTTCGGCGTCCCGGTCTACATCGTCCATGTCTCGGCGAAAGAGGCGCTGGAGGCGATCAAGCGCGGCCAGGACGGCGGCCAGCGCGTGTTCGGCGAGGTGCTGGCCGGCCATCTGCTGATCGACGACGGGGTGTACCGCAACCCCGACTGGGACTTCGCCGCCGGCCACGTCATGAGCCCGCCCTTCCGCCCGAAGGAGCATCAGGAGGCGCTGTGGCGCGGCCTGCAGGCGGGGCACCTGCACACCACCGCCACCGACCATTGCTGCTTCTGCGCCGAGCAGAAGGCGATGGGCCGCAACGACTTCACCAAAATCCCGAACGGCACCGCCGGCATCGAGGACCGCATGACCGCGCTGTGGACCCATGGCGTCAACACCGGCCGGCTGACGATGAACGAGTTCGTCGCCGTCACCTCCGCCAACGCCGCCAAGATCTTCAACCTCTATCCGCGCAAGGGCTCGGTCTCGGTCGGGGCGGACGCGGATCTGGTGGTGTGGGATCCGAAGGCGACGAAGACCATCTCGGCCAAGACCCAGATGCAGAAAGTGGGCTTGAACATCTTCGAAGGCATGACCGTCACCGGCACCCCGGCCTACACGCTGAGCCAGGGACGCATCGTCCATGCGCTGGGCGAGAGCCGCGCGGTGCGCGGCGCCGGCCGCTACGTCAACCGCCCCGCCTTCCCGCCGGTCTACGAGGCGGTGTCGAAGCGCAACGCCCTGAACGTCCCGATGGCGGTGGAGCGGTAGGCCGGCCTCACCCGGCCTTCGCCAGAAGCGGGCCGATCCAGCGGGCCAGGAAGGCATCCGCCGGCGCTGCCGCCAGCGCCGGCCTTGCCGCCAGCAGCAATTGCAGCAAGGCGGTGTGCAGTTCGGTGCAGGCGGACAAATCCACCCGCGGCGCTGCCGCCGTCTCCAGCCATTCGGCGAGCGGCAGCGCATCTTCCGCCGTGCAGGCGTTCTCGAAACGGGCGAGGTCGGAGTCGAACCGGACCGGCATCACAGCAGCTCCCGCAAATCGAGCACAAGGATCAGGCGGCCGTCGCCCAGCACGGCCGTGCCGGCATAGCCGCGCAGGCTGCGCAGCACGCCGGTCATCGGGCGCAGCACCACGTCGGCGCGCTCGCCGACATCGTCGACCGCCACCGCGACCGGGCCGTCGCTCAATTCGGCCAGCACCACACAGTCGGTCTCGCGCTCGCGCACATCCGCCGGCTGGCCCAGCAGGCGGCGCAGCCTGACCAGCGGCACCACCCGGTCGCGCAGCACCACGCTTTCCGCCCGCTTGATCGCGCGCATGGCGGTGCGCGGCACCCGCTGGATGCCGCCGACCAGCGCCACGGGAATGCCGTAGAGGGCGCCCGCCGCTTCCACCACCACGACGCGGGTGATGCTGAGCGTCAGCGGCAGCGACAGCCGCACCCGCGTTCCGATTCCGGGGGTGGACGCGATCTCCACCCGGCCGCCGGCCCGTTCGACCGCCGCCCGCACCGCATCCATGCCGACGCCGCGGCCCGACAGGTCGGAAACGGTGCCCGCAGTGCTGAAACCGGGGGCGAAGACCAGCCGCACCGCGTCAATGTCGGACAGTGCCGCGGCGGCGGCTGGCTCCAGCAGCCCCTTCGCGACGGCGGCACGGCGCATCGCCGCCGGGTCGATGCCGGCGCCATCGTCCGACACCTCCACCACCACCCCGTCCTTGTCCTGGAAGGCACGGACCCGCAACGTGCCGCCGAGCGGCTTGCCGACGGCCATACGGCGGTCCGGCGGCTCGATGCCGTGGTCCAAGGCGTTGCGCACCAGATGCAGCAACGGCTCGCCCAGCACGTCGAGGATGTCCTTGTCAGCCTCCGTCTCGGTCCCTTCCATCACCAGTTCCACCGTCTTGTCCAACCGGCGGGCGGTGTCCCGCACCAGCCGCGGCAGCGGATCGAAGACACGGGCCAGCGGCAGCAGCCGCAGGCGCAGAGCCGCGTGGCGCAGGTCGCCGACCAGCGTGTCCAGCCGGGCGGAAAAGCCCTTCAGGTCGCGCCGCAGCTCCATGGCCAGTTCGGCGTCTTCGGCACGGCGCAGCAGCGGTCCCAGCTGTCCCTTCACCACCGACAGCTCGCCGACCAGGGCCATCAGCGCGTCCATCCGTTCCGGTTCGACCCGCAAGGCGCGGCGGGCGGCGGGCAGCGCCTCGGGCGCCGGGAGACGGGCCGGCCCTTCGGCGAGGAAGCGGCGCAGCGTGCCGGAATCGGCACAGGCGGCCTCGATCATGCGCCGGTCGGCCGGACGGCCCAGCGACGCCAGGATCGCGGCAACCGCCCGAACCACCGCGGCGCGGCGGGAGTCGCGCTCCACGGCGCTGCCGGGCAGTTCCAGGATCCGCTCCTGCTCCTCCAGCATGCGTGCGGCGAGCGAGTCCGGCGGCGCAACGGCGATGGCGGCCACGGCAGGCGTGACGGCCGGCTTCAGCGTGACGGTGGCGATGTGCACCTGATCCGGCACGCTGCGGAAGGCTGTCCGCACCGCCTCCGCGTCGGCGCCGCTCAGCGCCTGGAAGCGCAGGACGCAGCGGTAGGGGTCCATCTCCGCCGGCGCCGGCAATGGTTCGGCCGGCTCGATCCGCAGCAGCCGCAGGTCGGGCACCCGGTGGAACAGCGCCAGCGGGTCGTCGCCGGTGAAGAAGCATTCGGGATCGGGCCGGTAGTCGATGGCGGTCAGCCGGCCTTCGCCCGCCGCCAGCCTCTCCTCCCCCGTCAGCGCCGCCAGCCAGGGGAAAGCCTCCGCCTCCCCACCGGCGGCCGCCGTGCCCTCCGCTGCCCCGTCCCCGGCAAGCCCGCGGGCCAGCGCGTCGGCCGCGGACGGCGCGTCGGCAGGCAGCGCGCCGGCACTCTCCAGCGCCGCCACCCAGCGGGCGCACTGGTCGAGCACGCGGAACAGCCGGTCGGCCAATTCCGGCGTCATGGGTTCCGGCGGCAGGCCGCGCCGGCCGTCGCGCAGCAGCGACAGCGTGTCCTCCCCGGCATGGACCACCCGTGTGAAGGGCGCCATGTCGAACAGGGCGCTCGCCCCCTTCAGCGTGTGGAAGGCGCGGAACAGCTCGTCCACCGACGCACGGTCGGCGGGATCGCGCTCCAGCGCCAGCAGCGCGCCGCCGGCGGTCACCAGCAGTTCCTGCGCCTCGACGATGAACTGGTCGAAAAGCTCGCTCACGGCGCCCCCTCCGGTCCAAGCGGACGGCCGGTCAGCAGCCGCGCCGCCTCCACCAGCGTCTCCGGCCGCGGCGGCTTCACGATGTACCAGTTGGCCCCGGCCAGCAGCGCCTGTTCGCGGTCGCTGTCCTTGGATTCGGTGCTGATCATGATGGCGGGCACGTCGCGCAAGACCGGGTCCCGGCGCAGGACGCGCAGCATGGTGTAGCCGTCCATCTTGCGCATGTTGACATCGACGATCACCAGATCGGGCGGCACGGCCATCGCCCGTTCCAGCCCCTCGATCCCGTTCACCGCCTCGTCCACCACGAAGCCGTCGGCCTCAAGCACGCGGCGGCCGAAGGCGCGGACGGTCACGGCGTCGTCCACCACCAGGATGCGCGGTCCATCCGTCATGGCGCACCTCCGCCCAATGGCTTCTGGTAGAGGATCGCGTCCGGGAAACGGCGCGGGACGAACAGCGAGGACATTCGGCTCATGCTTTCAGAGTGGCCGAGGCAGACGAAGCCGCCCGGCGCCAGGGCATCGTGGAACATGCTCGCCGCCTCCCGCCGGCCAAGGTCGTCGAAATAGATCAGCAGGTTGCGGCAGAAGATCACGTCGATCCCCCGGAATCCACGCACCTGCTGCGGGTCGGCGATGTTGACCAGCGAGAAATCGACGGACTCCCGCAAGTCCTCAATGATTTGCCAGCGCGGCCCCCCGGCCTCGGCCGTCCCGCGCAGGGACTGGAAATATCTGGCGCGCAGATGGACCGGCAGCCCCTGCAGGGCGCGTTCGTCATAGATGCCCTCGCGCGCCCGTTCCAGCACGGCGCTGTCGATGTCCGACGCCAGCAGCTCGATCTCGTAATCGTCCACGCGGCCCCAGTTCTCCAGCAGCATGATGGCGATGGAGTAGGGCTCCTCCCCCGTGGCGCAGCCGGCCGACCAGATGCGCAGCCGCGAGCCCTTCGGCCTGTCCCGCACCAGCTCGTCCAGGACCGAGTTCACCAGGCAGTCGAACTGGTACTTCTCGCGGAAGAAATAGGTTTCGTTCACCGTCATCAGGTTGACGAGCCGCTGCAGCTCCTCCCCCGACGCCTGGAAGCGCAGCAGGTTCAGGTAGGCGCGCAGGTTGGTCGCGCCGACCGCCTGCATGCGGGCGGCGACCCGGCGGTCGACGAAATAGCGCTTGGCCTCGGTGAAGGACAGGCCGGTGCGATCCCGCAGGAAATCGCACAGGGTCGCATAATCCTCCGGCGACAGGCCGTCCGGTCCGGTCTCCCTCACGCGCTCACCCGCCCCGGAAGCTGGAGCGGGCGGCATCGACGGCGAAGGCGACGAAGGGATCGTCGGGGAAGCGCCGGGCCAGGGTTTCCAGGCTGGTCAGCGCCTCCGGACTGCCGGCCTCGGCCAGCGCCTCCACCGCGGCGAGGCCGACATTGACGTCGGCGTCCCGCTCCATCACCGCCGCCAGCCACTCCGCCCGGCCGGGATGGGCAAGGCCGCCCAGCCCCTGCACCGCGAAGATGCGCAGGTCAGGGTCGGCATGGCCGAGCAGCGGCAGCAGGGCCGGGGCGGCGACCTCCGCCGGCATCTGCTGCAGGCTTTCCAGCACGCCATTGCGCAGTGCCGCGTCCTCGCGGTCGAGGAAGGGGACCAGCGCCGTCGCCGCCTCGCCGGTCGCGATGCGGGCGAGCGCGGTGAGGATCGCCTCCCGCACGCCGGCATCGCCCTCCGTTTCCAGCCGGCGGGCGAGCGCCGGGACGGCCCCCGGCGCCACGGCGCCATGTCCGGCCGGATGACCCAATCCATGCGCCGCGTCGCGGCGGACCGAAGCGTCGGCATCCTCCAGCGCCGCCAGCGGATCGCCTTGCGCATCGGGCGCCGCAGGACCGGATGGCGCGGCGCCGGCCTTCTTCCTCACCAATCCCATGGCGTCCTCCCTATTGCACGCCGGCACGCCGCTGGGCGGGCATCAGCCAGCGGACCAGCTGAGCGGCGATGCGGTCCGACGGCAGCACGATGCCGGCGCCGCCGCGCCGGATCAAATCCTGCGGCATGCCGAAGACGACGGCGCTGTCCTCCGACTCCGCGATGGTCCGTCCACCGCGGGCGTGAATCTCCGTCATCGACGCGGCGCCGTCATTGCCCATGCCGGTCAGCAGCACCCCGACCAGCCGCTCCGCCGGCAGCAGACGCAGGGCGCTGGTCACCAGCCGGTCGGCATTGGGGTGCCAGGGCCGGTCGGGCGACGAGGGCACGCAAACAGCCTGCAGCCGTCCGCCGCGCCGTGCCAGCTCCACATCGGCGCCGCCGCGGGCGATGCAGACCATGCCCGGCTCCAGCACCGTCGCACGCTCCACCTCCACCACCCGCAGGGCGCACAGCTCGTCCAGCCGCCGCGCCAGCGTCGCGGTGAAGGCGACCGGCATATGCTGGGCCACCACCACCGGCCAGGGGAAGTCGGCCGGAAGCAGCGGCAGGATGTCCTCCAGCGTGCTGGGCCCGCCGGTGGACACGCCGACCAGAACCACCCCCTCGCCTTCCGCGCCCGCAGCGGTCTTTCCCGCGGGCGGAACCGGCAGCGGAGCGTCCGGAGCGACGAAATCCTCCCCGGCGATGCGGGCGCGGGCCAGCCGCAGCCGCTCGCGCAGGCCATGCACACGGCGCGGGCGCGACGACGCGGCGGCGCGCACCGTCTCCACCAGCCCTTCGCCGATGCGGCCGATGGCTCCGGCAGCCGGCTTCTGCACCGCCTCCACCGCCCCCAGCCGCAGCGCCTCCAGCGTCTCCTCGGCACCGGCACCGGTAAGGGCCGAGACCATGACCACCGGCTTGGGATGCTCCACCATGATGCGGGCGAGGCAGGCCAGCCCGTCCATGCCGGGCATGGTCACGTCGAGCGTCACCACGTCCGGATCGACGACGGGCAGGCGCGCCAGGGCTTCCTCCCCCGTCGCGGCGGTCTCCACCCGGAAACCGGCCTCGATCAGCAGTTCCGCGATGCGCCGGCGCATCAACGCGGAGTCGTCCACCACCAGAACCGTCAGCACACCGTTCCCCATCGAGCCGTTACTGCTGGGTAACGAGCAGGCCGGCCAGCCGGTCCATGTCGAGCAGGCTTTCTGCATCCATCAGCAGGATCAGGCGCGCAGCGCCGGCCGTCTCCAGCGTCGCCACGCGGCGGATCAGCCGGCGCTGCGCCGCCGACACCGCCGGGGCCGGACCGATCCGCTCCGCCGGGATCGTCAGCAGGCCCGACAGGCCGTCGACCAGCAGCCCGACCCGCGCGGCATCGGCCCCATCCCGGCCAACCACCACAACCCGGCCACGCGCGAGTCCGGGAGCGGTCCCGCCGCCCGCCGCCGGCAGATGCAGCAGCCGGCGCTGGTCGATCAGCGGCAGCACCTCGCCGCGCAGCGTCAGCACGCCGCTGACGAAGTCGGGGGCATTGGGCAGGGGCGTGATGCTGTCGGGCCGGCGCAGCACCTCGCGCACGGCGTCGACCGGCAAGCCGTATTCCGCCCCGGCGAGGCTGAAGACGACGAAACGCTCTCCCGTGCCGCCGAGGCCGCCGACATCCGCAGGCCGTGCCGGTTCCATGCCGTCCCTCTCCCCATCGACACCTGTTTCGGCACCGATCGCCGCGCCATGGCGGAACAGCCGCCCGGCCGACAGCACGGAGACCAGCCGCCGCCCGCCATCCGCCCGTGCGATGCCGTCAAGATCCTCGAATTCCGGTTCGCGGGCGAGAAAGGGCGGCACCGGATCGATCTGCGCGGCGTCGAGCCGCAGGATCTCCCGCACCTCGTCCACCAGGACGCCGACCGGGGCCTGCCCCTGACCGGGCCGCACCACGACCACCCGGCGCCCGGCCCTCGGCTCCCCGGCCCCCCGCTCTCCAGCGCCGTCCAGCCCGAACAGCACGCGCAGGCCCACCAGCGGCAGCAGCCGGTCGCGCACCGACATCACCCCCAGCAGATGCGCCCTGGATCGTGCCATCCGGGCGACCTCGCGCGGGGCCGGCAGCACTTCGCGCACGCGTTCCACCGGCAGGGCGAATTCCTGCCCGGCGACCTCGAAAACCAGCAGCGCCAGCCGGTCGAGCCCGCCGGCGGACTCGCCGCCGTCGCCTTGGCCGGCGCTCCGTCCCAGGCTGCCGGCCGTCCAGGCCGCGGCCGTTGCCCGCTCGCCCTCGCCCGGATCGCCGAACTGGCGGTCGATCAGCACGTCCGGCTTCAGGATGGTGGCCGGGCCGTCACGCAGCAGGCCGTCCAGCATGGCGGGGTCGAGCCCGCCACCCCCGGCGGTCACCGGGTCGATGCGGTCGGGGTCGCTGCGCAGGATGCCGGCCATGGCGTCCACCCGCAGGCCGACCGGCTGGCCTCGATGCCCGACCAGCACCACGCGGGTCTCGCGCGTGTCGGGCGTCCCGCCGTCCCGCCCGAGCGCCATCGCGAGGTTCAGCACCGGCACCGCGTCGCCATGCCAATGCGCCAGCCCCTCCAGCCCCGGCGGGCCCAGCGGGATGCGCACCAGTTCCGGCGGACGGATCACCGCATGCACGGACGACATCGGCAGGGCGAGGCGCAGGTCGCCGACCGTCATGGTGACGAAGGCGAGGCTGCCAGCCCCGCCGCCGTCGCAGGCCCCTCCGGCTGCGGCTTCCGTCGCCACGGCGGTCAAACCGCGCCGAGCAGGCTGTCGGCCATCGCCGCGATCTCCTCGATCGCCGACGCCAGCTCCTCCGCCCCCTTGGCCTGTTCGCGGGCGGCCTTGGCCGCCTCGGTCGCGGAAAGGTTGGCGGCGGCGGCGGCGGTGGCCACCTGCTCCACGCCGGTGCGGGTCTCGCGCAGGGCGATGGTGGTCTCCCCGGCGGCGTCCAGGATCTCCCGGCTGCCGGCGGTGACCACCCGCAACTCCTGCGCGCCGGCGGTCAGGGTGACGCCGAAGGCGCGGTGCCGCGCGGTCTCCGCCAGCGCGGTGGCCGACACGTCGTCGATGTCGCGGCGCACCCGCAGCATCTGGTCCTGGATGTCGCGGACGATGTCCTTGACCCGTTCGGCGCTCTCGGCGCTGTCGCCGGCCAGCTTGCGGATGTCGCCGCTGACCACGGTGAAGCCACGGCCGAACTCGCCCGCCCGCGCCGCCTCGATGGAGCCGCTGACCGCCAGCATGCCGGTCTGGATGGCGACGGTGGCGATGGCGTCGACCACCTTGTCGATGCGCCGGCCGATCCGCTCCAGCACGTCCAGCCGCTCGCCGGCCCGGCGGGACGATTCGATGGCCTCCAGCATGCCGTCGGCCAGCCGGCCGATGGTGTCGCGGGTCTCGCCCAGCAGGGCTTCCATCGAGGTGCAGCGCCCGACCGAGTCCTGCGCCCGGCCGGCGGCGAGCGTCGCCGCCGCGTCGATCTGCGCGATGGCGGAAGCCAACTGGTGGGTGGCGGCGCTCTGCGACTGGGCGCCGCCGGAGATCTGGCCGATCGCCGTCATGATCTGGGCGGCGGCGCGGTTGATCTCCTCGATGGCGGCCGACAGCTCCTCCGCGGCCGAGGCCAGCTCGTCGGCGGTGACGGCGAGGTCGGCGGTACCCTCCAGATCCTCGGCCAGTTCCGACAGCTGGCCCGCGGCGCGCTGGCTCTGGTTCAGGGCGACAGCCTGTTCGCCCGCGGTCTTCAGCGCCTCCTCGGCGGCGGCGGACTGCTCCTCGGCGCTGGCGGCGATGGTTTCCGCCCCGCGCCGGGCTTCGCGCGCCGCCTGATCGGCCTCCACGGCGGCGCGGATCGTCTCCTGCGCGCCCTGCACCAGCGCGGTCATGTCCGACCGCACGCCTTCCAGCTGCTGTACGATGGTGTGCCCGCGCTCCACCTCCGCCTTGGCGGCGTCGGACGAGGCGACGATGCCGGCGGCGATTGCGGCCACCGCCTCCTGGATTTCGCCGACCATCGCCTGGATGTCGTTGGCGCTGCGTTCGGACCGTTCGGCCAGCGCCTGCACCTCGTCGGCGACGACGGCGAAGCCCTTTCCGGCCTCCCCCGCCCGCGCGGCCTCGATGGCGGCGTTCAGCGCCAGCAGGTTGGTCTGGTCGGCGATGGCGGCCACGCTCTGCACGATGGCGCCGATCTCGCGCGCCTGGGCCTCCAGGTCGCGCACCAGCAGGACCGAAGCCTCCTGCCGCTCGGCTGCGCGGACGATGCCGTCGATAGAGGACAGGATCTGGCCGCTGACGTCCTTCAGCGTTCCCTGCAGCGCCTCCACCCGCAGCACCGCCTGCTCCGCCGTGGTGCGCGACCGGGCCAGCAGTTCCGATGCGCGGCCGATCATGCGCTGCGATTGCTGTGTGGCGCCGGCCGATTCCTCGGCCCCGGCGGCGATCTGCTCCATCGCCCGCCGCAGTTCCTCGGCGGCGGCCGCCGCCTGGGTGACGCCGCTCGCCAGCTCGGAGGAGGCGGCGGCGATGCCGCTGGCGGCCTGCCGGCGGCGCGAGTCGGCGCGAGCCCGGCGGCGCTGCGGAGCGTTCGGACCGGCACCTTCCGGCAAAGCGGCTTTCATGGTCGGCACGGCAGGCGCGGCCGCTTCGGCGGCGGTTCCGGCCGCACCCCCATCCAGACCGGCATCGGCACCGCCGTCCTTGTTCCGGGCCGTGCGTGCCGTGTCCATCCTGGTCTTCTTGATGAGTGCCATTGTCCTTCCCGCCTTTCCAGTGGGTTCTTCTTGGCCGAATTTGCTGGGCCGATTCTTCTTGATGCTCTTAAGCCACCATCCGCCCGATATAGCGGCCGAGCTTGGCCTGCAGCGTGCCCGCCGAGCCCGCATCGAGCAGCAGAACCACCCGTCCCCCGACCCCAATCCCGACCGAGGTCCCGTCGCCGCCCGGCAGTCTGGTGTGCAGATCGATGTGGAAGAGCACCGCAGCTCCCCCCAAACCGGACTGGGCCGCACCGGCCTCCACCACCACGGCGCAGCTGCGCAGAACCTCCGCCCCGTTGCCGCGGACCACCACGGGCAGACCGGTGTCAACCGGCTCGCCAAGCAGGTTGGCGACCAGCGCCAGCGCGCTGTTCAGCACGACGTTGCCCAGTTCCGCTAGAACCTCGTCCTCCAGTTCGGGGACGTCGTCCGCCGGAACGTCGGGGGGGAGGGCCGCGCGCACCAGCGGCAGGCTGCCGGCCTGGGGAAAGACCAGCAGGGCGCAGCCGGCAAACAGGCCGCCCAGCCTTTCCGACACGCCCACCAGCGGCGGTGCCAGCGCCCTGTCCAGCAGTCCGGCCACCTCGTCCGGCGGCACCATTTCCACCGACGGCACCGACAGTGTCACCAGACCGCCCAGCATGCGGCCGAGCGCGGTCGACGCCTTGCCGATCCCGATGTTGCCCAGTTCGGCCAGCGCATCGCGCTCCAGCTCGCTCAGCATGGGGGTGGCGGTCACTCCGGCGCGGCCTGGGAGACGCGGCGCGGCGGCAGGGCGGTGGAGTTCAGGAAGCGGGCGACCTGCTCCTCCTCCAGCGGCTTGGGCATGAAGGCGGCGCCGACCGCGCGGATGCCGGACACCACCGCGTCCTGAGCGTTGGCGGTGATGATGGCGATATGGACGTTCGGGTGGCTCGCCCGCAGCTTGGCCGCGGTGTCCACGCCGTTGTCGCCGGGCATGTTGTAATCGATGATCGCAACATCGACCGGCGTGTCCTGCAACGTCTTGAAGAGTTCGTCACCGTTGGCCGCCTCGACTACCGCCCAGTCAGGCTTGTTGCGCAAGATCATAGCCCGCACATGCATGCGCGAAAGCTTGCTGTCGTCGACGATGATTGCAGTCTTACTCAAGATATAAGCCTTTTGGATGGAGCTCGACCGACAGAGCCGAATTGCGCGCAAGTATACAGAATGGATGTCGTCACGCCAGTCCCCTTGATCGCAGTCGGGAATAGGCACCGGGATTTTGCGGGCGCGGCGGCCGGCCGACTCATGCTATCGAGACGGACCGTCTCCTTCGATCCGGCCCCCGTTCCATGCCGCCATCCTCCGCCGCCAAACTGGCCGCCCTGTTGGGCCAAGCGCTGGGCCACCACCGCACGGGCGACCTGGATGGGGCGGAACGCGCCTACCGTGCGATGCTGGAAACCGACCGCGGCAACCCCGATGCGCTGCACCTTTTGGGCGTGCTGCACCACCAGCGCGGGCAGGATGCCGAGGCGGTCGGGCTGATCGGCCAGGCCATCGCGCGGCGCCCCCGGATGGCGGAGCAGCACGCCAACCTCGGCCTCGCCCTCCACGCGCAGGGCCGGCTGGTCGAGGCGGAGGCGGAGTACCGCCGGGCGCTCGCGCTGCGCGAAGCCTATCCGCAGGCGCACAACAGCCTGGGCAGCGCGTTGCAGGAGCAGGACCGGCTGGAGGAGGCCGCCGTCCATTACCGCCGCGCGCTCGATCTCGATGCCGGCTATGCCGAGGCCTGGGCCAATCTCGGCACGCTGCTGCGCGCGCGGGACGAGTATGGCGAGGCGGAAACGGCGCTGCGGCATGCCCTGCGGCTCGATCCCGGCCACGCGACGGCGCTGACCAATCTCGGCGTCGTGCTGAAGGAGACCGGCCGCACCGGAGAGGCCGAGGCCGCGCATCTGGAGGCGCTGCGGCTCGCCCCCGAAGATGCCGAAACCATGGTGAACCTCGCCCTGCTGCGCGAGGCACAGGGCCGCGGCGGGGAGGCGGAGGCGTTGTACGGCCAAGCGCTCGCCCTGTCCCCCGGCTTCGCGCTGGCGCGCTGGAACCTCGCCCTGCGGCTGCTCGGACAGGGACGGCTGGCGGAGGGGTGGGACGAGTACGAGGCGCGTTTCGCCTCCCGCCGCGTCTCGGCCGGGCGCAGCTTCACGCTGCCGCCCTGGGATGGTGCCGTGGACGGGCGCCTGCTGGTCTGGCGCGAACAGGGGTTGGGCGACGAGCTGATGTTCGGCACCGCCCTGCCCGACCTTGCCACCGCAATCGGGCCGCAAAATCTGGTGGTGGAGGTCGATGCCCGGCTGACCGGGCTCGTCGGCCGCGCCCTGCCCGGCGTCACGGTGCGGGCGGAAACCGCCGCCCCGACCGATGCCGACGCCCAGCTGGCGATGGGGTCGCTGCCGCGGCGGCTGCGGCCGACGCTGTCCGCCTTTCCCGACCGGCGGTCCTGGCTGGCGCCCGACCCGGCCCGGCTGGCGGAGTGGCGGGACCGGCTGGCGGCGCTGGGTCCGGGACTGCGCGTCGGCATCTGCTGGGGCAGCCAGAACATGCTGGGGGAGCGCAAGGCCTCCTACACGACGCTCGCCGACTGGGCTCCGCTGCTGACGCTGCCCGGCCTGATCCCGGTCACCCTTCAATATGACGGGCGCGAGGCGGAGATCGCCGCGGTCGAGACACAACTCGGCCTGCGCATCCGCCGCTGGCCGGACACCGACCTGAAGAACGACCTGGAGGGGGTGGCGGCGCTGATCGCCGGCCTCGACCTCGTGGTGACGGTGGCGAGTTCGGTGGGCGAGATGGCCGGTGCGCTCGGCGTGCCGGTCTGGCGTTTCGGCCCGGCCGGCGACTGGACGGCGCTGGGCAGCGCGGTGCGGCCCTGGTTCCCGTCCATGCGGCTGTGGAGCCCGCGGCCCGGCGAGAAGCTTGCGGATGTGCTGGTGCGCATGGCGGCGGAGCTGCGCCGTCTGGTGCCCGCCCTGCCCATCGCCGACTGGCTGGCCGAGGCGCGGGACCTGCACGAGTCCGGCCGCTGGCCGGAGGCGGAGAAGGCCTATCAGCGCATCCTCGACCAGGGCGGCGAGGTGCCGGCGGCGCTGGAGGGCTATGGCCTGCTCGGCCATCGGGCCGGCCGTCCCGACATCGCAGTCACCCTGCTGACCCGTGCCATCGCGGCGGAGCCGAGCGCCGGCCGCCACAAGCGCCGCGCCATCGCCCACCAGGAGATGGGGGCGATGGCGGAGGCCGAGGCCGACTGGCAGGCCGCCGCGGCGCTCGCTCCCGACGATGTGGAGGCGCTCGGCAATCTCGGCGCCCTGCGGCTGACCCGCGGGGCGGGTGGTGAAGCGGCGAAGGCGACCGACGCGGCTCTGCGCCTCGCCCCCTTCCATGCCGGGCTATGGGCCAATGCCGGGCTTGCCCGGCAGGCGATGGGCGGCGACGGCGTGCCGTTCTTCCGGCGCTCGCTCGCCCTCGATCCCGCTCTGGCGGAGGCCTGGACCGCCCTGTCGGCCGAGGCCCTGCGCGACATGGCGCGTGCGGTCGAGGCGGAACTTGCGGCGGGGCGGGCCTTGCACCTGCGGCCCGGCGACCCGTCGGCGACCGGCAATCTTGGGCTGGCGGCGCTGGCGCTCGACCGCCCGGCCGAGGCGGTGGGGCATCTGCGTCTGGCGCTCCAGGGCCGTCCGGGCGATCTCGGCACCCTCGGCAACCTCGCACTGGCGTTGGAGCGGGCGGGCGACGGCGCCGCGGCGGGGCTGGCCTGGTGGCGGGTGATCCTGCTGGCTCCCGGCGTCGGGGCCGGCTGGGCCGGGCTGGCCGACCTGCGGCAGCGCCAGGGCCGGTTGGATGCCGCGCTGAAGGGCTGGGGCCGGGCGCTGGCGCTGGAGCCCAGGCGGGCGGAGTGGCGCTACAATCTGGGCAACACCCTGCACGCCGGCGGCCGTCCCGCCGAGGCCGACGCGGCCTATCGGCAGGCGGTGGAGGACGACCCGAGCCTGACGCTCGCCGCCTTCAACCGTGGCTATGCGGCGTTGGCGCGGGGGGAACTCGATACCGGCTGGACCGGGCTGGAGGCCCGCTTCGCCGCCGGACAAGCCTTGCCCGACCGCCGCTTCCGCATTCCCGCCTGGAACGGCGGCGATCCGGCGGGAAAGACCGTGCTGGTCTGGCGCGAGCAGGGGATCGGCGACGAGCTGATGTACAGCGCCTGCTACGCCGACCTGATCGCGCGGGCGGGAGGGGTGGTTGTGGAATGCGAACCGCGGCTGGTGGATTTGTTCGCGCGCTCCTTTCCGCAGGCGGTGGTGCGGGCGGCGACGGCGGATCCGATGGACGCCGACTGCCACATCCCGGCGGGGTCGCTGCCGTTGCGGCTGGGCTGGGGGTTGGGCGGATTTCCGGCGCGGGGCGGCTGGCTGCGCGCGGACGAGGCGGCGGTTCAGCGGTGGCGGGGGTGGTTGGGTGGATTGGGTGAGTTCGGCAGCGATTGCCCCCACCTAACCTCCCCCGCTCTCAGCGGACCTAGGGTCCGCCTGCCGCGTCAGCACAAAGCGGAGCTTTGTGCGAGATCTGGGCGGGAGAGGGACTGCCGCCGAACGCCGACAAAGCTCCAATCCCCTCCCCCGCCCAGCGGGGGAGGGTCAGGGTGGGGGTCGAACTCCGCCCTCACCGTCGGCCTCTGCTGGCGCAGCGGCCTGCGCGACGCCTCGCGCGACGCCAACTACGCCGCGCTGACCGACTGGGCGCCGATCCTCACCCTGCCCGGCCTGCGCCTCGTCAACCTTCAATATGACGATTGCGAATCCGAACTCGCCGACGCCGAACAGCGCTTCGGCATCGCCATCCACCGCCCGCCGCTCGACCTGAAGAACGATCTGGACGGGGCAGCCGCCCTGACGGCGGCGCTGGACCTCGTGATCTCCGCCGGAACGTCGGTGGCGGAGATGGCGGGCGCGCTGGGATTGCCGGTCTGGCGGATCGGGCCGGCGGGGGACTGGACGGCGCTCGGCACCGGCTGCCGGCCCTGGTATCCGTCGATGCGTCTGTTCAGCCCGAAGGCGGGCGAGACGCTCGGCGACGCGCTGGGCGCCGCCGGACGTGCTCTCAGCAGTCTCAGAACGCGGGAACCACGGCGTTCTTGAACTTGGTGAGGATGAATTCCTTCACCTCGGGGCTGTTGTAGGACTTCACCAGCTTGGCGACCCAGGGCTTGTCCTTGTCGGCCTTGCGCACGGCGATGACGTTGGCATAGGGGCTGTCCGCCGCCTCACGGGCGATGGCGTCCTTGACCGGGTCGATGCCGGCTTCCAGCGCGAAGTTGGTGTTGATGGCGGCGGCGGTCACGTCGTCCAGCGAGCGCGGCAGCTGGGCGGCGTCCAGCTCGACGATCTCCAGCTTCTTCGGGTTCTCGACGATGTCGATGGGAGAGGCCTTGAGGTTGCCGCCGTCCTTCAGCTTGATCAGACCCTTGGCCTGCAGCAGCAGCAGGACGCGGCCGCCGTTGGTCGGGTCGTTGGGGATGGCGAACTTGGCGCCCGTCGGCAGTTCCTCCAGGCTCTTGACCTTCTTGGAATAGATGCCGATCGGATAGACCACCGTCTTGCCGACGCTGACCAGATCGAAGCCGCGGTCCTTCACCTGATTGTCCAGATAGGGCTGGTGCTGGAAGCTGTTGGCGTCCAGATCGCCGCCGGCCAGCGCCTGGTTCGGGATGACGTAGTCGGTGAATTCCAGGATCTGGATGTCCAGCCCGTCCTTGGCGGCGATGGGCTTCACCGCTTCCAGGATCTGGGCATGCGGGCCGGCGGTGACGCCGACCTTGATGGTCTCGGCGCCAGCAGTCTCTATGGACGCACCGAAGGCGATGGCCATGGTGGCGGCGCCGGCCAGCAGGGAAGCCAGCGAACGGAAGCGCAGCATCTCGAACACTCCTTGGATTTCTTGGATTCGGGTTTTGGGGATCAGGATTTCAGATTGCGTTTGTTGACGCGGCGGGCGATCAGGTCGCCCGTCGATTGGACGATCTGCACCAGCACGATCAGCACGATCACCACCGCCAGCATCACCTCCGGCAGGAAGCGCTGATAGCCGTAGCGGATGCCGAGGTCGCCCAGGCCGCCGCCGCCGACAGCACCCACCATCGCGGAATAGCCGATCAGGCTGACCGCCGACAGGGTCAGGCCGGCGACGATGCCCGGCAGGGCTTCCGGCAGCAGGACCTTGCGGATGATCTGGAAGGGCGTGGCGCCCATCGCCTGTGCCGCCTCGACCAGGCCGCGGTCGACCTCGCGCACCGCATTCTCCACCACGCGGGCGATGAAGGGGGCGGCGGCGACGGTCAGCGGCACGATGGCGGCATTGGTGCCGATGGAGGTCCCGGCGATCAGCCGGGTGAAGGGGATGATCGCCACCACCAGGATGATGAAGGGGGTGGAGCGGGTCATGTTGACCACCGCCCCCATCACCTTGTTGAAGGCGAAGTTCTGCAGCAGCTCGCCCCGGCCGGTGACGGCCAGCATCACCCCGATGGGAAGCCCGATCAGCGTCCCGATGGCGCCCGACACCGCCACCATGTGCAGCGTGTCGATCAGCCCCTTGATCAGCAGGTCAATGATTTGCGGGGAGAGCATGGCCCAACACCTCGACGCCCAGATTGTTCTCTTTCACCAGCGCGATGGCGGCATCGACCTTGGCGGTGTCGCCCAGCGCCTCCACCACCAGCGTGCCGAAGGGCGCGCCCTGGATCTCGTCGATCTGGCCGTGCCAGATGTTCAGGTCCAGGTTCAGCTGGCGGCTGATGGCGCTGATGACCGGGGTGGTCGCCTTCGCGCCGGTGAAGGTGATGCGCAGCACCGGGTTGCTCCCCAAGCCGGGCTGGGGCGACAGCCGGCCGCGCAGGCTGTCGGGGATGCCGCGGTTGATGACGGGATCGACGAAGCTGCGGGTGGTCGGGTGCTTCGGGTGGGCGAAGATGTCGAAGACCGGCCCCTGCTCGATCACCCGGCCGCCCTCCATCACCGCCACCTTGTGGCAGATCTCCTTGATGACGGCGATCTCGTGGGTGATGAGGACGATGGTCAGGCCGAGCCGCCGGTTGATGTCGCCCAGCAGATGCAGGATCTGCGTCGTCGTCTCCGGGTCGAGCGCGGAGGTCGCCTCGTCCGACAGCAGCACCTTCGGCTTGCTGGCAAGGGCGCGGGCGATGCCGACGCGCTGCTTCTGCCCGCCCGACAGCTCCGCCGGGTAGCGGTTGCGCTTGTCGGCCAGCCCGACGAGGTCGAGCAGCGGCTCCACCGTCCGGCCGATCTCCGCCTTGGCCATGCCGGACAGTTCCAGCGGCAGCGCCACATTGTCGAAGACGGTGCGCGAGGACAGCAGGTTGAAGTGCTGGAAGATCATGCCGATGGAATGGCGGGCCTGCCGCAGCTCCGCCGCCGACAGGGTGGTCATCTCCACCCCGTCCACCGTGACGCTGCCCGAGGTCGGGCTTTCCAGCAGGTTGACCGTGCGCAGCAGCGTGGACTTGCCGGCACCCGACCGGCCGATGATCCCGAAGACCTCGCCGCGTCCGATGGTCAGGTCGATGTCGGCCAGCGCGTGGACCGGAGCGCCGCCGCCGCGGGCGGCGTAAGTCTTGCGAATGTTTGTTAGCGTTATCATCTTTTATTCGGCAAAAGGGGACGTCCAGCGTCCCCCCAGCCCCCTCACCAAGTCGGAACGATGGAACCGTTGAAGCGCGTTTCGATAAATTGCCGCACTTCGGGCGAACGATACAGCGCAATGAAGCGCTTGATCGTCGGGTCTTCCATGCGATCCTTGCGGACCGCCCACACCAGGTTCCACTTCGACTGGTCATCCTCCAGCACCAGCGCCTTCTTCGGCTCCAGCCCGGCCAGCACGGCATAGTTGAGGGTGATGACCGACGCATCCACGTCGTCGAGCGAGCGCGGCAGCTGGGCGGCGTCCAGTTCCACCAGCTTGATGCCCTTCGGATTCACGACGTCGGCGATGGTGGTGTTCAGGCCGGCGCCCTCCTTCAGCCCGATCACACCGGCCTTGGCCAGCAGGAACAGGGCGCGGGCGCCGTTGGTGGGGTCGTTGGGGATCGACACCGACGCACCCGGCTTCAGGTCTGCCAGCGCCTTCACCTTGCTGCTGTAGACGCCCATCGGCACCACGACGCTCTTGGCGACGGAGACGATGTCGTAGCCGCGCTGCTTCACCTGATTGTCCAGGAAGGGCTGGTGCTGGAAGTTGTTGGCGTCGATGTCGCCGGCCTGCAGCGCCGCATTGGGCATGTTCCAGTCCGTGAATTCGATCACCTGCGCCTCGATGCCCTCCTTGGCGGCCAGCTTGGCGGTGAATTCCAGGATCTCGCCGTAGGGGCCGGCCGACACGCCCAGCTTCAGCGGAGCGGCGGTGGCGGAGGCGGCGGAGGCGAGCAGGCCGGCGGCGACGGCCACCGACATCAGGATGCGCTTCATCGGGACTTTCCTCAGGAATTTGGCGGCGGGATTCTTGATAGGGGCTCAGCGGCGGCGGGTGTCGGGCAGCCGGCTGTAATGCTGGTGGGCGGCGCGCTGGGCCTGTCCGACATTGCGGAAGACGCGGCGGTCGAGATCGCGGAAAGCCCAATCGGACACGAAGAAGGTGAAGCCGCCGCGTTCGGCGACGACGATGCCGGCGGACCGGCCCTGCACTTCGATGGCGTAGGCGTTGGCGTGGGACATGGCGACGGACTCCC
>JBKHVJ010000343.1:0-9579 GCA_046570145.1 Alphaproteobacteria bacterium
GTACGCAGCACCCCGCAAGCAGACGTGATCCAGCTCGGCCGTGGCATGCCCGACGTCAGCAGCCCGACCCTCAAGCCGCTGCTGCGCAGCCTTGCGCAGATCAGCCGGCGGCAGGACATGCCCGGCTCCGCTACGCTCCGCCGGACTGGACAGGAGCCGGCGGGCGGTGTTTGTTGGCTAACATAATCTCTGGTGTCCCACGTGGGGGCAGGTCACTTTTTGCACCAACGTCATTTCAACGCCAACTTGACGGTACCTCATTCATCAGAAGCGGGGGGCGTCCATCCCATCAACACCTCAAAACTGTATCAATTCCCGCACGTCGGCCAGATGACCGGTAACCGCCGCTGCCACGGCCATGCCGGGGCTGACGAGATGGGTGCGACCGCCACGGCCCTGACGGCCCTCGAAATTCCGGTTCGAGGTGGAGGCGCTGCGCTCGCCCGGCGCCAGACGGTCGGCGTTCATCGCCAGACACATCGAGCAACCCGGCTCACGCCACTCAAAGCCGGCCTCGACGAAAATCTTGTCGAGACCCTCGACCTCGGCCTGCTCCTTGACCAGCCCCGAACCGGGAACGACTAGGGCGCGCACGCCTTCGGCGACCTTGCGGCCCTTGGCGAGATCGGCGGCAGCGCGCAGATCCTCAATCCGGCCGTTGGTGCAGGACCCGATGAACACCGTGTCCACCTTGACACTCGACAGTGGCTGACCGGGAGTCAGGCCCATGTATTCCAGCGAACGTACGAGGGCGGCGCGCTTGCCGCCGTCGGCGATGTCGGCCGGATTCGGCACATTCGCGGTGATCGGCAGCACATCTTCCGGGCTGGTGCCCCAGGTGAC
Source organism: Alphaproteobacteria bacterium (assembly GCA_046570145.1). Taxonomy (GTDB): domain Bacteria; phylum Pseudomonadota; class Alphaproteobacteria; order Azospirillales; family Azospirillaceae; genus Azospirillum. The sequence continues at coordinate 844 of JBKHVJ010000343.1, forward strand.
TTGCGGCACGATATCGCCGGCGTCGAGCACGACGGTGGCGTCGTACACGGCGCCCTCGTCCGACGGTAGCGTCTTCCAATAGGCGACCGCCTGTTCGAAGGCGCCGGCCTTCGGCGCCAGCGCGCGGCCCATCAGATATTCGTAAGTCTTCTCGTCGGGGGCGATGAGGCCGCCACGGGCGCCACCCTCGATCGCCATGTTGCAGACGGTCATGCGGCCTTCCATCGACAGGTCGCGGATGGCTTCGCCCGCGAATTCAATGACGTAGCCGGTGCCGCCGGCGACGCTGATCTTGCCGATGATGGCGAGCACGATGTCCTTGGCGGTGACACCCGCCGTCAGCGCGCCATCGACACGGATCAGCATGTTCTTGGCCGGCTTCTGCAACAGCGTCTGGGTGGCGAGCACATGCTCGACCTCGGACGTGCCGATGCCGAAGGCCAGAGCACCGAAGGCGCCATGCGTCGCCGTGTGGCTGTCGCCGCAGACGATGGTGGCGCCGGGCAGGGTGAAGCCCTGTTCCGGGCCGACGATGTGGACGATGCCCTGGCGGATGTCATCCATGGGGAAGTAACGGATACCGAAATCGCGGGCGTTCTTGTCCAGCGTCTCGACCTGGATGCGGCTTTCCTCCTCGACGATGCCCTTGGAGCGGTTGGTCGTGGGGACGTTGTGGTCGGGGACGGCGAGGGTGGCCTCCGGACGGCGCACTTTGCGACCGGCCACGCGCAGCCCCTCGAACGCCTGCGGGCTGGTCACTTCGTGGACCAGATGGCGGTCGATGTAGAGGATGCAGGTGCCGTCGTCCTGGCGATACACGACGTGGCTGTCCCAAATCTTGTTGAACAAAGTGCGCGGCTTGTTCATGAAATCTCGCAATTAAGTGGGCGATTACAACAGTGATACCGAAGCATTCCATCCTCGTTAGAGCTCTCATCAAAATATCCGTGCGGCTTGATTTGCCTAAATGACCTTATGACTTTCAGGCTATTTCGCATCAAGCAGCGCGGTTATTTTAACATGTCCCCTTAATTCACTCCTGACCCATTCGCTGCCTATATCGAAATTCAGTGCGGGCCTAGCTCGACGCCGCTACGATTGCCGGGCCGCGCAAAAGGCTGATCCCGATTGCGGCCGCTGCGCAGAGAGCCGGCACGGCAGCGGCAAGAAAGATCTCATGCGCCGACCATTCAAGCGACAGCAGCAAACCACCCAGCAGCGGCCCGACGATTGAGCCGAGGCGACCGACCCCAAGGGCCCAACCAACACCCGTAGAACGGATGGCGGTCGGATAAAACGCCGCCACTAAGGCGTTCATGCATGATTGTGCGCCTTGCACTACGAAGCCCAGCAGCCCGACCACGGTCATGATCAGCCAGAAGGACCCTGGGCTGAACGCGAGCGCGCAGATCAGAATCATCGCCGAGCAGAACTCAATGAAAACTACCCCCCGCGTTCCAAAGGTCCCGAGCAGACGGCCGGTGACGAGGCAGCCGATCGCGCCGCCAATGCTGAAAAGCGTGATTGCCGTGACACCCGCCGAAATCGGCATGTTGACCTGCCGCAGCACCGCCGGAAGCCAACTCACAACAAAATAGATAAGAAGCAGGTTCATGAAGTAAGGAATCCAGAGCAACACCGTACCGAGCGCCCGGCCTTCAGTGAACAGGTGCCGCATTGGCAGCCCCTTAAGAGTCGGGCTCGTTGAAACGAAGTGGGTTGAAGGCCCGATGGGCATCGACGGAGCAATGCGCGTGACGATCCGCGCGATTTTTTGCGGATCCCCACCACGTGCGATGAGAAAACGCACGGATTCTGGAAGGTGGATGATCAGCAGCAGCGTGACCGACAACGGAAGAATTCCGCCAACGTAGAAGACCGATTGCCATCCCCAAAGCGGCAGAAGGACCGCGCTGATCAGTCCGCCGACGACGGCGCCAATCGGAATGCCGGCGAACAACCACGCCACCAACATGGCCTGTTGGCGCTTGGGAGCGTACTCGGTGGCCAAGGAAACCAGATTGGGCATCGCCCCACCCAGGCCCAGGCCGGTGAGGAAGCGCAAGGCAACCAGTTGCTCCATGGACGTCGCCAGCGGCGTCAGCATCGAAAAGAGGCCGAAAAGGAGAGTGGCCACAATGACAGTCCACCGCCGCCCCCAACGATCCGCAACCGGTCCAAGCGTCAGAGCGCCGAGCATCATCCCAAACAATCCGGCCGAAAAGACCGCAGCAAAGCTTTTTATTGGAACACCGAAACTGTCGGCGATCGCGGGCGCAAGAAAACCGATCGTCTGGGTGTCGAATCCATCGAGAACCACGACAACTCCGCAGAGTATAATCGTCATCATTTGATAGCGGCTGAGCGATGAGCTGTCGATGACATCACTAACGTTCACCTGATCTAGGTGTTTTTCCATGTCTCTTCCCCGTATAGCAGAGGTGTTTTTGTGCTTTTGCCAGGCTGCCAGATCGTCAGCTGATCAAGCTTTCGGTGATGATGATGAAGCGGCCCTGATCACAAAACAACATTTTTCTTGATATGCGATAATTTTTTCGTTTATCAAAGAGCAACGCCGATCGCTGGACGGATAATCCGCCTCGCAAATGGCCGCAACCCAAAGAAGGTCTATGAGAAATGTCTCATGAGGCTGCCAGCACCCTAGCCGGCTTTCACGACCAGTTGTCCGCCGAAAGTCTCGCACCGCTCTGGGAAGTCATGCGCGCTCTCGCTCCGCGCGAGCCGGGTCCGGTTGCGGCTCCGGCTCTATGGCGCGCCGATCAACTGCGGCGGCATGCCCTGACCGCTGGTCGATTGATCACTGCCGAACAGGCTGAACGCCGCGTGATCGTTCTGGAGAATCCGGCACTGAAGGGGCGATCACAAGCTACGACGTCGCTCTACGCCGGCGTTCAACTGATCCTGCCCGGTGAATTAGCGCCCACGCACCGTCACACAGCTTCTGCGCTCCGTCTTATCATGGAGGGGGAGGGAGGCTACTCCGTCGTCGATGGCGAAAAGGTGGCCATGCATCCTGGTGACTTCATCATCACACCGTCGTGGAGCCAGCATGATCATGGTGCCGAGGGTGACGGTCCGGTCATTTGGCTCGATGGGCTCGATGTGCCCATCGTCAATCTTCTGAACGCTGCATTCGCCGAAGATGTCCCCAATGGACGGCAGGTGGTGCGCTATCCGGATGGTGATGCGATTGCGCGTTACGGCAGCGGCCTCGTGCCGGTGGGATACAAAGCGCAGGGCAACAGCAGCCCGCTGTTCTGCTATCCCTACGCCCGGACCCGCGAGGCGCTGGAGCAAATGCGCCGCTTTGATGCATGGGATCCGGCGGAAGGTCTGCGCCTCGTCTTCACTGATCCCACGACAGGGGCGTCACCAATTCCCACCATGGCGGCGTTCATGCAACTAATGCCGAAGGGGTTCATCGGCAGTCCGATCCGTTCAACCGATGGCGCCGTCTACAGTGTCGTCGAAGGGCGCGGCACGGTCGTGGTCGGCGATCAGCGCTGGGATGTCGGGCCACGGGACGTCTTCATCGTTCCCGGTTGGGCATGGCACTCCTTCGAGGCCTCGGAAGATCTGGTCCTGTTCAGCTTCTCTGATCGACCGCTTCAAAAGACCCTCGGTTTTTGGCGTGAGCAGCGGCAATCGGCCTAAGGTTCCGTGCGCGGGCCCACCGCTCGACCATACCTGAGACCTCCCGTACTTCCTTCTTAAGGTGCAACATGCGCTTGTGTCAATTCAACGATAGCCGGCTTGGCCTCGTCAAGGACGGGCTCATCCACGATGTCAGTTCGGTGCTCGCCTTCCTGCCGGCCCAGAGCTATCCCTTTGCCAACCATGACGTGCTGATCGCCAATCTCCCGGAGCTGCGCGAACGTATCCTCGCGGCGGCGGATTCTGTGGTCGGCGTGCCGATCGGGGAGGTGCGGTTGCTCAGTCCGGTGGCGAACCCCGGCAAAATCGTCGCCGCTCCCGTCAACTACACCAAGCATCTGGCGGAGGCCATCGCGGAACCGGAAACGTATTCGGCCGCTCATGTCCGCCAAATTCATGAAACCGGCCTCTTCCTGAAGGCGACAAGTTCCGTCATTGGACCGTCGGCCGGTGTCACCATCATACATCCCGACCGCCGGACTGACCACGAAGTCGAACTGGCCGTCGTGATCGGCAAGCCCTGCAAGCAGGTTCGCCGCGAGCAGGCGCTCGACTACGTCGCGGGTTACTGCATTGGGCTCGACATCACGATCCGTGGGCCGGAGGAGCGGAGTTTGCGCAAGTCGCTCGACACCTACACGGTTCTTGGCCCTTGGATGGTGACGGCCGACGAGTTCGGCGATCCCTCGGGTATCGATCTGATGATCGACGTGAACGGTTCCCCCCGTCAACGGGCCAACACGCGGGATCTGATTCTTGACGTCCCGGCGCTCATCGAGTTCGCCTCCGCCTTCTACACGCTTCTGCCCGGTGACGTGCTGCTGACGGGCACTCCTGAAGGTGTCGGCCCCATTCAGTCCGGTGATGAGATGCATGCCCGCATCGAACGCATCGGAGATATCTATGTCCAAGTCAAGGGAGCCTGAATCATGAGCGAACTCAACAGAGAATCCAAGGGTGTGGCACCCGTCCTAGTCGCTGGCGGCGGCATCGGCGGCTTGGCTGCGGCGCTTGCGCTCTCACGGCACGGATATGATGTCGAAGTGATTGAGCAGGCCGATGAATTCAAGGAAATCGGCGCCGGCATCCAGTTTGGGCCGAACGGCTTCAAGATGATGGAGCGTCTTGGGCTGCGCGATGCCGCGAATGAGCTCGCGGTGTTTCCCGACGATCTAATCATGATGGACAGCGTCACCGCGCAGGAAGTCGCGCGCATTCCCGTTGGCGCACCGTTCCGCGAGCGGTTCAAGTACCCCTATGCCCTGGTTCATCGCGCTGATTTGCACAGCGTGCTGCTGGACGCCTGCCGTCAGTCCGGACGTATCGATTTTCGGGCCGGGCAAAAGATGTCTGGCTTTAACGACGACGGGCAGAGGGTGCGGGTCAAAACCGTCCAGGGTGAGACCTATGAAGGTTCTGCCCTCATAGGCGCGGATGGTCTGTGGTCGAAGACGCGGGAGCAGATCGTCGGCGACGGCAGCCCGCGCATCTCAGGGCATGTCGCGTTTCGCGCAGTCCTGCCGATTGAGGAAGTTCCAGAGGAATTTCGCAAAAACGCGATGATCCTATGGGCTGGTCCGAAGAACCATCTGGTCCAATATCCCTTGCGCGGCGGCAAGCTCTTCAATTTGGTGGCCGTGTTCCACAGCCAGAGCTATGAAGAGGGTTGGAACACCAAGGGTGATCCAGAGGAACTGAAGGAGCGCTTCGCTGGCACCTGCGAGGCGGTGCGCACTCTGCTCGGCAAGATCAGCGAATGGCGCATGTGGGTTCTTTGCGACCGTGACCCGGTCCAGAACTGGAGCCGCGGCCGCGTCACGCTGCTGGGCGATGCCGCGCATCCGATGTTGCAGTATCTGGCGCAGGGCGCCTGCATGGCTATCGAAGATGGGGTTATCTTGGCAGAGTCGTTGGAAGCGGCAGGTGGCGATTTTGAGCGTGCTTTCGTCGAGTACCAGAACGCTCGCTATCTTCGCACCGGTCGTTGCCAGATCCAGGCCCGTCTTTATGGCGAACTATACCACGCCGATGGTGTGAAGCGCGAACTTCGCAACCTGATGGTCGCCGGACGCACTGCCCAGCAGATGTACGACGGGATGTCATGGCTCTACAACGGCGTCTGATCCCGAGTCGGCAAACCGGCTCTTAGCACTCGCCTCCACCCGCATCGGATGCCCTGGCGGTTTCAACCACGTTCGAAACCCCCAGGCGCCGATCACGCTCCGATGTTGGAGCGGTATCGGCGAGTCGGGCCAACCCATGCGTGATCTCATCTGCGGCGACATGCAGTCGCTCCGCGAGCGAGGTTAGGACGGCCGAGGTGAAATCAACGTCGTGCCCAACCATGCCGATGCTGCCGATGATGTCGCTTGCGGGATCGAAGATTGCCGCCGCGATGCCGGTCATGCCATTGTCGAGTTCACCATGGGTGATGGAGTTCTTGGCAAGGCGTGTCTTGCGCAGGTTTCGTTTCACCTCGTCCCAAGTCTCCCCTAGGGATACTGCAGCCATGTCCGTTGCATGTTTATCGTAATAGGATCGGACGATCCGCGCCGGCAAGTTGGCGATGATGATTTTGGAGGCCGCCCCACGATGAAGCGGCATGGGCCGCCCACGCTCGTAACTGACCGCCGTCCCGGGAGAACCGATCAACTCTTGATGCACGCACATGACTTGGTCTCGATAGAGACGGCAGAGCAGCAGAACACCGGAGACATCGAGATCCCGAGCAACACGCTGCATTATGGGTTGGGCTGTTCGGATCAAAGGATCGAGAAGGCGCGTTTGACGGTCGAGTTGAATGATTGCTGGGCCAAGCACGTAACGGCCAGCACTGAACGCCACGATTAATCCAGCCTCACTCAGGCTTCGGAAATATCGGTAAGTCGTACTGACAGCCAAATCCAGCTCTAGTGCCGCCTCTTCAACGGTCCACTCGGCACGCTCAAGACTGAACAGTTTGAAAGCTGATAGAAGCTTCTCGTATGAACTGATGGGACGTGCCACGCAACGGCTCCAATGTAAAGGGATAATCGAAAGAGATTTCGAGCGAGTTTAGCACATTATCGTTTATTTTTGGTTGTGCGCAACCAAAATTTCCCAAGTCAGTCTGTATTAACTGCCCGTTTCAGAAGCATACCCCGGACCAGAGCATCGCTTTCGAAGAAGGAAACGCCACGGAAAGAGGGCGAAGTCAACTCCCTTTCTGTGCATCGGCCTGCAACACTGGGCTCTTCCAAGTTTTGTGTGACCAAACAGAGGTTGAGCGGGCGGAGCTGAACAGCCGATGGTACGCGCAATCCCTTTCGGGGGGCAGGACCGCCATATGAAGGGAAATCTCCTTCATCATGGTCGCGCCCTTGAATATCTCTCTGCCGTCAATCGGCTTTCTGCCCAATCTTCAAGTCCTGGATCATATCGATCAAAGCTTCCATCGGATCACCGTGCGTGCACAGCCAGTTCCTGCCTCAGTATCCTGCACCGGCTGCGGCACGCCGTCATGTCGCGTTCACGGCGCCTACTGGCGCAGCCTTGGTGATGTGGCGTGCTTCGGACGCCCCACCGTGTTGTTGATCCGCGTCCGGCGGTTCCGCTGCTCCAATGCCGCGTGTCCGCGCCGCACCTTTGCCGAACCCTTGCCCGGCGTCGCCCGTCCGCGGGCGCGCCAGACCGATCGGCTGCGGGCCGTGCACCGGACCATTGGTCTGGCGCTCGGCGGCAACCCAGGGTCCCGTCATGCCAGGGCCATGGGCGTGCCGATCAGCCGGACGACGCTGGGGCACCGGGTGCGCGTGGGCGTTGACATGGCGGCCGCCCCAGTGACGGTTCTGGGCGTGGATGATTGATGGGATGGACGGCCCCCGTTTCCGGCATCGAGGTGCCATATGAAGGGTGTTGAGGTCCTTCAGCAAGGAGACCGCCCAGATGCATGCTACGACCATCGGCCTCGATCTGGCAAAGTCGATCTTCCAGGTGCATGGCGTTGACCCTCGCGGAAAGGTGGTGGTGATCAAACGACTGCGCCGTGACGCCGTGCTCGGCTTCTTCGCCACCCTGCCACCCTGCGTGGTCGGTATGGAGGCGTGCGCCACCGCACACCATTGGGCGCGACAAATTGCCAAGTTTGGCCACACCGTCCACCTGATGCCGCCGCAGTACGTGAAGCCCTACGTCAAGCGCCACAAGAACGATCAGGCCGATGCCGAGGCCATCTGCGAAGCCGTGCAGCGCCCGAACATGCGCTTCGTGCCGGTCAAGACCGAGGAGCAGCAGGGCATCCTGGTCATTCATCGCGTGCGAGGAACATTGGTTCACCAAAAGACCCAACTGATCAATGCCCTGCGCGGGCATTTGGCGGAGTTCGGCATCGTCGCGCCCAAGGGCGCGTGCAAAGTGGTGGAACTGACGGCGCGGCTGGCGGATCCTGGCGAGGAGCGGCTGCCGGAGATGGCCAGGGCTCTGCTCCAAGTGCTGGTCGATCAGCTTCGCGACACCGAGCGCCGGATTGCCGACCTCGACGCTCGTTTGCGGGAACAGGCCAAGCAGAACGAGAGCTGTCGGCGGCTGATGACGATCCCTGGTGTCGGGCCGATCACCGCCACCGCGTTGGCGGCGACGATCGGCGACGGGAAAGCGTTCACGTCCGGTCGGCATTTGGCAGCCTGGCTCGGTCTGGTTCCACGTCAACATTCCAGCGGCGGCAAGGAACACCTGGGTGGGGTTTCCAAGGCCGGCGACGGCTATCTGCGCTGCATGCTCGTCAATGGAGCCCGCGCGGTCCTGCGATGGTGTCGGACCAGTTCGCCGTGGTTGGCCAAGCTGTTGGAACGGCGGCCGGTGAACGTCGCCGTCGTGGCGTTGGCCAATAAGACAGCACGCATCGTTTGGGCGGTGCTGACGCGCGGGGAAGCCTATCGGTGTCCAGCGACATCCCGAACTGGTCCTTCCGCGTTTTCGGTGCAGCGTGAATGCACTTTCCAGCGGCAGTGAGCACATAGAGGGAACGGAATCCCTCTCTGAGTGCTCTGATTTCCTTGTCCAAATCGCTGCTGTCCCTGCTCC
>JBKHVJ010000344.1:0-14935 GCA_046570145.1 Alphaproteobacteria bacterium
GCCGCGTGACGAAACGGGTGGGAGGGCCAGCCCCTTGATGAACATCATCGACCGTCGCCTGAACCCGCAGGGCAAGAGCCTGGCCAACCGCCAGCGCTTCCTGCGCCGTGCCAAGGAACAGGTTGTCAAGGCGGTCCGCGACGCCTCCGGCAAACGGGGCATCCAGGATATCGAGAACGGTGAGAAGGTGACGATCGCCGCCGGCGGAGTGCGCGAACCGTCCTTCCACCGCGCCAGCCAGGGCGGGGTGCGCGACTATGTCGTGCCCGGCAACAAGGAATATGTGGAAGGCGACACCATCCAGCGCCCGGACGGCGGCGGTGGCGGCCGCGGCAGCGAGGGCAGCGCCGACGGCGAGGGCGAGGACGAGTTCCGCTTCGTCCTGTCGCGCGACGAGTTCCTGGACATCTTCCTGGAGGATCTGGAGCTTCCCGATCTGGTGAAGCAGAAGGTCAAGCAGTCCGAATCGCACTCGCTGACGCGGGCCGGCTATTCGGTGTCGGGGTCGCCCGCCAACCTGAACCTCGTCCGCACCATGCGGAACAGCCTGTCGCGCCGCATCGCGCTGAAGCGCCCCAAGCGCGACGAGATCCGCGAGCTGGAGGAGATGCTGCGCGAGGCGGAGGAGGCCGGCGAGGATGCCGAGCAGATCCAGGCGCTGCGCGAACAGCTGGAACACATCGTCCTGCGGTCCCGCCGCATCCCCTTCATCGACCCGATCGATGTCCGCTACAACCGGTTCGAATCGGTGCCGAAGCCGATCGCCCAGGCGGTGATGTTCTGCCTGATGGACGTGTCCGGCTCGATGACCGAGCACATGAAGGATCTGGCCAAGCGCTTCTTCATGCTGCTGTACCTGTTCCTGCGGCGGCGCTACCGGTCGGTCGACATCGTCTTCATCCGCCACACCCACGAGGCCAAGGAGGTCGACGAGGAAACCTTCTTCTACTCCACCGAGACCGGCGGCACCGTGGTGTCGACCGCGCTGGAGGAGATGCAGAAGGTGGTGCAGGAGCGCTACCCGGACAGCGAGTGGAACATCTACGCCGCCCAGGCGTCGGACGGCGACAACATGTCGTCGGACAACGCCAAGTCGGCGACCCTGCTTCGCGACGTCATTCTGCCGATGTGCCAGTATTTCGCCTACATCGAGGTGGCGGCGGAACACAACATGGGCCTGTCGGCCCTGGGCCGCGAGACCGAACTGTGGCGCACCTACAAGCAGGTGCAGAGCCCGGAACGTCCGCTGGCGATGCGCCGCGTCCGCTCCCGCCGGGAGATCTTCCCGGTCTTCCGCGAGCTGTTCGCCCGCGAGAAGGCAGGGGCTTAATCTCCCTCTCCCGTCCCGGGAGAGGGAAGGGGCCCATGCGGAGCATGGGAAGGGTGAGGGGTGATCCAAGGAACCATGCGCTTCTGGCCCTTTGGATCACCCCTCACCCTCCCGCCTTCGGCGGGTCCCTCCCTCTCCCGGGGCGGGAGAGGGCAGTTTTGAACTCCTTCCATGAATGGAAGGCTGGGGGAGATCGAGAATGACCGCTGTGATCACCAAGCCCGAGGCGCTGCTGTATGACGGCGTCGAGTGGGATTACGACAAGATCAAGCGCGTCTACGACGCCATCGAGCACATCGCGCTGAAGGAGATGGGCCTCGACGTCTATCCCAACCAGATCGAGGTCATCACCGCCGAACAGATGCTCGACGCCTATTCGTCCATCGGCATGCCGCTGATGTACAAGCACTGGTCCTTCGGCAAGCATTTCGCCCGCGACGAGATGATGTACCGCAAGGGTTATCGCGGCCTGGCCTACGAGATCGTCATCAACTCCAGCCCCTGCATCAGCTACATCATGGAAGAGAACACCATGACGATGCAGACGCTGGTGATCGCTCACGCCGCCTTCGGACACAACCATTTCTTCAAGAACAACCAGCTGTTCCAGCAATGGACCGATGCCCAGGGCATTCTGGACTATCTGGAATTCGCCAAGACCTATATCGCCCATTGCGAGGAGCGCTACGGCCATGCCGCGGTGGAGCGGGTGCTGGACGCCGCCCACGCGCTGATGAGCCAGGGCGTGCACAAGTACCCGAAGAAGCGCTCCGACCTGCGGACCGAGCAGCGGCGCGAGCGCGAGCGGCAGGAATACCAGGACCAGACCTTCAACGATCTGTGGCGCACGGTGCCGAAGCCGGCGGCCGGCCAGCGCCCCGCCAAGTCGGTGTCGGAGCGCAAGAAGCTGCTGGGCCTGCCGGAAGAGAACATACTCTATTTCCTGGAAAAGAAGGCGCCGCGGTTGGAGCATTGGCAGCGCGAGCTTCTGCGCATCGTCCGCCACATCTCCCAGTATTTCTATCCGCAGAAACAGACGAAGGTGATGAACGAAGGCTGCGCCACCTACGTCCATTACCAGATCATGAGCCGCCTGCACGAGACCGGCCAGATCAGCGAGGGCGCCTTCCTGGAATTCCTGCACTCGCACACGTCCGTCGTGTTCCAGCCGGAGTTCGACGACAAGCGCTTCTCCGGCCTGAACCCCTATGCGCTGGGCTTCGCGATGATGCAGGACATCGCCCGCATCGCCGAGACGCCGACCGACGAGGACCGCCAGTGGTTCCCCGACCTCGCCGGTCGCGGCGACGGCATGGCGGCGGTGCGCGAGGCCTGGGCCAACTTCCGCGACGAGAGCTTCGTCCTGCAGTATCTCAGCCCGCACCTGATGCGGAAGCTGAAGCTGTTCAGCGTGCGCGACGACGCCGAAGACCCCTATCTGCTGGTCGATCACATCCACAACGAACGTGGTTACCGCGACATCCGCAAGAAGCTGGCCCGCCAGTACGACCTGGGCTATCTGGAGCCGGACATCCAGATCGTCGACGTCGACCTTGCCGGGGACCGCAAGCTGATCCTGCAGCACCGCGTCACCAACGGCGTGCTGCTGGACGAGAGCGACGCCAAGGCGGTGCTGCGCCACATCGCCAACCTGTGGGGCTACGAGGTGCAGCTGATCGAGGTGTCGGCCATCTCCGAAGCCATTCTGAAGGAACATGCCGTCACCGCACCCAGCGGGATCGGCGTGGTGTGACCGGAGACGCAAAGGAGGCCGGTCACCGTTCCGGCTCCGGCTTGATGCCGGCCTCCTTCATCGCGTGCGTCAGGTCGAGCACAACGGTGCTGATGTCGGGGAAGGACAGGGCCACCGCCCGGCGGTCGGGATCCAGGCGCACCACATGGGCGATCTGCCGGCCGCCGATGCGGTGACCGGCCGTTTCCGGTATCTCCGGGCAATGCAGTTCCAGCCGCAGCTTGCCGCCGACGGCGTGGCTGAATTCCTCCGGCGGCAGATCGACCAGCAGGCCGCGCGTCGACCAGTTGATCGTCCGGCAGCGCCGGCCTTCCGCCTCCACCACCAGGACCGGGTCCGCATAGCGGATGGCGCGGCGGCGCTCGATGCCGTTCGGCGGTTTGGCGCCGACATCGTGCTGGTCGAGCTTGCGCTTGGCCGCCTGCTTGGTGCGGTCGTCCACCCCGTCCTTGCTGGTCATCAGCGTCGCCTGCACGCGACGCTCGACGCCATGGCGGAACTCGTCGTCGGCGCCGAAGCGCAGGGCCTTGGCGAAATGGTCCTTGGCCCGGGTCAGCAGGGCGTTGCGACCCTTCTCGTCGCCGCGATGGCCGCAGCGCTCGGCCTGGACCAGCAGCGAATCGACGCTGCGCTGATAGGCGCCGCGCTGGATGGCGCGGGCCAGTTCGCGGAACTCGGCGGCGCGCAGGCTGGGGAATTCGCGGGTCTTCAGCAACCCGGCCAGCCCTTCGGCAAGCGCGTCGACGCGGGCGGGGTCGCCGGTTTCAGCCTCCCGGCGCAGGGTCCGGATCGACTCCTCCGCCTTGCGAAGAAGCTGGTCTTCCAGTTTACGGCGCTGGTCGGCGTCCATCACGGGCATGGCCCGGCCCTCCACAGGGGCTGTCGCACAAGGATACCGCAGGTGGCCGGCGGGCGACAGCTGGCAGTTTGTGGTTAACGGCCGACTTGCTGGGCGCCCCAGTGGGAATGGACCGGATTTCCATTTGCCGCGGAACTGCCTTCTTATCGAGCGGTGACAAGCAGGACAAGAGGGCGGGAGCGGACAGGCGATGGGCAAGGACGACAGCAACGCGGCGAAGGCCGATATGGAGATGGGGCTGCTGAGGACGGCCCTGGCCGGCCTGCTGGAGGAGGAGAGCGCGAGTCCGGCCCCGGCCCGCACCGCGCTGGTTGCCATCCTCCGCGGGCGCGGCGCCGATGCGGAACCGCCGCGCACGCTGGTGGTGCGGCGGCGCGCGGCGCCCGGCGGCAAGGGAGGCGGCGGGAAGGGAGCCTACGATCCGGCAGGGCAGCGCGCCGTGGTCTACAGCCTGACCAAGACCATCCTGGCCGCCGCCGTGCTGCGGCTGGCCGCGCGCGGCACCATCGAGCTGGACGGGCCGGTGGAGCGCTGGTTGCCGGAGTTGGCCGGCCGGCCGGGGGCGGGCACCGTCGCCCAGCTCCTGATGCACCGGGCCGGACTGCCCGATTATGGCGGGCTGGCCGACTATCATGCCGCCGTCGCCGCCGGCAGCGAGCCATGGAGCGGCGACGAGTATCTGGCCCGCTGCGGCTGCGCAGGAGGGATGGACGGTCCGCCGGTCGGCAGCTTCGCTTATTCCAACATCGGATATCTGCTGGTCGGCCGGCTGCTGGAGCGGGCCGGCGGCGCCCCGCTGGCGGAGATGCTGGCGCGCGAGGTCTTCGCCCCTCTCGGCCTGTCCAGCGCGGCGCTGCTGCGCGGCCGGTCCGACCTCGACGGGCTGTTCTTCGGGCCGAGCCGGACCTTCGGCGGCATGCCGGTGGCGGAGGCCTATCATCCCGGCTGGGTGTCGCACGGGGTGGTGGCGATGACGGTGTCCGATGCCTGCCGCCTCATTCATGGCCTGACGGAGGACTACCTGCCGGGTGCGCTGCTGCGGCGGATGCGCGATGCCCTGCCGGTCGGCGGACCGATGGCCGGCCGGCCCTGGGTGGAACCGTCCTATGGCCTGGGCCTGATGATGGAGCTGGACCCGGCGGCCGGACCCTATTGGGGCCACACCGGCGGCGGACCGGGGGTGACGCCCGTCGCCTACCATGCGCCGGGGCCGGTCCCGGTCTCCGTCGCCGTCTTCCTCGATGGCGAGGACGGGAGCCTCGCCGAATGGATGGCGGTGGAGGTGCTGCACCGCCTGCGCACTGCGGGTTAGGGGGGCATGCGGTCGCCGGCACAGGGCCGTTCATCTCCTGCTTGTAGCCCCGCTTGTTCATGTCCTGCGCGTAACCATCTCCTCTCCAGGGGACAATCCCCCACTCCGGCGCATAGACTTCGGGGTGTGGCGGTGCCGGAGGAAACCGGCATCCTGAAACGGACATTGGGCCGGAAACGAACATTGGGGAGGATACGCGCATGGGAGAAGCCGCCCGCACACTGCCCGACCATCCATGGCTGGCCTCCTACCCGCCGACGGTGGACTGGGCGATGCCGATCCCGACCAGGCCGCTGCCGGAGCTGCTGGACGGCGCCGTGGCCCGCCATGGCGCCAAGCCCTGCCTGAACTTCCTGGGCAAGCGCACCAGCTACCGCGAACTGGGCCAGCTGGTCGACCGCGCCGCCCGCGGATTCCAGGGGATGGGCGTGGGGAGGGGTACGCGGGTCGGGCTGTTCCTGCCCAACACCCCCTATTACGTCATCGCCTTCTTCGGCATCCTGAAGGCCGGCGGCACGGTTGTGAACTTCAACCCGCTCTATGCGGAACGCGAACTGGTCTACCAGATCGGCGACAGCGACATCGACCTGATGGTGACGCTGGACCTGAAGCTGCTGTACGGCAAGATGGCGCGGATGCTGGCCGAGACCGGGCTGAAGCGGCTGGTGATCTGCCGGATGGCCGACATCCTGCCCTTCCCGAAGAATTGGCTGTTCCCGATCGCGAAGAAGGCGGAGATCGCGGCGATCCCGCGCGACGACCGCCACATCCCCTTCGCCCAACTGATCGCCAACGACGGCCGGCCGGCGCCGGTCGCCATCGACGCGCGCGAGGACGTGGCGGTCCTGCAATACACCGGCGGCACCACCGGCGTGCCGAAGGGCGCGATGCTGACCCACGCCAATCTCTATGCCAACACCATCCAGTGCGCGACCTGGTACGCGGCGAAGGAGCGCAAGCCCGGTGAAGGCGAGGGCGATGGGCAGGAACGCATGTTGGGCGTGCTGCCGCTGTTCCATGTCTTCGCCATGACCACGGTGATGAATTTCGGCCTGCATCTGGGGGCGGAGATCGTCCTGCTGCCGCGTTTCGAGCTTGAGCAGGTGATGCGCACCCTGCAGAAGGAGCGGATCACCCTGTTTCCCGCCGTCCCCACCATCTACACGGCGATCAACCACCACAAGCACCTGAAGGACTTCAACCTGTCCTCCATCCGCTTCTGCATGTCGGGCGGGGCGCCTCTGCCGCTGGAGGTGAAGGAGGCGTTCGAGCGCACCACCGGCTGCACGCTGGTCGAGGGCTATGGCCTGTCGGAAAGCTCGCCCGTCGCAACGGTGAACCCGGTGGTGGTGCATGCGACCAAGAAGGGTTCCATCGGCCTGCCGCTGCCCGGCACCATCGTGGAGATCGTCAGCCTGGAGGAGCCGCGCCGCGTGCTGCCGCCCGGCGAGAAGGGCGAGGTCTGCATCCGCGGGCCGCAGGTGATGAAGGGCTATTGGCGCCGTCCGGCCGAGACGGCGCAGACGCTCGTCGACGGCCGGCTGCACACCGGCGATGTCGGGGTGATGGACGAGGACGGCTACACCACCATCGTCGACCGCATCAAGGACATGATCCTGTGCAGCGGCTTCAACGTCTATCCCCGCAATGTGGAGGAGGCGATCTACCTGCACCCCGCCGTCGCCGAATGCGTGGTGGCCGGCATGCCGGACGAGTATCGCGGCCAGACGGTGAAGGCCTATGTCCGGCTGGACGAGGGGCAGAGCCTGACCGCCGAGGAGCTGCACGCCTTCCTGAAGGACAAGCTGTCGCCCATCGAGATGCCGAAATTCGTGGAATTCCGCCGGGAGCTGCCAAAGACGATGATCGGAAAACTGTCCCGCAAGGCCCTGCTGGACGAGGAGCAGAGCAAACGTGACGCCGCCGCCGCGACCGGTGGCTCCGCATCATGAGCGGCAGCAAACGGAAGGCCGTCCGGGTCCGTGTCCTGGGCAAGGTGCAGGGTGTGTGGTATCGCGGCTGGACCGTCGACACCGCGGGCGGGCTGGGCCTGACCGGCTGGGTCCGCAACCGCACCGACGGCACGGTGGAGGCGCTGTTCGCCGGTCCTGCCGATGCCGTCGACCGCATGCTGGAGGCCTGCCGCCGCGGCCCGCCCTCGGCCATCGTTCGCGACGTGGTGTCCGAACCGGAGCAGGATCCGGGCATGGCCGGATTCGAGCAGCGGCCGACGGTGTGACGTCCGCGTTAGCGTTCCGCTAACCATGACGGCGGCATGCTGGCCGTTGCCGTGGTGCGAGGCCAACGGTTAGGGGACGACAGCCGGGATGACCGCCAGGAAACCGGATATGGCCGGCATGAAGGCCATGCTCACCGGCGTCTTCGCCAAGGCGGCGGAGGCGAAGGGCAAGGCCGTGCGCGGGGCCATGGCCGCACCGGCACCGAAAGCCCCGGCCGTGCCTGGGCATGACACGGCCGTCCGTCTCAGCCTGGGGCCGGAGGCGGCGAAGGATGCGCCGGCGCGGCCTGCCGAGCCGCCGACCGTCGATCTTGCCGACCGGCTGGAACCGGCAATCCAGGCGCTGGCCCGCGACCTGGGCCGGCTGCTGGCCGCCTTCGGGATGGACGGCACCGATGCCGTGGAGACGGCGCTGGTCGCCTGTTTCGGCGACGCGGAGCGCCGGGCTGCCGTCGCGGCGCTGGATGGACGGGCCGGCGAATTGCGGCCGCTGGCGCAGGGTGGCCGGCAGGATGTGGCGGTCGACCTGACCGGGATCGGCCTCGCCCTGGCCGATGGGCAGGTGGATGTGAGGCTGGACGACGCCGCGCTGATGCTGGCCCGGGTCCCGGCGGAAGACAAGGGGGAGGGGCTGGCGGGCATGCTCGGCGTCCTTCGCTCCGCCATCCGGCCGGGCAGGGGGCTGACGGTTGCGACCGACCGGGTCGCCATCGACGATCTGGGCCGCGTCATCGCAACGTTGTCCCAAGCGATGGCGAAGCCGCCGCAGGGGCTGGAAGGCACGCTGACCCTGTCGCCACAAGGCGCGCCGGAGGATGGGGGGGCGCTGGAGCTTTCGCTGTCGCTCTCCGGGCTGCTGGGAGAGACGGCGACCGCATCGCCTTCCAAACCGATCCCGGCGAAGGGAAAGCCGGTTGGCGAAATCGAGGAGCGTGGGGTCGATGTCCGGATTTGAGGCGCGCCTTCTTGCCGTCACCCTGCTGTGTGGTCTGTTGCTTCCGGGCGGCTCCCCGGCGCTGGCCGGTGCGCTGGAGCGGACGGAGCCGGGCCATCAGGCGCCGCCGCAGCCGGGCTCCAGCCTGCCCATCGCGCCGCCCATCGTGCAGTTTCCGCTGCCGCCGCAATGGATGACGATCCGGTCCAAGGAGGACTGGCGCAAGGCCGGCAAGTTCGAGAAGGAGCTGAGCCGGGACTGTGTCGCCCTGCGTTTCAACGAGATCACGCCGCTGCGTTTCCGCGCCTATTTCAACGGAGAGGTGCTGGGCGTCGCCTTCGGCCATGGGCTGAACCTGAACGATCCCGACCGCAAGGCCGACCGCAAGAAGATCTATCTGTTCCGCAACGGCGATTCGACCGCCTGTACCGTGCAGTCGATGGACAACAAGGACCCGCGCGTGAACCCCGCCGGCGACCAGGCCGGAACGCCGGCCGCCGGCGGGTTCCAGAAATATTAGGCGTCCTCGCCCCGCATCGTGCCGCCGAACACCTCCGGCCAGGCCGCGATCAGGGCCGAATCGACATCCTCCATCGTCACCAGCTGGCCCAGCGCCACGATCGAGGTGACGCCATGCTCGGCGATGCCGCAGGGGACGATGCCGCCGAAATGGGACAGGTCCGGCTCGACGTTCAGGGCGATGCCGTGGAAGCTGACCCAGCGGCGCACCCGCACGCCGATGGCGGCGATCTTGTCCTCCTGCCCCTTCAGCCCGCCATAGGGCTGCTTGTCGACCCAGATGCCGACGCGGCCCTCGCGCCGTTCCCCCTTGATGTTGAAGGAGGCGAGCGTGCGGATGATCCACTCCTCCAGGTCGCGGACGAAGCCGCGGATGTCGGCGCCGCGCGCCTTCAGGTCCAGCATGACGTAGGCCACGCGCTGTCCCGGCCCATGGTAGGTGTACTGGCCGCCCCGCCCGCTGCGGTAGACGGGGAAGCGGTCGGCCTCCAGCAGATCCTCGTCCCGCGCGCTGGTGCCGGCGGTGTAGAGCGGTGGATGTTCGAGCAGCCAGACCAGTTCCGGCGCGGTGCCGGCGCGGATCGCCTCGACGCGCGCTTCCATCTCGGCGATGGCGTCGGGGTAGGGCACCGGCTGGTCGGAGATGCGCCACTCGATCGGCTGCGGCCGGGCGGGCGTCCCAGGCCGGGTCTGGCTGGCGGACAGGCTGGCAGGCGGGCTGGTCAGGGAAGTCATTCGATAGGGTCTCTAACGGTGTCGCCGAAGCGGCCGGGGGGCCGTTCCGAATTTTTCTTCGCGAACGATGATTGTAGCGCTTGATCGACCGTCGGGAAGCTGATATCTACCCGCTCCACCCGATGAGGCGCGCAAGCGGACGTCGGGAACTACCAGCCTGATGCGGTCGTGGCGGAATTGGTAGACGCGCAGCGTTGAGGTCGCTGTGGGGCAACCCGTGGAAGTTCGAGTCTTCTCGACCGCACCACTCTCCCATGCAGATGGGACCATCCCGGGGACACGGGAAAGACGAAAGGCCCGCAGGTCGCAAGACCGAGCGGGCTTTTTCGTGTTCGGGCCTTACCCCGCCGGCGCGCCGGGCATCACTGGAACTCGATATAGCGGTCGAGCGCGGCGCGGCGCAGCGCGCGGACGATGTGGGGAGCGGCACCGCTGGCGACGATGTGGCCGCCGGCCTCGCGGCAGCGGTTCGCCAGGATGAACATCATGCCGATGGCGGCGGAGTCGATGAAGGTGACGAAGCGCAGGTCGATCGGCACCACCGGGCTGGCGGCAAAGTCCCAATCGCGCAGCATGTCGTGGAAACGGTTGCCGTCCTCGTAGGTGCAGCGGCCCGACAGCAGGATGCCGTCGCGGTCGCCGACGGTGGTGAAGGCATACTCCATAGGCGCGTCCGGCCCCTCTCCCCATGATGCGGCACGCCGTGATGGGAACACGAAGGGTCGCGGGGGTGCAAGGGGGCGCCTATGGCATGGCGGGAAAAGCACAGGAAACGGCCGTTCCCTGCCCAACCGGGCTGGACAAACGGGGGCGGCGCCTCTATGTCGGGGGCGCCCCCGCCGGTGCGGCTCCCGTCCTCCGCGCCGGGACCATGGTGCCGCGCGGAGGCCTTCCACAACCCGCAAACCCCGAACGCCGCCCCCGAACGCCGCCGGCCCACCGTCCGAAGTCGCGGAGCCGTTTTGCCGTGCCGTGGGTGTCCATGCCGGCATTCGGGCGTTGCCATCGTCGAAGGGAGGGTGCCGGCATGCACACCGATCCCCACACGCCGGACCTGCGGCCGGACAGCGCTGCCCATTCCCCTGGACATCGTCCCGTGGGCCATGAGGCGGAGGACGAACGTCCCTACGGCGTCGATCCGGAGTTCGTGGAAGAGATCGTCGCCCTGCTGCGCGCCCGCGAACGCGACGCCGTCCTGGCGCGGCTGGAGGAACTGCACGCCGCCGACATCGCCGACCTGATCGAACAGGCCGACCCGGCCGAGCGCGCCGAGCTGATCGACCTGCTGCCGGCGGAACTGGACGGCGAGGTGCTGTCCTACCTGAACCCGGACCTGCGCGAAGCGCTGATCGAACGGTTCGAGCCGCAGGAGTTGGCCGCCGCCGTCGCCGACCTCGACACCGACGACGCCGTCGAACTGATCGAGGATCTGGACGCGGAGACGCGGGCGCAGATCCTGGCGAACCTGCCCGACGCCGAACGCGCCCTGGTGCAGGAGAACCTGACCTACGACGAGGACAGCGCCGGCCGCATGATGCAGCGCGAGCTGGTCGCGGTGCCGGAATTCTGGACTGTGGGCAAGACCATCGACTTCGTCCGGGCGGCGACCGACACGCTGCCGGAGGATTTCTACGACATCTTCATCGTCGACCCGATGCACCGGGTGGTGGGGGCGGTGCCGCTGTCGCGCCTGCTGCGCCAGCGCCGGGCCGTGCGCATCGCCGATCTGGTCACCGGCGAGGTCGATGCGATCCCCGCCACCATGGAGCGGGAGGAGGTCGCCAACCTGTTCCGCCAATATGCCCTGGTCTCGGCCCCCGTGGTCGATGCTGCCGGCCGGCTGATCGGCGTCATCACCGTCGACGACGTGGTCCGCATCATCGACGAGGAGGCGGAGGACGACCTGCGCAAGCTGAGCGGGTCGGGCGACACCGGCGTGTTCAGCGGCATCGCCGACATCGCCCGCGGCCGTGTCGGCTGGCTGACCGTCAACCTCGCCACCGCCTTCCTGGCATCGGGTGTCATCTCGCTGTTCGAAGGCACCATCGAGCAGATCGTGGCGCTGGCGGTGCTGATGCCCATTGTCGCCTCCATGGGCGGCAATGCCGGGACGCAGACGCTGACCGTCGTCGTCCGCGCACTGGCGACGCACGACCTGTCGTCGGCCAACGCCATGCGGGTGGTGGGCAAGGAACTGCTGGTCGGGCTGATCAACGGCGGCATCTTCGCCGTGATGGTGGGTGTGATCGCGCTGGTCTGGTACGGCCCGATGATCGGCATCGTCATCGGGCTCGCCATGATCATCAATCTGGTGGTGGCGGGGCTGAGCGGCGCGCTGATCCCGCTGGGGCTGGAAAAGCTGGGCGTCGATCCCGCGGTGTCCAGCGCCGTCTTCCTCACCACCATCACCGACGTCATCGGCTTCCTGGCCTTCCTGGGGCTGGCGTCGGCGTTCCTGCTGTAGGGCACCCCAGAAAAACCAGGAAGCGGGGCGCCTTACAGGGTGGTGGCGCTGCAGTAGGCCCAGTCCTCGCCCTGCAGCCCGAAGAAGGCGGCGACCGGCTTGGCGCCGGACCGGTCGACGACGACGCGGAACCGGCTGCCGGTGCAGGCGCCTTGAGCCTGCTTGGCGAAGGGCAGCTTGACGTGCTTGGACTTCAGGCAGGCGTCCGACAGCTTCGGCGGGGTGGCCGGGCCGTCCACCTTCTTGCCGTTCAGCACCATGTAATAGTTGGTGGCCAAGCCGCCCTTGACGTCGGCCTTCACCTCAATCCTGCCGAAGCGCGACTTGTAGAGGCCGGTTTCCTGCTCGCCGTCCGGGGTGCCGCTCGGCAGCGGACGGAAGGAGATGGCGGCGCAGGAGGGCGGATCCTTCGCCTCCGCCGCGGTGGAGACTGCAGCGAAAGCGGCGAGGCCGCCGGCCAGCAGAAGGGCGGCCTTGAAGGCGTACTTGCGTGCGGACGGCAGGCTTGCGGACAGCATGGGAAATCCCTTTCGAACCGGTTGGACCGTCATTTCGGCATCACGCAGAAGGTGGTCTGCTGCATCAGCGCGCAGTCCTTCTCCACCCCGCCGTCCAGCATCGACACCTCGACCTGGGTGATGACCAGGGTGCGGCCCGGCTTCACCACGCGGGCGCGGGCGATCATCACGTCACCCTTGGCCGGCGACATCAGGTTGATCTTGAACTCCACCGCCAGCACCTCCGCCCCGGCGGGCATCAGGCTCAGCGCGGCATAGCCGCCGGCATTGTCGGCCAGCGTGCTGACCATGCCCGCATGGAAGAAGCCGTGCTGCTGCGTCAGGTCGGTGCGGAAGGGCAGCCGCATCTCGCAGAAGCCGGGCTCCATCGCCGCCATCTCGATGCCGAGCGTCCTGCAGATCGGCTGCTGTTCGAAGGAGGCGAGGCAGCGCGCCTTCCAGTCGGGGGTACGGGGTTCGAAGGTGGCGGGCACGGTCGGAAGGTCTCCGGCTTGAGGGGCGGTGCGCGACAGCCTGCGTCAGCCGCCGCGCCGGATCAAGCGGCCGATTGGACAACCGCAAGAGGCACGCCCTTCGCCGTCAGCCGCCGATCAGGCCCATCTGCGGGCTGGAGGGTTCGGCATGGGCGCGCATCGGCATGCGGCCGGCCAGATGGGCGCCGCGCCCGGCGCTGACCGCGTCGCGCATCGCAGCCGCCATCCGCACCGGATCGCGCGCCTTCGACACCGCGGTGTTCAGCAGCACCGCGGCACAGCCCAGTTCCATCGCCAGCGCCGCGTCGGAGGCGGTGCCGATGCCGGCGTCGAGCACCACCGGCACCGGGCTGCGGGCGCAGATCGTCTCGATGGCGTGCGGATTGCGGATGCCCATGCCGGAGCCGATGAAGGCCCCCAGCGGCATCACCGCCGCCGCCCCCAGATCGGCCAGCTTGCGGCAGGTGACGGGGTCGTCATTGCAATAGGGCAGCACGACGAATCCGTCGTTCACCAGCTCCTCGGTCGCGCGCAGCAGTTCCTCGACATCGGGATAGAGCAACTCGCGGTCGCCGATGACCTCCAGCTTGATCCAGGGGGTGTCCAGCGCCTCGCGCGACAGCTGGGCGGTCAGCACGGCTTCCTTGGCGGTCATGCAGCCGGCGGTGTTGGGCAGCAGCCCGACCGCGCCGGTCGGCCGTCCCGCGGTGGCGCGGGCCAGCACGTCGACGAGGCTTTCCGAATAGCCGTCCAGGCTGATGCGCCGGATCGCCAGCGTGACCAGTTCGCTGCCGCTGGCCTCCAGCGCGTCGAGCATGACCTGCTGGTTCGGATAGCCGGCGGTGCCGAGGAACAGCCGCGACCCGAAGCCGCGGCCTGCGATGGTGAGGGTGTCGGTTTGGGACATGGGGGAGCCTTTTGAAAGACCTCTCCCGAGGTCACCAGCTTGGGGAAATCCCCCTCTCCCCGGGGGGGAGAGGGGCGGGAGAGGGAGATACAAGGGGTCAACCGCCCTGGATGGGGCGGACGATTTCCAGGCTGTCGCCGGGTTGAAGCGGGGTTTCCGACCAGCGGCGGCGGGGGACGACGGAGCCGTTCAGGGCGACGGCGACGCCGGGCGTGCCTTCGGCGATGCCGCGCGTGGCCAGAAGCTCGGCGACCGACGCGGCGGACAGCGGCTCTTGCTGGCCGTTGACGCGGAGGAGGGCGCTCATGCGGCGGCTCCCGCGGCAAGGAAACGGTCGGCGGCGAAGGGGCGCAGCAGTGGGTCGGTTTCGCCGGTCAGCACCAGACGGGCGATGCCGTCGGCGGTGACCGGGGTCAGCAGGATGCCGTTGCGGTGGTGGCCGGTGGCATGGATCAGGCCGGGAATGCCGCTCTCGCCCAGGATCGGCGCGTCGTCGCGGCTGCCGGGGCGGAAGCCGGCCCAGGCCTCCTCGATCGGCAGTTCGGCGATGCCGGGCAGGGCGCGCCATGCACCTTCCAGCAGCGCGAACTGGCCGCCGGCGGTCAGCCGGTCGTCGAAGCCGCGCTCCTCCGTCGTGGCGCCGATCAGCAGCCGGCCGTCCAGCCGCGGGATCAGGTAGGTGCCGGGCGTCCACACCACATGGCGCAGCAGCGGCAGCCGCGGGTCCATGCGCAGGCAGACCATCTGTCCCTTGACCGGCCGCACCGGCGGCTTCGCGGCGGGCGGCAGCCCCGGCAGGCCGGCCGACCAGGCGCCGGCGGCCAGAACCACCCGGTCGGCCCGGTGCAGAGTTGCAGCAACCCGCACACCGACAGCGCGACCGCCCTCCACA